>NZ_JBFRSD010000001.1:0-175071 GCF_041473395.1 Vibrio sp. 10N.222.55.C6
TTGCTTCCACTGTTGAATCGCTTCCTCATCAATCCAGAATGTCAGTGAACCACGATTGATTAGGGCTTGGTTATATTGTTTCCAGTTAGTTGTTCTGTAGCGAGGCTTTGGCATTGCTCTAAGTATGTGAGTGAACTTAGATGATCTGATCGTAGCTTTAAGCATTAGTTCCCTGATTTAGGAAACAAAGCCTTGTTGCTGACTAAGCTTGAGTTTTGTTTCAATATCCATATTAATCCTTACTGAGTTTAGAAAATAAACCGCTACCCTCTATAAAAAGAAAAAACGGCCCTGCGGGCCGCAAACTCTGAACGTTGAACCCTAAGAACCTGATACGCACGAGACGTAGAACAGATTGGATGGGCCGCTGCTGCTGACGGTGCCAGAGCGGAGGTTCACGCGGTAGTAGACGGAACCACTAGCCGTCGACGACCAGTAGAAGCTGCCGGTCGCCCAACCCTTCGCGGTGTACATGTGACCAAAGTTATTAGAAAGACTCATCAACTCATCCATATTTGCTAAAGCCCAATCATCTCTCCCGTTAAGCTCAAGTGTATTATAATGTTCACAAAGGCTATGTGCTTCAGTAAAACTAAACATTGCAAACGATCCTGAAGGACCATCATCAGGGCTAATTTCAACATGACTACCGTTGTAATTACTATAGCCAACAGCGTTTAAAAAGCTCTCACTTGGAGTACCGGTAAACAACTTTCCATCGCTTTCCGCAATTTTAACACAGGCACCCGCGGCGTTTTGTTGATCATCATCCCCAACTTGGCCACCACACAATAAGGCATGAAAGGTAACTTGGCTAATCGCATTAGTCTGTGTATTGGTTGTTGTGGTGTAAGATGACGCCACATCAAAGGTCATGGTCGTTGTTGGGGTTTGATAGTTTGTATCCCACTTTACCCGCACTTTTTGCTCACCTGATTCATCGGTTTGAGTCGTTTCCGCTTCAAGGATAGGAGTAACCATTTCTGCGGTGTCTGGGTGCTGTTCTGTACTTACCACTGAAATGACTGAGTAACCTTCTACTGGGTTGCTATTTTGATCGGTCAAGGTCGCAGTAACCTGGCCACCTTCCACTGACGTATAAGGTACCGTGTCAATCGTTGCTTCTGATGACACTGCAGCCGTCTTTTCATCACCAATAAACTTAACTTCATAGTCTTGAGTAATGCCACCCACATCAAGGGTTAATGTGACGGTTTCCGCTTTTAAACTGGTTAAGCGAAACTCGGCAATACCATAGCTGTCTGTGGTAACGTTATCGCTGTCCAATGTCACATTTGGGCTAGAGACAGAAGCCGTCACAAGGGTATCTGGTCTTACTTCTTGACCGAGTTTTAACTCAACAAATACAGAACCAACATCAACTCCATCCGCGACAACTTCCGTGCTTGAGGTAGGCAATACAGTAATTAAACCTTGCTTAACACATGTCACATAATAAGCCGATGTTGGATCGACATCGCCTGTAAGGGTGCTGCCATCTTTAAGATCCACCCACTTAACCAGATCTGCTCCGTCATCATAAGCGAGGTATTGCGCTTTAACAGGCCAGTTATGTAACGCCTGAACATCGGTATCAGTGGCCATCAGCTTAAGTTGATCAAACGTCGGCACTGAACCACCGATGGTGTCGCAGTATGCTACGGCCGACGGATAACGAAAACCAGCCATATCAATCGCTGGGCTGTAGCCATCATCGTTCAGTTTTATATCATAAGGCGAGCCTTGCCCGGCTGCATCAAGTGCGGTGGGTGGTCCAATATAGAGATCCAACAAATGAGAAATGTCGTCCCATTTTGATGACTGATTAGGATCGGTCACTTCAACACGAATCAAACCCATGTCATACACTCCATTATGATCACTAACCGCAAAACTAATATAGTGGTAACCTGGTTGTGACGCTTGAAAGACGATCGTTTTATTCTGAGTGTCCAGTGGATCTTTAGGTACCGCTTTTGCGTTAAACGATTCAACATACACCAATTGATAATCATCACTATCGTCCGAGGAAACAAAGCCGCTGATGTCGATTTCTTCATCGGTCAATACGTAGACAACAACTGGATATACAATATTATCGTCAATCGTAAAACCTTGGTTAGCTTCGTAGCCCACCGCAACATCTAAAACCCCCATCAGCACAAGGCCATTAACCGAGTCTTCTAACGTATAAAGAACACGGTCAATGCCGGTAAAACCTGACGGCGGGGTATAATCCATAGTCTGGTCATCTGTACTATTTATTTGAACTGAGCTCGAGCGACCGTACGGTAGTGTAAGCTCCGTTAATACAAACTCGTCACCTAACGTAAAGCCGACTTTCTCCAATTCGTCCTTCAGTAAAACACTCACATCTTCATTAATCAGTGTTGTTGCACTTACTGGAACCAGTTCGGTTGAGCTAGGATTACTACTTACCGCAATGCGCGTAACCGCAGAACTCGAACCTTCTGAGCTACTACTATCACTCATTGGCGCTTCAGCCATACGGCTCATTGGCGACAATGTTTTAGGAGTCACATGATATCGATAGTCACACACCTTGGTATCAAAGGCCTGAATTACAAACCCTGTTTCCGTCATACTTTCTACTTGGCAGCTATCATCATTAGACAAGACCTCGACTTCACTCAGCGCAAAGCCACCACCCGTTGATGAAAATACCTTTGACGACAGGTCAACCTCGAACGATTCAGCATAGCCAGTCGAGTAGGTAGCATTTTGAGCGGAAAGCGTCGCGCTTTGAGTATTAGGGGAAACACTTGCTGAGCTTCCTTCACTGCCCTCTCCACCACACCCAAAAAGGGTAAGCGTAGTAGCGACGACAAAACCCAGGGGAATGCTTCCTCCTGGCTTATTGCTTAAAAGGTTCATATTACTTCTCTTTACTTTTTATTGATTTCAAAATTGATTTTATGATTTGTATTTAATGTTGTATTGGGCATTTACACTTTGCTGATAACAGTGATGCCATGTAGGCTAAAATTAGCACTGAACATGGGTAATGAATGCTGATCGTCCTTGATTAGCATTAATCATTGAAGGCCTATAATTATGTCTATTTTCAGCGTTCCTATTACTGAATAGGCAGTTGCATCTCTTTAGAGTATTTTTTATCGTAAGATGTTACGGTTACATTAAGTTGTTCACTTTGCGTATATTCCGCAAGAGAAAACGTTTTATCCCGACCAGATACAACAGTGAACTTTTGTTTGCATTGCGTATTTTTTTCTGTTGTACATGAGTTAACATAAACATCAATTAGCGTATTACTATTATTATCGATGCGTAAATTCTCGCCCTGATTGTAAATCTTATAATCAAAACTTGGCTTTGTCGTAGGCAGAATATAAACCGGTGAAAAACCATAGTTTATCTCGACACCGTGAATTTTCTCTCCCTCTTCTTTATAACGACTAGGAGTAAATGGCAGCATAAACATCAAATCTTTGCTGTTATCGCAAGACGTGTTGTGACATAAGCTACGAACACCCACGTCTTTCTCTTCACCAGGTCTTAAAACTAATCTTGGGTGCGTAAGAGATATTTTCCAATCATCTAGATTGTTTCTTGTATAACTATTACGAACGATTTTGTCGCCATCAATAAACTGAATTTCTTGTACTTTTCCATTAACAAAAATCGGGTGAGACTCATCATTAATAAGTGTCACGACACCATTGCCCTTTTTATCCGCGACGACAATCATCTTGTCGACATTAAAAGCATTGGCAGCAGTAGAAGTCATTGCTGAACAAATTGCGAATACTGTTAATAGATTATATTTAATTTTCATATTTCTCTCTACTAAAAATAATAAATTTTAGGATACTACTCGTCTATTTTGCTCAGCGCGTATATAACACCAAGCGCGAAAAGAATGAGTACATACATGTTTAAAATATTTGGTCCGATCATTACTCCGCTCTCTTATATTTGACCTTCATGCATATAATTGAGGTATTAGTTTTCATATTTACGAGCCCAAACGATAAAGGTGAGTAGCTCGATTGGTGAACAGTATCGCGCGTTCAGGTTTGAAGGTATTGGGCACTCTTGAATTTCAAAAACGCAAGATGCGAGATAGCTAAACAAGTGTAGATATCATTTACATTGGCGAGATACTCTCTGCTACAAACAAAGAAACACTGCCAAAAAATTGGCAGTGTTTCTGTTTCAAGGAAGGCAATTTAATCTAAACAGCTAACTTTCGGGTAAAGTATTTTCTCTTCAGGGTAAATCAAATTCAAATCACGATTATTAAGATTTGGATTTGCTTCGACTAATTCATCAAGTGAGCTATCAAATGCTCTTGCAATTCGGAGCAAATAGTCGCCAGGAACCACTCGGTATTCAACTAAACGCTGCTGACACGATGGCGCCTTCTTAATTGGGACAATAGACGCCAATTGGGTTTTCGGCCTTGATACTTGGGTCGACTCTTCAACAAGCTGGTCAACATTGGGCCTTGGGTTAATATCTGAAAGGCCTTCTGCGGCTTCATTGCTTGAAAAACGATAAACCAACAGTGCATTAAATGCGTATAGATCGTCTTGTTGACGAGCTAAATCAAAGACGCCTTGGTAACCAAGGTCGGCGCTCCAATTTTTACTCAATTGGTATTTAAGACCAAGCGATGCCGTAAAATTGGTGTCGTCACTAGAAAACGCGCCCCCGACTCCTGCATACAAGGAGGCAAATTCACTGACGGGTAGCAATAAGTCGGTTTCAACCATTACCGCACGTAAACTATCTATTTCCGAATCAGAAAAAGCAGAATAATCAGCATAGCCAAGTTCAAATAGTACGTTTTCACTAATGTTATATCCAACCGCCGCCTTATAACCAAGTGCTTCAGTCTGTCCCATGTTGTCATCAAATGCAGAAAACGTCATGCCACCACTCATCTGGATAGGCAGCTCCTCTGCTGATACACTTATGGATAAGAACACAGCGATAATCGATGACATTAAGTTCATTTTTTTCATCTTAAATACCAGGCTCCAACATGATCGTTACTTCATCAAAATAATCTCCGGAAACAGCAGAACTGCCCTCAATATCGTAATCAAAGTCTAAAGTAAAGTTAATACTTGTTTGCACTCCAGCTCCTTCTGAAATAGCCGTTGTTTGATACATTAATTGTCCTTCATCAACTAAGTTACCAGAGCTGCACTGATCGCAATGAATGCTGTAAGGAATAACCACACCAGGGTTACTTGAATTAACCAATTCGTATGACTGTAAGGGCATTGTTAAAACAATTCCGTCATTAAAATAGCCGTTCGCTGTAATATCAAATGACGTTGTCGATGTTATTCTTTTGCCAATTGTGTCGTAGACTGGCGTCATGACACCATCTCCACTTACAAAAACACTGTCGAGTTGAACAGGCTGATAATCAAATGAAAACAACATCACTTCATTGATGTTGCGATAAGTCATAATGCCGTCATTTTCATAGTAGTAACGAATATTTACCGGCACTGAAGCTGAATATTGCCCCTCTGGTAGCCCACTTAATGCCGACACTATTTCACTTTCGTTAATATCGAAAATAGGTCTCAGGAAAATAAATGGGCTCGATTTTTGTTTATTAATTAATCGAACAGACGAAACACAGTTTGGACCTTCAACAGTCACAATCGGTAGTGACACTTCATCAAATGAGCACCCACCACCTACCGTATTCGCTGACTGGGCAAATTCAATTCCAGTAGTATTGTATTGAACGCCCGATATATCGATCGATATTGACGGTGAAGTATTCCCATTTCCCCCAATTAAAGTCATCTCTGTTGGAGGTGTACCCGAAAATGTCGCGGCCGCCCAAGCTTCTGAAGCCTGCAACATAGGAGGAGTTTCCCACGTACTTGGCAGCATTTTGCCATTGTAACGTGTCACATTGTCCCAACGAACACCACCAGCCTTCACTTCCGCGCGAACTTCAAACGCAGCTTGAGCCATGCTTGTCGTCATTAATGCAATAAACGCTACAATATATAGGATAGGTCTAGGCATTATATTTTACCTCTCGTCACCATTTCTTTCTTTGAATAGCTTCTGTCGTGAGATGTCACGGTAATGGTCAACTCGTTATTTCGCATAGTTTCGGTTAAAGGGAACGTCTTATTCCTTCCCGATACAACCGTAAATTTTTGTTTGCATTGGGCTTTGTTTTCAGCAACACATGCATCTACAAAAAAATTGAGCATGGTATTACTTTTATTTTCGACTCTAAGGCTATCACCGTTGTTGGTTAATTCGTAAGAATAATTCGGTTGTGTTGTAGGAATAATATAAACAGGTGCGAATCCGTAATTAATTTCCACACCACTCACTACTTCACCAGGTCTGTATTTACTTGGAGAAAAAGACAGCATAAACATCAAATCTTTTGAATTATCGCATGCAGCGTTGTGGCATAAACTACGTATGCCAATGTCTTTCTCTTCACCAGGGTTCAAAACTACCTTCTGGTGCGTTAATGACACCTTCCAATCGTTTAAGTTGTCTCTTGTATATTGTTTTTTTTCTACCTGTTCTCCATCAATAATATTTATTTCATCCACCTTTGCTTGGATAAAAATTGGGTGAGACTCGTCGTTGGTTAACGTAACGATACCGTTCCCTTTATCATCAGAGACAATAACCATTTTATCTACCGTAAAAGCTTGTACACTTATAGATAACAATATAGCGGTGAGTGATACTAAATTTAGTAGAACTTTATTGGATTTCATTTCCCACTCCTTAATTAACTTGTGCGACTGGGTATGTAATGGCGTTGGTGCGATAAAGTCGTTTTGCCAACAGTTTTAACTGATCGATATCTCTTTTATGAAGCGCTATTGTTTCCGCCATGTTTATAGATTCATGCGCTATATAAATTGCCTTAAACGAACCCACTTCTTTCTGAATAATTCGATAACCGTGTAATTCGAGCTTTTTAAGCGCTTTATTCAGTTCAATCGAGCTTTCGTATGCACCTAAATACATCGCTTGTAGTCGTCCACCTGCATCAATCAAATCTATCTGCTTTTCTTGAGCTATTGGCAAACAATAGTTTTGACCAAAGTTCATCTGATTTGTTGAAGTAAATTCATAAGGCAGTAAGCATTGGCTTTCTTTCGCTGACAATTCAAAGTTCATGCCTTCCAATACGGTTACTCTATAAACACCGTCGGCCATTTCATTGACTTCAATACAACCTTCTCCATGACACTTCACTTCTGTAATCGGCTGTTCTGATATGTCATTAAAGGCGCTAACAAACGAAACGACGCGACTAACTCTTGGCTCAATAGAAGCAACCGTACCTGGGTGTGTAAACACGGTTACGTTACTATCACCAGAGTTGTAAAGATCAACGCTCTCTGAATCAAATTTCGCACGATATTGACTATAGTCTTCCAAAGGCACAACGGTTTCATCGTTATATACGATGAACTTACTGTTGTTTCGCCCTTCTTTTTTAAGAGAGAAGTAACCTTTTTCATCAAACGTCTGCTCTGTATTCTGCGACTGATGAATATCGACAAGCGTATAAGACGTTGCCGCTTTATCGGTAATATAAACGCCGTCTGTCGTCACGATTTGAGTGCTAGACAAGCCAGCATTGATACCACTCGTGCCATTGGTGGACGTATGGGCGGAGGCATTCATTCGAGCGTATTTAGTCGTGCCACTGGTCGCCAATAACGCATCTTGATACATATCATCCTGTTGTCGATCGTAGGTGTTACTCACCTCAAGCGACGTATTAAAGGAGTCTGAGTCAATTAACTGATTTCGTCTTACTGTTGTTTTAAATTGATTAATGTCATCACTATCACTCGTCAGGCCCACGATAGTTTCTACTGTGTCTGACAACGGGACACTCCATAACAAATTAACTGATATGTCGTCCGTCGCCTCAGAGTAATCGACGTTAATATTAACTCGAGAATCTAAAACTGTGGGCGTGCTGTAACCAACGGAAATAAACTGCTGTTCCTGTTCATCCGAGTTACCTAAATTGTCTAACTGCTTGTCGTTATTAAGCGAGTAAACCGCATACATAGATTGTCCACCGCGGAAGCTGTACGAAGAATTCAACGATAGACGTGAATAATCGGCATATCCGTACATATAAGAAGCAACTGGATCACCAAGTTCATTATCGAGAGACTCATAAGATAGACTTAAATAAGGGATACCGATATTAGCATTAAAGTGAGATGCGTCTTCGAATTGGCTGTACACAGCTTCAGTACTCAAATCCCAATCAATCAGATTGTATGCACCACCAACGGTGTACATAGTGCCACTGTCCGTGACCAAGCCGCCCAAGCCTACTTGCAACGAACGGGTGAGTTGGTAGTTAGCTAATGCCTTGCCATAAACATCGTCTTCAATATTTTTAATGCCATGTTCCGTGTAGTCGTAATGGCTTCCTGAAAACATACCCGCAGTGGCAACGAAATCCACTTCCCCCTGAGTCAGAGAGTCACCTTTGGTGTTATATACTTGATAAGTCTGGGTATTAACAACTTGCCCACCACTTGTCACCTCAAGTACAGCTTCATAGCGACCAGATGGTAACTTGCTGTAAGGAATTGAGTTCTGCCCTTCTGGTACGTTATCTTGAAAAATCAATCGACCATCACGAAGAACTTGTACACCGCCACTTGTTGGCGCATAAAAGCTCAATACTTTGTCGTTATTATGTCCGCCTACGAGCAACTTTTTAGAGGTACCTACCGTGAGCGAGTTTTGAGCAACTCGAGCGGTGTTATTCAGGAAGTCAGTTGAGTTAACCTCTGGCTCAAATTCAAAATGACCCGCTTTTATTGAGTAAGAATCGATATCTAAATGATATGCCGCTTCATACAATTCAGAACCGTTATCACTGTTGTTGGCATTGAAATCAGTTTTGAGGTATCCGTAAGGTAGCCCCAGTGTCGTTTCATTATTTAAAGAAACGATTGAGTCTTGATCTTGATATTCACTCACGTACAGATCAAATGAATTGATTAACCCATTGTGTTGACTCAGAGACGAGTGGTATACCAGTTCTTTATCGAGATTCGAGTATGACAACACCTGTGGAGATACAAAAAGATAGACTTCTTGATCGTTATAGTTATGAACGATCTCAAACGTTTCTGGGTACAACTCACACTCATCGAGCTTACCTAAACACTCAGACTGATCTTGTATGCCAACCATTAATTGATCTATGATCTTCTGCTGGTACTCAGCCGACACTGTATTATCATTTAAATAGTCAGATACCTGTGCGATCGCTTTTTTATTATTCGAGTCTAATTTTAACGTGTTAAACGACGTTAAAAATGGGATCGGTGAAGTAAGGGAACCATCTAAGTTACGTATACGGACTGTTGACTCTTTCAATTCAAACAGTTCTTCAAAACCTTCAAGAACATTTTGACTATAACTTGAATACGAATACACAGGCAATAACACTAAAATTGCCATTGTTATGAGTTTGAACCTGAACATTATATATCTACCTCTATATTGAACTCTATCTCACCATTACACCTCTCCGCTTGGCCCGCTGTGATGATATCTTTAAATGACTGAAAACTTAATATAATGTCATGCTCACTATACTTATTGTCGCCATCATTTAAATTGAAATTTGAAAAAGAGACGGATTCACCCTCTGACAAACTTATCCCGTCAATCGTTAATGTAACGAAATCATCCTGAACATTGCTCACTCCAGAGTAGTCCGTACAAATTGACGTATTTTTTGTTAACGTTGAAATATAAGGAATATCCGAAGACTCAAAAGGTATATCTGTTTCAATTCTTAATGTGGTATTAACATCATCAAATTTTGTTTTGTCTTGATTTGACGTCAACTCCAGAACTGCCGGAATAAATTCAACAGAATTAATTGAATTTGTATAAAGTTTGCCTACATCGAGGCTCGTAGTAATGTAAAGCACTTTGAAATCGGCGTTGGCATTCATACTCATGAAAGCCAATAGTATTAAAACTTTTTTCATATTGACTACCATCGTAGAGAAATAAGGCTCGTAATTACTACGAGCCTTTGAATCGGGAATTTTCTACAAATTAAACAAGGTCAGCCATAACCGTTACTGATGCTTGAACAGTAGTTCCACCTACTTCAGATTCAGGTAATACAGCAGTCTGCTTAACTTTAGTTGAAATAGTTTCTTCACCAGAAACAACATCACCAACGGCTACTGGTGCACCATTTACATTAATCTCAACAGCTTGAGATGGGTTTGCCACACCGTCAAAAGCTACTGATGCATCAACTAGAGTCCAGTTAGCTGAAGCTAATGCACCAACAACAGGAGTAACAGCATCACCATCATTTAAGTGAGACTCAAGTACGATAGTATCTGATTCAAACACACCGTCTGTGCTTGGAGTGATAGTACCGTTAAGCGCTGTTGTATCACCTCCTAGGCCAGTGATGATAAGTGCATCTGATGCGTTAGTTACTGGAACAGTGCCACTCCATATAACAGTAGCATTTGAAGATGCGTTAGCACCTGCACTTACTGCCATACCCATAAGAAGAACTGATGCTAGTGCGCTTTTTTTGAAGTTAAACATTTTACTTTCCTTTAAAGATTAAATATTTCATAAATTAGTAATCCCGCTCCTGCGTTTAAATTTGTTAACGCTCATCGGTGACAGGACGAAATAAATTATGCGGAACACTGGAAAAGAAATATTGGGCATTTGAAAATTCCATTTGCCGAAAATGCCGATTCGATAAAACCATCAACAGTAAAGCTAGTAATACCTACCTTCGTTTTATCTACATCTATAATAAAAACCTGCCCGATAAGCTATAGTTTAAATTCTAATAAAAGAAGATTGAATTACATAAGCAATCGAACAATACTTACCATAATAGAGATTATCGAGGACAAAGAATGCCACTCACGTTTGCACACTTCTTAGAACAAGCCAGAAAGGAGCGAGGTTTAACACAGCAGGAGATGCTTGAGTTACTGCTTGAGGCCGACCCGACATGGCTTTGCCCTGGGGTATTCCCTTTATGAATCAAACTCAGATTGTGAATTGATTAACAAAGGAAAGAGTTTACCGTTTGGAGGAGTAAAGGTTTATGGCAAGCATTTTCGATATGTCAGAATAAAAGCTAACGCTGAAAGCATTTTAGCATCCAAAGTGGTCTCAGATATTGTTCCATTCACGAGTGAATACATACAGAGCCTATTAGACAATCACTCGTAATTACCGCCTAAGCTCTTGTATCCTTAGCTCTAATCAAATAGAAATATAAAGGCCTTTGGCTATTTGGATGGCACACTTTCATATTGACACTCAAATTGGAAACTGAACTCGATAAATAATAAAAACCCATTAAATCAAACACTTAAAACTGGCACGTAACTTGATTGAATATCTAGACCTTCCATCACAAGGATGTAGATATGAGAATTACAACGTTAAGTTTGCTATTAAGTGCCCCTCTAGTCGCCAACGCAGCGCCATTCGATACCTGCCCTAGTCAAGCATACCTCTTTCAGTCGAAACCCGTTGAAGTTTGGGGGGTAAACCTTGTAACAGGTTCAACCACTCTGTTGGAAGACGATACGGGTATGAATGCCAATATCAATGGTGTCGGTTTCGACTTTCAAGACAGATATATTTATGGCTATGACACCACCAACAAACGTTTAGTGCGTCTTGGTCAAGACTTCCAAGCAGAAGTTATCAATACCAGTGGCTTACCAACCGATCACACTTTCTATGTCGGCGACGTCTATGACCATGTTTACTACTTGTATCGTACAGGTAAGGGACTATTTACTGTTGACCTCTCTCCTTTAGACTCTGATCCGAATGCGACCGTCACGGTCAACAAAATCGCAGGCAGCCCTGCAACTGTAAAACTGACTGATTTTGCTTTCCATCCAAGTGATGGCTCTTTATATGGTATCGACAATAACTCGGGTGGCTTGTACAGCTTCAACCCAACTACAGGTGCAGAAACCTATATTGGTGATACCGGAGAAACAGGGACGTTTGGCGCAGGTTATTTTGATGTAAACGGCTACTATTACGTATCTCGAAATCAAGACGGTAAGATCTACCGTATCAACCTATCCCCAGATAACGCTGCAAACATCGCTGCAGGTGTCGTTCCTGCTGTAGAGTTCGTATCGAATGGCCCAGCTTCTGGTCAAAACGATGGTGCTCGTTGTGCTAATGCACCTGTTGTTGATGAAGACTCAAACATCGACTTCGGTGATGCTCCAGACAGCTACCTAACGTTACTGGCGAGCAATGGCCCTCGACATGAACTCGATGGCATCACATGGTTAGGTACAACTCCTCCAGATGCGGATCTAGATGGTTATGTCACACCTCAATCAGATGAAACTGTCGGGGTGGATGATGAATGGGCCAACGGTGGTATCGGTTTTGTTACCGCACTTGAAGCCGGACTTGATTCAAAAGTTGTGATTGAAGCTTCAACAACCGGTTACCTTTCAGCTTGGATAGACTGGAACCAAGATGGCAGCTTCGATGGCGCCAACGAGCAAGTGTTTACAGATTACGCGCTCGATGCTGGTGAGAACGATCTGTTCCTTAATGTTGATATCAACGCACTGACCGGTACTACCTGGGCTCGATTTAGATTCAGCCAACAAACCAACCTGAGCTACTTTGGCGGTTCTACCTCTGGTGAGGTGGTCGATATTCAAGTCGATGTTCTTAACGATGGTGCCACTGCTCGTTACTTCCCAAGTGCTTCTGGTTACGCAACGCTCGCGTACGAAGATAACTGGCCTTATAAAGCTGACTACGACATGAACGATGCTGTTCTTATGTATCGTATTACTGAAATCCTTAAAGATGGAAAAGTCGTTAAATCAACTATCGACGGCCGCCTAGCTGCTGTCGGGGCATCGTACAGAAATGGTTTTGCTGTTCGACTTCCTAACCTCGACCCGAGCTTGGTGAGTAGTGGTAGCTCTTACATGAAACACAACGGCGTATTCACTGACCTTGACCTAGAAGATGGACGTAGCGAAGCAATCTTTGTTATCGCCAATGACCTGACAGAAAAAATCAGCACTGGCTGTACCTTCTACCGCACCAGTAATGGATGTAAAGAAGATGAGCAGTTCTCGTTCCAAATTGGTATTACTTTAGCCGGTGACGGTGTGAGTACTGGCAGCTGGACCGATATGCCTTACGACCCGTTCATCTTCGCAACGCCTGGGTATTATCATGGTGAAAACCTACCTCTACATCCAGGACGCAGCTGGGAGGTTCACTTGCCAGACCAAGCTCCAACCGAAGCATTTGATACCACTAACCTCTTTGAAGCTGGTTTAGGCGTCGATGACAGTAATCCATCAACAGGTAAATACTTCAAAACAGTAGAAAACCACCCTTGGGCACTAATAGTGACTTCGGATGACGAATGGGAGTGGCCTTTAGAGTACGTCGATATTGTTACCGCTTACCCAGGGTTTAAAGAATACGCAGAATCCGGCGGTGAAACGAACCAAACATGGTACCAATCACCTGCAGACAACCAACGTTACGAACCATAAGGAGAGACGTTATGACTATTCACACTAAACAATATCGAGACAATCATTGCGTTGATTCAAGTCGCAATCTCTTTGAGGAAAAACGTATGTCTGTACAAAGCACTTGGAACATCAAGAAGTCACTAGCCGTTATTTTAGCTGCAGCGCCATTAGTATTAGCCGGCTGTGGAGGCGGCGGCGGTGGGGGCGGAAGTACATCTACGGCATCACCATCTACACCCTCGACACCTGCAACTCCGTCGAATCCGGTAACAGCAACGACTCCGGTAACAGCAACGCCTTCGCCGTCTCCCGCGACAAGTGCGGTAGCAGCGCAGAGCTATACGATGAGTGATTTGGTGGTACCTGATGGATTTGACTACAACTCTGTTGAACAGTTTGATCTCAACATTGACATCAGCAGCATTTCGACAGACCGTTCTTTTGTGACCGTTTATAGCCGCTTTAGTACAAGAGATGACTCAACCTTGAAGCCGGATTACTCCAGCAAGGTCATTGCGGGCCCACTAGATAACGGTGTGTTCGCCTCCAACTTTGCAGCACCAGTAAACCATGACGCACTCTTGATAGAGATTTGGTTTTACGATGGTCAACCTCCATTACAACAAGTGGTTTCTAGCGGCGACTCTCAGATTGTCTGGCAGTAAATTGTTTAACAGCAGGTAACTTGTCGTTAGCGAGATCTCTGACGAAACAGAGTCAAAATGGATTGTTTGTAAGTAGGAAGTGAGCAGAAATGCTCACTTTTTTATTTTCGTCGAAGAGCAGTTAATTCAGCTTTCTTAGCGAGTAGCATTCACTTTACCACCAACCTCACTTATATTTTCAACATAACCTTCAAAGACTTACTCTCATGAAACAGTTAAAAATAGGTCTATTTATCTTAATGTGTGGCGTAGGCGTGTTAGTTGCCCTTGCCTATTTCCCGCTAACATCAGAGACGGGGCAACGTATTCAAGCCAAAGTAATTTCGAACACGCTTACTCAATCCTTAGATGGGCACAGGCGTTATCTGACGGTTCAGACAAAAGATAATGACGTATTTCGGCTCTCTATTGCTCCTACCACAGACTGCCCTATTGATTCTGTGGTCGCGCTTGATACATTAAACAATCAAATAACCGGACAAAGCAGTTATCAGTTCATCCACTGTCGAGCTGCACAGTAGCCATCGATGCAACAACGGTATTCGTAAAGCAACTGTATTCGCAAAAGCAACAGTAATCGCTCTACCACTGTATTCGCTAAAACAGTAAGAATCGCTAAAACAACAAGAATGGATATAACAATAATGAATCAGCCACTCATCTCACCACAACAACTTCAACAACGTTTGCTAGCAGAAGACAATATCATCATCCTCGACGCCAGCATCGAGTTTCAAATTCCAAGCGAGTCAGAAAAGATCAAAGGACAAATGATTCCTGGTGCTATTCGTTTTGACTACGACAAAGACTTTTGTAACAAGCACACTCTGCTTCCTCACATGTTTCCGAGCGAAAAACACTTCAACACTCGCACAAAAGAAATTGGCATCAATCAAGACAGTACGATTGTGGTTTACGATAACTCCGGAACCTTCGCTTCTCCTCGTGCGTGGTGGATGTTTATGGCAATGGGACACAACGACGTATTCATCTTAGATGGCGGTTTGCCAGCTTGGATCGAAGCCGGTTACGCGACCGAGACTGACTATCGCACCGAAGTAAAAGCGGGCAATTTTGAAGGCCATATTCAAGACAACTACTTTGTCAGTGCTCAGCAGATTGAAGGTTACTCAACTGACAAGAGCGCAAACATTGTAGATGCTCGTTCTCAAGCTCGTTTCGATTCAGAAGTTCCTGAACCACGTGAAGGCTTGCGTAGTGGCCATATACCGAATTCTATTTGCCTACCATTTGCCCAAGTACTCAAAAACGGCAAGTTAAAGTCCCAAGAAGAGCTTATTGATATCTTTTCAACGCTAGAATTAACGCCTTCTCAACCTATGTTCTTTAGCTGTGGCTCTGGCGTAACAGCTTGCATCATATTATTAGCCGCTAAACTCGCTGGCTATAACGGTGAAATGGGTGTTTACGATGGTTCATGGACGGAATGGGGTGCTAACGACAAACTCCCTATCGCCGTGACTAAAAAGTAATTCAACTTCGCTTAATGCAACTATTAGAATATACTGCGCATGCATAAAGAGCTTACTGATAATGATGGCTCCACGTCTCATGAAGTAAGCCTCTATGTCGCAGTTAACGCTATGTTCATTTGAGACCAAGACTCGATTCACGCCGTTTGATTTGTAACCCACATCAACTTGCTAACCATAATTCGTGATTAATCATAAACTAATCGTTATCGACGTTATGAATACTAATTTTTCACTCAAGAATCTCTGCTCGTAGTCGTTACACTATTTAACCATTAATACTTTCATCATTGATGTTTGTATTTTTCGTTGCATGAATCGCGCTGACAACCCAATAGTTTGTCACTTGCAGTCTGTTAAAAGTAGTAACCAACAAAGGCATCTCATGGCTCTATTTAAGCAAAATATCTGGTCGCTGTACGCGTTTGTCGTACTACTGACCCTGATACTTTTCGCCGCGTTGGGAATAACAAACTGGAAAGCAAACAGAGACGACTTCATAGAGCAGCAACACATTCAGGTTGAGCTTTTTTCTAGCTCCGTCAACTCGCTGCTGACCAGTCAAGAAGCCTTGTTAGAAGTGGTTGGCCATCAACTGGCTCAACAGTCTGATTTCACACGTACTGCATCTATCCAGATTAGGCCAATATTAGACAAGCTACTTGAGACCCACCCTGCGATAGCAGCGTTTGGCTTGTTGAACACCGACGGTGATTACCTCTCGATTAGCTCAAATCTCGAACTTGCGAATCAAAGGAACTTGCTGCAATACGCGCCAACCAGAGGCTCCTTCCTAGACGCCCTATCAAGCAGTAGCATGGTGCTTGGCCGTACCTATTTTCAAGATTCGTTGAATAGCTTAGTCATCCCGCTGAGAAAATCCATTTCAATCGATGGCAAGAAAACCGATGCAGTAATGACCGCAGGGCTACGATTAGACGCAACGATCGTATTTGAAAATAATGCTCACGCCGGAAGTTTCAATACACTAAGCCTGATCAGAAAAGACAGCTATCGCCAGTTTTATTCAAGTGATATTGAATCTGAGAGTGCCTATTCCTCTCCAGTCGGCAAAGATGTCATACAGCGTATTGCAAGTATCTTTACCGACCACTTCGGAATTAGCGTACAAGAAGCGATGAATGGGCAAGAAACCTATTCTTTTGTCGTCGACGATGAAGAGTACCACTCTTTGATGAGCGCGAAATACATCCCAAACTACAAATTATGGGTGGTAGGACGTACGGATCTAACTCACGTCGATAGTATATTCATACAAGAGTTCAGCATTCTTTTCGTTGCCTTTATTTTTCTTCAGTTTGGTTTCTACTTTTTGGTTAAGTCGATTGCCAAGAATGAACAACGGACTCGTAGCCAACTCATTTATCAGGCGAACCATGACCCTTTAACCTCTCTGCCAAACCGTTTGTACATGCGTAGAAACATTGGTAAATGGATTGACGATGAGTCAGAGCCGTTTTCGCTGTTGTTTATCGATATCGATAACTTTAAATGCGTCAATGACACCCACGGGCATGACTTTGGAGATAAGGTTCTCAAACAGATCGCTTTGCGTTTGATGAGGTTCCGATCTCGCCTCAGCCTATTGGTACGTGAATCCAGTGATGAGTTTTTGTTCTTGACGCCCTTGTCGAATGAAGCTGAAATTAAACGACTCGCCAAGCGCATTATTGAAGTGCTTTCTCAACCTTATGAAGTTGAAAGCGCTCAGTTTTTGTTAGGTTGCAGCATCGGCGTAGCGCGTTTCCCAGAACACGGAAAAGATCTGGATAGCCTGTTACGTTCTGCCGATATTTCAATGTACAAAGCGAAACAGCAGCAAAACTCGTACAGTATTTTCACAACGGAAATGCAAGATGCTCATCTCTACAAAATGAAAGTAGAACAAAGGCTACGCATCGCTATCGAGAAACAAACGCTGTTCATGGTTTTCCAACCGCTGGTTCGTGCAAATGAAAGTATTCATGGTGTAGAAGCACTCGTGCGCTGGATTGATGAGGAATTGGGTTTTGTTCCGCCAGATGTCTTTATACCGATAGCAGAGAACACGGGTTTAATGCAAAAACTGGGGACTTTTATTATTGAGTCCAGCATTATGCAGATCGCCCACTTGCACCGAACAACAGAACAAAAGATCGGGCTGTCGATCAACATATCAGTGCGTCAGTTTTCTCATCAATCCTTCTCTGAGCACTTGTTCGCGACACTAGAAAAGTATCAACTCTCTCCTAGCTGTTTAACGCTAGAAATTACCGAGAGCTTGTTCATTGAAGATGTGACTTTGGTGAAACCGACTTTTGAAGCCCTCAAAGAGAAGAATATAAAGATCTCTTTAGATGATTTCGGGACAGGTTATTCATCACTAAGTATGTTGAAAGCACTGCCTATCGATGAACTTAAAATCGATAAGAGCTTTATTGAGAACATTGCTGTCGATCAGCAGTCACTCACCATGGTGCAAAACATCATCGCAATCGGTAAGAACTTCGGCATGGTGGTATTAGCAGAAGGCGTAGAATCAAACGAACACTTCGCAATTCTAAAGGCATGTGGATGTGACTTAATGCAAGGCTATTACTTCTCTCGCCCTATTCCTTATTATGAGCTGGCTACTCACCTAAACAAGAAAGTGACCGAGCACGCGGAATGTTCTGTTTAAGAACGCGAGTTAAATAGACGAGCTAAATAAGGTAGGCAGATAAACACCTACCTTATTTTCTAGATATTTTCTGTTCGGTTATTTATTCATTTCACTTTTTATTCATTTCACTATGCATAACATCGATCAACTGTCCGGAAGGATCTCCTGATAATTCCCAAGTAAAAATGCCGCCTAGGTCTGATTTCTTCGCCCATTCTGCCTTTGCTTTAATAGAACGCTGATCTTCAAAAGATATGAATACTTTTTTATCTGGGTTCCACAAATAAGGTGCTTGAGCTTGCTCATCATACTTATACTCATAACCTTGTTTACTGCTGTAGTTATTCATAAGATCCCAAAACATGAAGTAACCGTTTTCACCGGTACCAAACTGCGCCCCTTGTTCAGAAACTAGGTCACCTTTAGGCAGCTCTCCAGCAAAGTCTTTTGTCCCTTGCCAACCTCGACCATAAAAAGCCGCCCCGATCACGAGCTTCTCGCTAGGAATACCTTGCTCTATCATCTGATTAATGAAGACATCAGCTCCCATTCCCCACCAACTACGCTCGGTGGCATGTAAGTTTGTTGTGTGACCTGTTTGAGTTCCCCAGCCTCCGAGGAAGTCATACGTCATCGCAAACATGTTCGTCAGATATGGGCTAGCTGCGTTCCAGTCAATTTGAGCTGCCTTAGCACCAACACCGACAGCCGTTGAAAGCTCGTAATCTCTTTGAGTCGTCTTTGATAGAGCGTCCAAATCACTTCTGATTGTTTTTACTAAAAGAGTAAAAGCTTCACGCTCTAGCGCTTTTTGCTCATCCGTTAGTTTCGTCTCTGGGTTCCAAGGCGAAGTGGTTAAGCCGCCGCCTCCTGGGTATTCCCAATCAAGATCAATACCATCAAAGAAGTCGTATTTTTGGATCAATTCAACAGCAGTTTTTGAAAAGTGCGCAATGGCTTGAGGATCTTTCGCCATCGCATGGAAAGGTTCAGACATTGTCCACCCTCCAAATGAGGGCAAAATTTTGATATTTTGATTGTCGGCCTTCAGTTGAGCTAACTGGGCAAAGTGACCTTTATAGGCGACATCAACACCCACGTCTCCGAAATCGACTTCTAACGCAGCTTCTTTATCCACAATAATCGCGGTATATGGTTGTTTGTCTGCACATTGCTGCTGAATTTGTTTTTGGACGGGCTCACCAGCACCGCTATGAGGACCACACATGCTCAAGAAGGCGTAAATAATATGTGAGAGCTTGTCTGCAGGTATGTCGTCAACGGTATAAGGGTTGTCTTTATTCAGATATTGCCAATCCGCAAAATACCCTGCGACGACTTTATCATCGGCATGTACTGTAGGTGTGAGCATACAAACCGTGGCTATTGAGCTAAGCCCAAAGATAGAAATAGATTTAAAGATAGAACTTGATTGGTCACTGTTGCTAGAAATAGCGTGTGTGATAAATGACAGTTTCATAATTATCTCCTTTAGTGTGGCTTAACATTAAAGAGTGATAATTCTTTCAACCGCTGAACAAATTCACTATTCGAGTCATGTCTAATAGTTATCCCCCTTATTGCACTGGTTTCATTAGGGGGAATTTCCATGATTACTCAAATAGTGAATTCAACGAAGCATAAATATCTTACTATTCACTGCCGTTTGGTTTATTCACGCTAAGTTGTTCGTCCAAGTTAAGTACCGTCAAAGCATTACTTACGCTGGTCGCTATCACATCGACCACACCGGTCCTTAGTGCGCCTAATAGAGCTAATGGCTTACTGTTCTCGGCTGCAATGGCAATGACTTCTGCAATTGGGCGGAATTCTTCCAAGGCCAAACCAATCACACGGTCACTCATTACTGTGTTTGCTGTTTTACCGTGAACATCGAAAAAGTCATAACCCGCAAAGTCACCGACGACTCCTTGCAATAAACGAGATTGAACGACCTCACCTGCGGTAAACCAACCTAAGTCGACCATATAGCTGTTTTCACTCATATCACCGATACCGACTAATGCAACATCGGCTTTTCGAGCGAGATCGAGTGTCTGCTTAACGGTGCTGTTTTCCATAAATGCGGTTTTTTGCGCTTTATTCTCGGCATAAGCCGGCGCGTATAAGGTTTCAGAAGATCCACCGTACTTTTTGGCTAGCTGCCTGCATATATGGTCGGCATTAAACATACCGCCTCTTGGGTGAATACCGCCGATACCACACACGAATTTGCAGTCTCGTGGCGTAATTACGCCAGTGTGGTGAGCAACAGACGATACGTTTCGCCCTTGTCCTACTGTCACCACCATACCGTTTTTCAGTGTACTGGTAAGATAATTAGACACTAAACCAGCAACCTGTAATCGCTGCTTCTCTTCATTTGGTTGGTCTAGTGCCACAAGAGCACGCTTTACACCAAATCGTTCGATCAAACGTTGCTCGATCTTCGCACTAAAGACGGGGTGATATTTCACGGTGATCTCAACAATGCCCTCATCTCGGGCTTGCTTGAGCATTCGACCAACCTTTGCACGGGAGATAGAGTACTTTTTAGATATCTCTTCTTGCGTGGCACCATCTTGATAATAAGCAACCGCTACTTCAGTGAGGAGATCAGTGTTTTCTTCGGAAACATCTTGGATATTCTTACTCATATACCACTCAACCAATATTTAACAATTATTTTACCTGCTTGAAGAACAAATGTTCGATGCTTAAGCAAGTGATACACAAGTTTACACCCTGAACATATGTAACAGCAAGGTACATTTGCTCATAGTCATAACCATGGTTTTGTTGTTGATTAATTCACCTCACTTTGCTCGTTAAACGTTTGCTTGCATAGCCCATGATTACTAGAGCGAAATATATTTGACTGAAGTCACCATACAGTACTATTTACCGTTGACTTTGGGGCTAGATCGGATAAATATGGCTACATCATTTACTCATCGAGCGATCAAATGTTCTGTGCAAATGTTCGTTCGGAGAAAAATTTAAATTAATGTAAGTTTGGCTCACTGGTACAACCATTGAGAACTTCATTAGTTAGCTTGCAAATGCCCACACCTCTCCCATTAATGAGGTGTTATGCGATACATAGGATGATCAAAATGAGCAATAAATTAGAGCAACTTCGTAAACTAACAACTGTTGTAGCTGACACTGGCGATATCGAAGCTATCAGCAAGTACACTCCTGAAGATGCAACAACTAACCCATCTCTAATTCTTAAAGCTGCTCAAATTGCTGAGTACGCTCCTCTAATCGATGCTTCTATCGAATACGCAAAAGCGCAAAGCGGTGATAAAGCACAGCAAGTTCAAGATACTTGCGACATGCTTAACGTGAACATCGGTAAAGAAATCCTAAAAGTTGTACCTGGCCGTATCTCTACTGAAGTCGATGCTCGTCTTTCTTACGACATGGAAGGCAGCGTTGCTAAAGCTCGTCAACTTATCAAAATGTACAACGACGCTGGTATCACTAATGACCGCATCCTTATCAAACTGGCTTCTACTTGGGAAGGCATCCGTGCTGCTGAAATCCTAGAGAAAGAAGGCATCAACTGTAACCTAACGCTTCTATTCTCTTTCGCTCAAGCTCGTGCTTGTGCTGAAGCTGGCGTATTCCTAATCTCTCCTTTCGTTGGTCGCATCATGGACTGGTACAAAGCGAAAGAAGGTCGTGATTTCGAAGCTTCAGAAGATCCAGGCGTAATCTCTGTTTCAGATATCTACAACTACTACAAAGACCACGGCTACAAAACTGTTGTTATGGGCGCAAGCTTCCGCAACATCGGCGAGATCCTTGAACTTGCTGGTTGTGACCGTCTAACTATCGCTCCTCAACTTCTAGCAGACCTAGAAGCAGCAGAAGGCGAAGTAGTAGAGAAGCTTATCGACTCTAACGGTACTAAAGAGCGTCCAGCAGCGATGACTCACGCTGAGTTCCTATGGGACCACAACCAAGATGCAATGGCTGTTGAGAAACTGGCTGAAGGCATCCGCAACTTCGCCGTTGACCAAGGCAAACTAGAAGACATGATCGCAGCTAAGCTGTAATCACTCTTACCAAATTCAAATAGGGGAACGTTCAGTTCCCCTACTTTTATCAATTTTGTTTTTCTTAATTTTTATTCGGAAGTTCTTATGAATCGCAAACATCTAGCTAACGCTATTCGTGCTCTAAGCATGGACGGCGTACAACAAGCAAACTCTGGTCACCCAGGCGCACCTATGGGTATGGCAGACATCGCTGAAGTACTTTGGCGCTCTCACCTAAACCATAACCCAGCAAACCCAGAGTGGGCTGACCGCGACCGTTTTATCCTGTCTAACGGCCACGGCTCAATGCTGATTTACTCTCTGCTTCACCTAGCAGGTTACGAGCTTTCAATTGAAGATCTTAAAAACTTCCGTCAACTGCATTCTAAGACTCCAGGTCACCCAGAGTACGGCTACGCACCAGGCATCGAAACAACGACTGGTCCTCTAGGTCAAGGCATCACTAACGCTGTTGGTATGGCTATGGCAGAGAAAGCGCTAGCTGCTCAGTTCAACAAAGAAGGCCACGACATCGTAGACCACTACACTTATGCATTCATGGGTGATGGCTGTCTGATGGAAGGTATTTCTCACGAAGCATGTTCTCTAGCAGGTACGCTTGGTCTTGGTAAGCTGGTTGCTTTCTGGGATGACAACGGTATCTCTATCGATGGCGAAGTTGAAGGTTGGTTCTCTGACGATACACCTAAGCGTTTCGAAGCTTACGGCTGGCACGTAATCCCAGCGGTAGATGGTCACGATTCTGACGCTATCAACGCAGCGATTGAAGCGGCTAAAGCAGACCCTCGCCCTACTCTAATCTGCACTAAAACAGTGATTGGCTTTGGTTCTCCAAACAAAGCAGGTACGCACGACTGTCACGGTGCTCCACTAGGCGCTGAAGAAATTGCAGCAACACGTAAAGAATTAGGTTGGGAGCACGGTCCTTTTGAAATTCCGTCGGAAGTTTACTCAGAGTGGGATGCGAAAGAAGCAGGCGCAGCTAAGGAAGCAGCGTGGAACGAGAAACTTGCAGCTTATGAAGCAGCATACCCTGAGCTGGCAGCTGAATTCAAACGCCGCGTAAACGGTGACCTACCAGCTGAGTGGGAAGAGAAAGCATCGGCAATCATCGCTGATCTTCAAGCTAACCCAGCAAACATCGCATCACGTAAAGCATCTCAAAATGCTCTAGAAGCGTTCGGTGCTATGCTACCAGAATTCATGGGCGGCTCTGCTGACCTTGCGCCTTCTAACCTAACTATGTGGTCTGGTTCTAAGTCTCTTGAAGCGAACGACTTCTCTGGTAACTACATCCATTACGGTGTACGTGAATTCGGTATGACGGCTATCATGAACGGTATCGCTCTACACGGTGGTTTCGTACCATACGGCGCAACGTTCCTAATGTTCATGGAATACGCGCGTAACGCTATGCGTATGGCTGCTCTGATGAAAACTCAGAACATCCAAGTTTACACGCATGACTCTATCGGTCTTGGCGAAGATGGTCCAACTCACCAACCAGTTGAGCAAATCGCTTCTCTACGTCTAACTCCAAACATGAGCACATGGCGCCCATGTGACCAAGTTGAGTCTGCTGTTGCTTGGAAACTAGCAATCGAGCGTAAAGATGGTCCTTCTGCACTTATCTTCTCTCGTCAAAACCTTGCACAACAAGATCGTGACGCTGAGCAAGTAGCAAACATCGCTAAGGGTGGTTACATCCTGAAAGATTGTGAAGGCAAGCCAGAGCTTATCCTTATCGCAACGGGTTCTGAAGTTGAGCTAGCGGTTAACGCTGCTGCTGAGCTAACGGCTGAAGGTAAGAAAGTACGCGTAGTTTCTATGCCTGCTACTGATGCGTTCGACAAACAAGACGCGCAGTACCGTGAGTCTGTACTTCCATCTGACGTAACGGCACGTATCGCTGTAGAAGCTGGCATCGCTGACTTCTGGTACAAGTACGTTGGTTTCGGTGGCAAGATCATCGGTATGACAACGTTCGGCGAGTCTGCACCTGCAGGTGAGCTATTCAAGATGTTCGGTTTCACTACTGAAAACGTAGTAAACACAGCGAAAGAGCTTCTAGCTTAATCTTGAATACATTGTCTCGCCCTTCAATGGGTTGATGCATACAGAAAGCCCCGCATGAAAATACGGGGCTTTTTTTGTCTTTTCTCTCATTCGGATTAAATCTAACGGCTATTTTTCTTCGAAACGCTTTGCCAGTTGGTAGAACTCATTGACTCGTTCTTTTAGCTCTGTGGAGTGGTCTTTCACAGAATGCGTTGCCACTAAGTTTTGTTCTGCGGTCGAGGCGATAGACTGCATATGCAGATTGACTTCACTCGACAGCTCACGTTGCTTATGAGCAGAACTTTCAACAGACTGCATGAGTTCATTCATGGATTGCATTAGGTTTTCGACTTCCGACAAGCGCTCTGCACTCACCTTCGCAACATCACCACATGCGTCCGTTTGCTTACGGTTCGCCAGAATATCTTTTTGCCACCCTTCAATCGTCGTTAGCATGGTATCGATGCTCTCTTTGATCTGAACCGTAGCCTTTGAGGTTCGACCCGACAATGCACGGACTTCGTCGGCAACAACGGCAAAGCCTCGTCCTTGCTCGCCCGCTCTCGCCGCTTCAATCGCAGCGTTCAGGGCCAACAAGTTGGTTTGTTCGGCGATTCCACCAATCTCTTCCATTATCTTGCTTACGCTCTGCGCTTGATCGCTCAGTTGGTAAGTCGTTTGAGTCGCCTTTTCAGCCTGAGAAGCTAGGCTCTCTAAGTTTTGATGAGTTTGATTAATGCTTTCTTTAGCGCCAGCACAGGTTTGCAAAGTCACATCAACAATCTGGTGCGCTTCTTCTGTGCGAGAAGAGACCTCATTGGCGGTGACTTCAACCTCTTCAGTCGCCTCTCGTACTTGAAGAATGTCTTTTGTTTGTTGATCTAAGGCTTCTGATACTTCAAATGACGTCGCATTTAGGTTGTCAGCCAAATCTTGTAACGGCTTGGCTGAGTCTGTCATGCGACCTAATACGGTGTGGATTCTTGCAGACAATAGTTTTAAGTGAAAATCGGCAATAGAGAACTGACTATTACCTGAATAAACAAGACGACTAACACTATCGAATTTAGATTGCAGCTTTTTCAACTGCAGTGGAGTATCAATCAGCTCTTGTCGGAAAAGCAGTGCTAATGCTGAAACAGGAAGTAGGCTCAACAACCATTGTGATACTTGCCCTACTTCAATGAGATTTGAAATTAACGGCGCAGCCAAAGAGCCTAGCAACACGGCGTAACGAACACTGTCACTGATCTTTAATGACCATTGGCGACCCGACTTTTCAGCCTTCAAGAGGCCTTGGTAAGCCTTATCTGCAACTTGTATCCATTCATTCTTTGGCTTAACACGAACAGATTGGTAGCCACTCACCTTACCATTGTCGTAAATTGGAGTTACATAAGCATCGACCCAGTAAAACCCACCAGATTTGGTTTTGTTTTTTACGATGCCACGCCAAGCTTTACCTTGCTTTAGGTTAACCCACATATCAGCAAAAGCGGCTTTCGGCATATCGTTATGCCTTACGATATTGTGGTGTTGCCCTAGCAATTCTTGTTGGCTGTATTCCGCTATGCGACAAAAAGCATCATTACTGTACGTAATCACGCCTTTTAAATCAGTGGTAGAGACAAGTTGTTCGTTTTCGCTGAGAAGCGTTTCACGAGATTGAGTAGATGAGCTGACAGTCATTATATTAACTTAGGTTAATTATTATTTTAGGCGAGCAATATATACAATTATTAAAGTTATGACAAAATGTGAACATCACATTTTGTGTAAATGCCTGCTATTTATACAAATATTAGCTAAGTACCTCACAAAGCTAATAACTTCACTATCTTCTCATGCCAACAGTCACGACTCATCTAAGTTTACGGCAGTGGTAAATTTCACGGTTCTCATTGAGACAGAGGTATGGAATTTACGAATATTCAGATCTTTGCGTAGTACTCGCTCCACAAAGTCTTCGTAGGCTTGAATGTCTTTGACCGTCACAATCAGCATGAAATCAAAGCTGCCTGATATCTGATAGCACTGCGTGACCTCTTCTGCCTTTGAAATAGAATGGCGAAAGATTTGGTAAATATCCCCTCGATCACGCTCCATTTCCACGGACACAACCAAAGTCATCTTACTGCCGGTCAGTTCTGGATTAATGATGGACACACCACCGACAATCACGCCCTCTTCTCTCAGCCGTTTCACTCGCTTTAAGCAAGCAGGCGGTGACAACCCGACCAGCTCTGCTATTGTTAAATTTCACGTCATTTAAACACTGAAAGTTACTCTCAATACCCTAATTATTGATATTTTGAGTAAAAATAATTTGAGCATGGGTATTTACTAATGACTCAGTTATTACATGCGTATTTTAAAACACCGATAATAAAAAATCATCTTATTAGTTAGAACCCAACGCCTTGTATAAAGCGCCCTCCAGAATAATAACCATGACCTAATCAATGTTATTAAACATCCAAACTATCAACTATTCATTCAACAAAACCCATTAAATAACTGACAATAGAATAAATAACACTCCTTATTTTATATTAACTCTAAATGTTGAAACCGGAACGAATAATTAATTGTAATAATTATCCATTTGATTGGTAAATTTTATAAATATATTTTGTTACATAATCAGAACTGATGGCTTGATATAATAATGTCACACAAAACAATGGCTTTAATGGTTCTAATTTTTTCCTCACTGTCACAGGCTTCCACTATTGAGAACGACGAACTATTACTGAAGTCATTGATTAAACGAGGTGTTATCTGTTCAGGCTTAACCTATGAGGTAAATCAAGAAGCTTTGCGTATCTATCTCAACGCTAAAAAAGTGAAGAGCACCCCGTTTGATTCAAAAAATAGAAAAGAGACAACCAATACAAAAGAGATAGAAGGTAAAAAACATACAACAAACACACGTCAGTTAAATAAGACACCACAAGAGTGTATTAGGCCAAACTCGGACAACAGATCCGAATAAGGCAAGTTGATACTGATATCGACATGGAAATATAAAAAGGAAATATAATGAAAATGATGAGAAGAACATTGTTGGCTTCAGCAATGCTTACTCTATTTAGCGTCAGTGGTTATGCAAAAACACCTATTGATTTAGGCGTAGTTAATGAAGACAAACTCATTGAAATGCTAGTTAGACAAGGCTTAGTCGACCAAGATGCAACCGATGTGGCAAAGCAGGATGCGCTTGACCGTTACTTGAAAAATAAAATCAATTCCGGTTTCAAAGGCGATGCTCAATTCGGAAAAAAAGCACTTGAGCAACGCGCAAAAATACTCAAAGCCATAGAAAAAGGGTCTGGCGTTAAAAAAGCGAGTGTCTTTGCTTTAGAAGTCGGCACCAAGCGCACCGATAAAGTACTCGCTCTATTGGTCGATTTCCCTGATTTGAACTGGGATGACAACAAGTTGACCGAAGAGCACACGCAGATGCTCTACGAGAGCTACAACCCTGAACATTATCAAGAGTTGTTGTTTTCAAATTCTGGCTACACAGGGCCAAATGGCGAAAACCTAATCTCGATGCGCCAATATTACCAAAGCGAATCAGGCGACAGTTACAGCGTTTCAGGTCAAGCGGCAGGTTGGTATCGCGCCTCTAAGCCTGCGTCATTCTATGGTGGCAACTCCCCTACCACCGACAACGACCTAAACGCCCAAGAACTGGTTCGTGAAGCGCTGAATCAACTGGCTCAAGATCCGAGTATCAACCTTGCCGATTACGACATCGAAGATCGTTACGATTACGACGGTGACGGAAATTTCCGCGAACCCGATGGTGTGATTGACCACCTGATGGTGTTTCATGCATCGGTAGGCGAAGAAGCCGGTGGTGGCGTGTTAGGCCCTGATGCGATTTGGTCTCACCGATTCAACCTTGGTCGCACTCATGTACTGGAAGGTACTTCTAGCTCGCTTCCAGATCGATTTGGTGGCCAATACGCGGCGTTCGATTACACCATTCAACCGATTGATGCGGCTGCAGGTGTTTGTGCCCACGAATATGGCCATGATTTAGGCTTACCAGACGAGTATGACACGCAATACACAGGCAGAGGCGAACCGGTTTCTTACTGGTCAATCATGTCTTCGGGCAGTTGGGCTGGTCAAATTGGTGGTACACAACCAACGGCATTCAGCTCTTGGGCAAAACACTTCCTACAGAAATCGATTGGCGGACGTTGGGTTAACGATGATCAGCTCTCGATTGATGACCTAGAAGACAATCCACAAGTGTATACGCTGTTCCAAACAACGGATAACAGTCGTCCTAACATGATCAAAGTGGATCTTCCTGAAAAGCAGATTGAAAGTCTGAAACCCTTTGAGGGCGAGTATTCATTCCACTCTCAAAAAGGCGATGATCTGAAAAACAGTATGACTCGCAAGTTGATGATCCCAGCGGGTGATTCTGCACTGCTGTCTTTCAAAACTTGGTATGAGATTGAAAAAGACTACGACTTTGCGCGCGTGCTAATCAACGGACAAGCCATTGCAGGAAACATTACCTCAATGGACGATCCATACAACACGGGCCTCGTTCCTGCTATTGGCGGCGAATCTGGCGGATGGGTCGACGCTGAGTTCGACGTTTCACAATGGGCAGGCCAAGAAGTGGAACTGTCTTTTGAATACATCACCGATGGCGGCTTAGCAATGGAAGGCTTCTATTTAGATAACCTTGCTGTTGTTGTCGATGGTGAAGTGACCTCAATAGACGATGGTGAAAGCAACTCCACCTTCTCCCTTAATGGTTACAAGCTGAGTAATGGATTCCATCAAGCGCAGCACTACTATCTATTGCAATGGCGCAGCCACATGGATGTTGATGAAGGCCTAGCGAACATCAAACGCATGGGACAACTGATGTCATTCGACCCTGGCTTGATCATTTGGTACGTCGACGAATCACTCACCGACAACTGGGTAGGTAAACACCCTGGTGAAGGTTGGTTAGGCGTGGTCGATGCAGACCAAAATGCCATGCTGTGGGCAAACTCTGGTGAAGCGGCTCAAACACGCTACCAAGTTCGAGACGCAGCGTTTTCACTCAAAGATCATACTCCAATGCGTCTTGTAAACAGCGACAACGATGTACTCGAAGATACCAGTTTGGTTGGCAATGCTAGCTTCTCGGATGACCAAGATTACACATCGCCTCAAGCACCAGATTCAGGACGCATCCTGACGGAGTTTGGTTTAGCGGTCGATATTGTGAATCAGAGTGATAACAACGAATACGGTGTGGTTCGCTTATCTAAAGTAAGCCAACACAACATCGTTCCTACTGCGAACTTCGAGCTTAATGTGACTGGTCTGACTGTTTCTGCAAACAACTTCAGCTCAGACCAAGACGGTGAGATCGCCCGTTACCTATGGGACTTTGGCAACGGCACAACAAGTAACGAAGTGGCACCAACTTGGTCTTACGAGCAAGCGGGCGAATACACGGTGAACTTGACTGTTGTCGACGACAAAGGCGCTACCGCTTCATTTAGCTCCGTAGTGAGTGTTGAATCTCCAAACGCCCTTCCAGAAGCGAGCGCGAAGTACATTCACTTGGGCCGCTGGGTAACCATGTGGTCTACAAGTTCAGACAGCGATGGTCGTATTGTTGATACCGAGTGGACACTTCCAAACGGAAAGGTGAAACGAGGTCGCACATTCACGTCAATCTTCCCTTCATACGGAAAGCACGAGGTGACACTGAAGATAATCGATGACCAAGGTGGGATTACCACTAAGACAATTTTGGTCGACCTGTAAATCATCGCTGGCTCTGTCATGCGTATTTACAACACAAGCTTAAGTACTGTTGTCACAGGATATAAGCCACGACAGCAGTTTTAAGAAAACGTTATTATTTAAGCCGTAAGCAAAGGCCCTACCGATTTGGTAGGGCTTTTTATTGGTCGCAGTTCGAGATACTAGGGTTTTAATCACAGTAACAAATTTACTGAACCACCATTCGATGAGCCATTACACAGGCTGCTTTTGAATACGCGATTTACGAGCACTGAATGCGAACAGCAAGATAACAGCTAACACGAATGGTAATACGTAGATATTGAGGTTCTGCCACCCTGCTGTCGATTCTAGCCAGCCAGAGAGCATGGCGGTAATCGTCACACAGCCAAAGACAATAAATTCATTAAACGCTTGTGCCTTAGCTTTATTCTGCGATTGGTAGGACTGACTAAACAAACCTGTTGCCGCGATAAACATAAAGTTCCAACCGACACCAAGCACAACTAGAGCCGCTCTGAAGTGCCAGATAGATTCGCCATGAATGTTAATCGCGATACAGACGACGAACAGAACCCCGCCTGCCAAGATCATCATTCTTGAGCCAAACTTCTCGATAAGTGAACCAGTAAAGAATGCAGGAACAAACATCCCCAATACGTGCCACTCAATGACGCCCGCTGCTTTGGTAAAGTCAAAGCCACAACCAATCATTGCCAATGGCGTTGCTGTCATCAGGATATTCATCACCGCATAAGCGACCATGGCAGCAAACACTGCGCCAATAAAGTTAGGCGCTTTTACTATCACACTGAGAGGATCGGATTTAGGTGCCTGACTATTAAAAGAGACTTTTGGAAACTGAATTGTTTGTAAGATGAGTAACGCAAGAATGTTCAATCCAATCAAAGAAGCAAAAGCACCAATATACAAGCCATCTGCTGACCATTGTTGAGACATAATCGCCAAGTTTGGCCCCAATACTGCTGCTAAAACGCCACCAGCCATCGATATAGAGATCGCTCGATGACGGGCATTTTCATCACACACCTCGATTGCAGCAAAGCGATAAAGCGTGCCAAAACCTATGCCTATCCCAAGTAAGAACGTGGCGAAACAAAACAGATAGAAATTTTGCTGAGACAGTGCGTAAGTGGCAAGGCTAGCCCCTGTAATGCCAACCACATTACCAATGCTAAATCCTCGCTTTCTCCCTAACTTACCTGAAATTAGAGACGCAGGAATAGTGGCTGCCATTAAACCCAAAAACTGCAGTGCAACCGGCAAGGTAATCATGCTGACACTGGGCGCAATCTGCTTGCCGATCAAGCCAATCACAGAGATCAGTAATATGTTACCCGTCATCAACAAGGCCTGACACAGTGAGAGCAGCCAAACATTTCTATTCATCTTCGTTCCTAAATATGAGCACAGTTGGTCAATAGACCAAATAATCAACAAAGTCGCAACACTTTGTTACTCATAGCAACTCTACAAAGCGACCAATAGACCAATAGACCAATAGACCAATATAAAGTGCTACCACCACATGACTTTGATTAGCGTTACTTAAGACGCTAGAGTTGAAATTATCATTACTTAAGATAATAATAATTTTCTGTTATTTATAGGCTTTAGTATTTGAAGGTGAGTATGATTAATCCACTTTGGCTCAATACGTTTAAGACTCTGGTTGAAGTTGGCCATTTCACCCAAACGGCAGAAAAGTTGTATATGACACAACCTGGAGTCAGCCAACACATCAAGAAGCTTGAACAAGCTTGTAATTGTGACCTGCTATCTCGAGAAAACAAGAGCTTCGAACTGACCGAACAGGGTCGGATTATGTATCGCTATGCGATCAAACTAGAGAAAGACCAAGAAGATCTTTTTGAGTCTCTGAGTTTTGATAACCCTTATGCTGGGCAATGTCACTTGTCTTGCTCTGGCTCACTCTCTTTGCGTCTGTATCCCAAGCTTCTTGAACTTCAACAGCAACACCAAGAGCTCAGCATTAACTTAGAAGCCGCTCCAAACAAAAAGATATTGAATGACCTAAGCGAAGGCACTACCGATATCGGCATTGTTAGGCATTCCCCGAACGACAGCTACTACCAAAGCCAAGTCATCGGCAAAGAAGCACTGTGTCTTATTGTTCACCACAGCCTTGCTGATTTAGAGATAACGCCGCAAGTATTGAATGACATTGGCCTGATTGCCCACCCAGATTCTGCACACTATCTGTCTTTGTATTTCGACCTTTGCGGAGATAAAGACTTAGCGAACATCAACGTTAATGAGATACCAAGATCTGGCTACATCAATCAGCTTCACCAGATCTTGCTACCCGTATCAAAAGGATTAGGTTTTACCGTGTTACCGGCTGGCGCGGTTGAACACTTCCCAGATAGAGACAAGCTACACGTTGTGCCGCCAAAGGTAGAAGTAGAGGAAACGCTGTATCTGGTTCAAAAACGAAACCGAAAACTGCCGCACCGATACGATACGGTTGTTGAGCTAATCAAACAGAACGTGAGTCGTTAGTTCGGTATAGATAGATTTAAAGCCTTTAGCTAGCTCGGTATTTCGCTATAAGAGCTAAAGGCTTTAATGTTGAAGTGATATTTATAAAAGACAACTACTCAGAAGCGCCAAGCCCCTCTTTTGCTCGTTCAAAGTCATAATTATCTAACGCACTTCGAACATCTTTGAGAACAACAGAATGTGGATACTGTGCCAGTAACTCAGTCACATATTGAGTTGCATCGTTATCATACGCATCCAGCAGTGATAGCAACTGAGCATGCTGTTCTGACGTGATGCTCGGTGAGTCAGAGGTATCAGCAAGACTCACATCGGCTACTTCAGAACTTGTCGTATTAGATCCTTTGGCACCAGGCACATCAAAGCTGATCTCAACTGCTTTAATCAGTTCAATTAACCCAAGCTCACCTTGTTTAAGATCCTCTTCATCACACGCCTTGTTATGAGCTTTGCTTTCTAAATCACTGAGTAACTCTGCCAATCGCAACCCACCAATCGAAGCTGCCATGCTTTTTAAGGTATGTAGATTACGCTCTAACGTCTCCCATTCGCCTTGTACTAAGCTATCAAAAGCATCCGACATCATGTCTGGTGATCCTTTGCAGAACCTATCAAGCATTTTGGCTTGCAGTTTCACATCATGATAAGTCAGTTGCTCAAACCTCGACTGAGAGAAAACAGGCGGTTTTATGTGAGTATCAGAGTGTAATTCCGCACTCTCATCAGAATCACCTGTCTGTATCGCATCTGAATGCGTTCTACCTTCAACTAATACCTCAGGAACAATGTATCGAGTAATCAGAGACATCGCTTTATCAATAACAATAGGCTTATCCAAGAAGTCCGTGATGCCCGACGCCCTCGCTCGTTGTTTCGCATCATCAAAAACACTGGCTGACATTGCAATAATCGGTACATCTATATCGAATTCACGAATCAAACGGGTAGCTTCAAAGCCGTCCATAATCGGCATTTGAAGATCCATGAAGATTATTTCGTAGTCGTTGTTTTTAGCTAACTCCAGCGCTTCCTTTCCGTTTTCAGCAAGATCGGCATTTAATTTAGAGCGACTGAAAAATGCTAAGGCGAGATCTTGGTTCAGCTCATTGTCTTCAACCAATAGCACTCTTTGCCCTTTGAACTCTATCTGATAATCCAGTTGCAACTCTTGAGCTTTGAAGTCGGCTAACGCATCCGAGCTTGAGCGTGGCAATGTCAGTACAAAGGAGAACTCACTGCCTTGCCCGTAAACACTCTCTACCGTAATTTGACTGCCCATCGCATGAACTAATTTCTGGCTAATGTTGAGCCCAAGCCCTGTACCGCCAAACCGACGTGTCGTTGTGGTATCCGCTTGGCTAAAGGCTTCAAACAGCTTGTGACGGTTCTCATCCGAAATGCCTATCCCGGTATCCATCACACTCACTCTCATGGTTAGGCTGCTGTCGTTCGAGTCAACATGCTCCACCGTTAACGCTACGCTGCCTTTTTCCGTAAACTTAATCGCGTTACCCACAAGGTTGAGTATGACTTGGAACAACCTCAATGGATCGCCTTGCAATGGCGTGTCTAACTCAGAGTCTATGACCATCGACAAATTGAGCTGCTTCTCAGCCGCTTTCGACTCCATCAGCTCAATCACATCTTTAAAGGTCGTTACGGGATCAAACGGGACGTTATCAATAACAAGTTGTCCAGCTTCTATCTTTGAGAAATCAAGGATGTCATTGATGATACCGAGTAACGAATGGCCAGAACGGTGCACTTTCTCAATATAATTTCGAGCGACAGGATTAGATATTTCGCCAATCGCCAGATAAGACAAGCCAATAATGGCATTCATTGGGGTTCTTATCTCATGGCTCATATTAGCTAAAAATTCCGATTTAGCTTGGCTCGCCAAATCGGCTCTCTGTTTTTCTTCTTCCAATTGTTCGTTAAGGCGCTTCATTTCTGAAATATCGAATGCCCAAAATAGTGTGGCGACTTCCCCATCAATCTCAAAAAGATAGTAACTGACCAAAGCAACAAATCGGGTTCCATCAGACTTTCTGAGTACCAACTCCCTATTTTCAACTTTACCGTTAAGGTCGAGCTCTTTATGCACGCCATCACGAACGCTCAGCGAGTCATGGATAGCAGCGACGTCGATAGAAGACAACGCCTGATTATCCACGCCAAACAAACGTTTCGCCGTATCATTCGCGTAACGAACCTCTTCTTCAAATACCACGCTGGCTGCAATTGGAGAGCTATTTAGCATGTTGTAGAGTTGGTTCTGCGCCTTTTCCAGAGCTTCGGTCGCTTCCTTAGCAATACTGATCTGCTTCGCTAATTTACGATTCCAGAAAATAATAAGAAGAAGGATCACCAGAGAAAAAACCGAAATGGTGTAAACCAATTGATAATCAACTCTTTCTATCGCTTTGGGTGCAGCCCATTTTGCAGAGATCTTCTGGTGTTCTTCAGCTGAGATACTGCCTATCGCTTTGTTCACAATAGACAACAGCAAAGGTTCAGATTTGATGACATGCAGAGTTGGCGACAGGAAGAAGTCTAACCGACCGATGATGCCAATTCCTCGATAGCCAAATGAGTCGATTAAGTAATTTAAGACGTCAACGGTATCAATCATCGCATCAAACTCACCCGATTCGACGAGCTCTAATCCATCATTAGTCGATGACACCATCGACCAATTGATCTCAGGGTAACTATCCACAATAGCTTCTGTGTTGGCTCCCCCTTCTAAAATACCTATTTTCCAACCTGCAGCTTCTTCTAAGACAAGGCTGTTCACATCTCGTCTTGAGGCAATAGCCAAACGACTAGAAAATAACGGCTTACCCGCCTTCACGCCCTCGCCAAGCGAACGATTCTCCACAGCGGCCGACACAAGGTGCACTTTTCTATGGTCAACGAGTCGTCGAGTCTCCTGCCAACTGCCGACATCAACATGTTCCAAGCGTAAACCTGTTTTCTGCTCGATCAGCTTTAGGTAATCATCGATCATGCCGATGTATTCCCCTTTGCTCGATACGGCTTCATAAGGCAAAGAGTTAGGATCAATACCGATTTTCAATACTGGATGAGATTTTATCCACTGACGTTCATTTTGACTAAGATTAAGAAGTTCACCGGCTAAACTGTTCGATTGATAAACATCTGAAATATAACGTTTTGCACCATCTCCGAATGAATCAAACTGCTCAATGGCAGGGAAATAAACATAACTTCCTTCCACGGAATCCACATCGAAATAGAACGTCATAAACCCAGCATTGGTGCTGCCCGTCTGCGTTTTATAGCCAACGCCTTTCGTTACGGATGACAATTTAGAGGTGTTTTTCTTGTCCAATGATGGCGTTGATACATCTCCTAGGAACCAAGATTCAAGCGGTCGCTTATTATTATCAGCCAGTGCCGAAATAACCATGAAAGTATTATCTGCATCAAATATGTCAAAAATCTTAGGCAATTCGTCAAAGCGATCATTAACAATAAAGTACGCTGAGATTTGAGCAATAATATCGGCCTTCTTCAGAACCGGAGTCAGGTCGTTCTTAATTTGTCTTCTAAGAATTGGCTCAAACTCCCCGTCTTCCCTTTTCAGGTTTGCCAATGCGGCATTGAAGCGGTCTCTTAGCTCAGCCCCCCTGAAATCCACGTAGATGGGATAACTGACTTTATAATCTTCATGGATCTGAATCTCGCGCATTTCAATAAACCGGGTATTGGTGACAAACCAGGTTAATACGCGCCTTTCTACCATCAGGAGATCAACATTTTGAGCTCTCAGTTGGGAAAACGCCGACTCTAAGCTGTCGAGATCATCTATCCGATCAATGCTCAATTGGCTTTCCAACACTTCTACGGAGTTTTTAATCGGCGATGTTTCATCGAACAACAATGCACCTAAGGACAAATTTTTTGCCGACTTCAAATCCAGCTTACGCCTCTTTAATGACACTGGCACAAAATCAACATCCATCACCTTGTCACTGACAAAGTGCAATGAAGAGTCATCAAGTTGAACGCCAGAAACAAATGATATTGAGTTGTTGTTATCGATAGCTTGACGAGCTGCAGTACGAGGCAAAGTGACAACGTCACCCAATCGATACCCCATATCGTTCAATGCCCTTTGCATAATGTCATGCTCTAAGCCAACAGAAGTACTGTCTGGATACATGTAAGGCGGGTTGCCGAATCCAAATACACCTTTAATGGGAGAGCGATAAGGCGAGTCATCTAACCATTTAGATAAAATGCGGTTCTTTTTACTGATATCAAACGTTGCAATCTGTTGATTCAATAAGTTAAGCAGCTCATTGTCGTTTGAACGAATAACCATGGCTGCTTTGATGTTCTTCCAGCGATCAAGTACATGGTTGACCGCTAAATTCTCGACTCCGCTTTTATGAGCAAGATCCATGGTGGTTACAGGTTCAGCCAGTAAGCCATCAACCGACCCATCTTCTAATGCACGAATAGCATCAATGGCCGTATCGAATTCAACTCTCTCAATCGAACTAAGCTGCACGCCAGATCGCTTTAGGTCGATGCTTTCTCGAACCATGGCAATTCGCCTTTTGGCCTCTTGCTCTATTTTATTATTGAGATGATCTTCGGTAGGAAGAATGACGGCAATTTGGTACGAGATATAAGGATCAGTTTGAAGGAAACGTCCTCCTTCGCTGGGATCAAACTGTTGAAACGGAAACACATCGCCTTTCCCGTCTAACAAAGCTTGCTTTGCTTCAGCATGAGAATCTACGCTGATGAAGTTGGTTTTTACGTTGAAACGCTCTTCAAGATCGTAAGCCCAATCTCGAATAATCCCGTCGACTTTTCCGTCATCACCAATAAATGAGTAAGGATAATGACTGGATAGTGTAACAAACGTGATTTCACGATCAGGATCTTGCCATAGGTTTGGTTGTTGATCCGGAGCAGCCTCAGCGTTAACGCTAGCGGCACGAACAACGAATACAACAAACAAAATTATGGCGATGACATAACGCTTACCCCACTTACCCCACATCTGCCAGAGGTCACTCATCTTTGAACTTCTCTTTAATCTCTAGAATCTCTGGCAATTTAATGAAAAACAGATCAACGATAGTCGGGTCAAAATGCTTACCTTTCTGCCCAGTGATTAAAGCCAAAGCATCTTCGACACTCCAAGCTTTTTTATAAGGGCGTTCTGCCGTTAGAGCATCAAACACATCAGCAACAGCCGCAATTCTTCCAACCAATGGGATACCTTCACCAGCTATCTGGTTTGGATAACCACTGCCATCCCATTTTTCGTGATGATATTGCGCCACCTGAATAGCCATACGCATCAGTTTGGAATCACTCTGCCTACCAAGTATATCAACACCATATTCGACATGCTTTTGCATAATTGTCCACTCGTCGGCGTCCAATTTACCCGGCTTGAGTAATACGCTATCAGGAATACCGATCTTGCCAATATCATGCATTGGTGCTGCATCACGCAACGTCTCGGCATCTTCGTCAGTCATTCCCAAGGCTTTAGCTAGCACTTCACAGTAGTGACTCATACGCTTAACGTGCATGCCTGTTTCATTGTCTTTAAATTCAGCAGCTCTACCCAGTATGTTCAGTGTTTCTAGCTTACCGAGATTGATCTCTTGAGTTTTCTCTTTTACCTGACTAAACAACGCGCGTTGTTGGTCATAAAGTGCGATATGCGTTTTCACACGCTGGAGTGCAATTGCAGGGGTTATCGGCTTGGTTAGGTAATCGACAGCCCCCAAGGAGAGCCCTTTTACTTCGGCTTCTGGACCAATTGTGGCGGTCACGAAAATGATAGGAATGTGAGCCGTATTCGGCTGAGCTTTAAGTTGGCGGCACACCTCGTAACCATCGATGTCAGGCATCATGATATCAAGGAGGATAAGGTCTGGCTGCGGCACCATCTTCGCAATTTTGATACCAATTGTGCCGTTAATCGCTACTTTCACTTGATAAGTATCTTTGAGTATTGCCGTTAACACATCCAAGTTACTTGGGGTGTCATCCACGACTAACACTATGGGTTTCCGACTCATTGATACCTCTTATACAAATCAAACAGTTATAACCCTAGTGTAGAACGGTTTTTAGAGGTTAAGCAGAAAAAAAGCAATTGATTTTCAAAAATGAAGAGTAGATCTGTGAGTGACTTCAAACTGGCGTTATTAGAAGTACGACCAGTCAATATTACGTCAGTTAAGTTATTATTATACAAGGGGAATCACCTTTGCATTGCAACATTTCACTAACAACACAGATACTATCCGAAAACAAAAAGAGCTCCTCATATGGGAGCTCTTTTCGTTCAACGGCTAGAAAGCAAAACAACCGAGTTATTCAGTAATCTAACGACCAGAATAATACATACAGATTCGAACACCATCGAACTCACGAATCTCAAATGGGATCTCGTAGATTGACTCCATTACTGATTTTTCAACCACTTCCGAAACCTTACCCGACTTAACCACTTTACCTTTCTTCATCGCCACAATGTTATCTGAGTAACAAGAAGCAAAGTTGATGTCGTGAATCACGATCACCACCGCTTTATTAAACTCATGCGCTAGGCGACGCAGCGTCTGCATGATTTCAACCGAGTGTTTAATATCTAGGTTATTCAGAGGCTCATCTAAGAACACGTAATCTGTATCTTGCGCCACAACCATCGCGATAAACGCCATTTGACGCTGACCGCCACTCAACTCATCAAGATATTTGTTTTGAATGTCGGTAATGCCAAGGTGCTCCAATGCTGTGTCGACGATCTGATGATCTTCGTCTTTCAAGCGACCTTGAGAATGTGGGAAACGACCAAAACAGACCAACTCACGAATCGTAAATCGCATATTGATGTTGTTTGACTGTCTTAAGACGGCAAGGTGCTTGGCTAGCTCTTTGGTATCCCACTCAGCCAGTAACTTATCGCCAATGACTACTTCACCGGCGTCACTGTCTGTTAAGCGACTCGCCATAGAAAGCAGCGTACTTTTACCCGCACCATTTGGGCCAATGATAGAAGTCACTTCGCCTTTCGGGAACATAGCACTGGCATCATCAACCACGAGTGACTTGCCATACTTCTTACTTAAACCTGTTAATTTAATCACAACTTACTACCTTTACTGAATTCTGGTGCGTAACAACAAGAACATAAAATACAAACCGCCGACCAAGTTAATGATCACACTCACAGTGGTTTCAAACGCCATCACTTTTTCGATAAACCATTGGCCAGAAACCAATAAAACGATCGCTAACAAGCTGCTTGCGATGATAAGCACACGATGCTGATAAGATCGGAATATCTGGCGAGCTAAGCTCACGGTGATTAAACCAAAGAACAGCACTGGGCCAACCAAAGCCGTCGATACCGCGACCATCACTGACACAATCACCAAAGTAATCTGAGTCAGTCGTTTTGTGTTCACACCCAAGCTTGTTGCGTTATCAACACCAAGCCAAAGTACATCAAGCTTAGGCGCTAACAACCACAGGCCAAGCAAGCTCAAACCTAATGGAATAAGGCTAAGGTAAACCAGTTCGCCTTTCACGTTATTGAAGCTTGCGAACATCACATTCTGCAGCACCGCGAATTCATTGGGATCAATCAACATCGCAAGGAAGTTCGCTAAACTCGAGAATACGCTGCCACACACGATGCCTATTAAAAGCAGTGTGAAAACGTTATTTCGCTTGCTCTTAAAGTAGAAATGGAACAGAGCAAACGAGAACAAGATCATCACAGTTACAGACATCGAAAAGTTTGCGATTGAATCAATCACCCAGAAGCTAGCACTGCCAAACACAAACAGAAGTACCGTTTGAACCAGCATATACAAACTATCAAAGCCCAAGATGGATGGGGTTAGAATTCGATTATTAGTAATAGTTTGGAACACCAATGACGATGCAGAAATCGCCACCGCCGCCAACACAATTGACAGTAGTTTAGGTAGTCGCAGAGACAAGAAGAACTCATAGTTATCCCACGTAAGTCCCTGCCCCACAAATACAGCCGCCATACACAAAGACGCGATGGCCAGAATCGCAATTTTTACTGAATCACGCATTCGACTTGTCTCTCATGATTAGGTAGATAAAAATCAAGCCACCAAAGATGCTGATTACCATCGAGATTGGAATCTCATAAGGGAAGATGACGATTCGAGCTAACAAGTCACAAACCAATACCAAGATCACGCCCCAATAGGCTGTCCAAGGCAGAATCTTCTTCATGTTATCGCCCATCATCAACGACACGATATTCGGCACGATAAGGCCAAGAAATGGGATAACACCGACGATCATCACTACAGAAGAGGCACAGATAGCGACCAATGCAACACCAATGAAGACGATCTTCTGGTAATTCAAGCCGATGTTTTTCGCAAAGCTCTCGCCAATACTCGCCGCACTGAACTGACTCGCGAAGTAGTAAGCCAACACACAAGCAGGCACTGCGAGGTAAAGAATTTCATAGCTGCCTTGCAACACACTCGCAAAGTTCGCCATTGTCCATGCCGACAAGGTTTGTACTAAGTCGTACTTATAAGCAATAAAGGTTGTTAGAGACGAAACAACGTTGCCATACATAATGCCAATCAAAGGCACCAACACCGCATTCTTGAACTTCAGGTGTTGTAGAAAACGGACCAATAGCATGGTGCCAAACACTGCAAACGCGAAGATAAAGCCTAAGTAGCTCCATTGCGCTGCATTGCCCAGAACCAGAATACCGACTATGTACCCAAGCATGGCGCAGTCAATGGTGCCCATCGTCGAAGGCGCGGCAAACTTGTTCTGCACGATCTGTTGCATGATCAAGCCAGCGACACTCAAGCCCGCACCGGCAAGTACAATCGCGAACAGTCGAGGGATTCGACTAACAACATAAATAGAGTTGGCGTGTTGGTTGCCATTGAAGAAGTCGCTAAAACTGATCTCAGCGACTCCAATCATCAATGAAATAACGCATAACACAACAAGAAATACAGCAGCTGCAATGGGTTTCAACATAGAAATAATACTAAAGGTAGGGCTCTTTGAGTCCGTATGAAAAGTGAAAAAGGGCTTATAAGAACGCTCTTATAAGCCCCAAAATATGATGATTGATGACTATTGAATCGTTCGTTCAATATCACCCAACATTCTGTGAATCGCTGTCACGCCACCACCAGCCAAATACCAAGCACTTGAATCAAGGTAAACGATGTTGCCTTGCTGCGCTGCAGGTGTCGCCGCAACTAATGGGTTATCAAACAGCTGTTGTGCGCGACCTTCTGATTTACCGATCGCTTTTTCGCGGTCAAGAACGTAAAGCACTTCAGGTTTTGCGTCAGCAATGTATTCGAACGAGATTAGGTTGCCGTGAGTCCCTTTAATTGGAGCCACTGTCGCACTCTTTGACTCCTCGAAACCAAAATCATCAAAAATGATCGAGAAGCGACTGCCCTTATTGAACATCGCAATGTTGTTGCCGTTGTTCATCAGCATCATTGCTGAAGTTTCGTCAGACGCGACTTTGTCGTTTACCGCAGTGATAGACCCTTGAGTCTCTTTGATGATCGCTTCTACTTCAGCTTGCTTACCAAAGATGTCACCTAGCGCGCGCCAGTTTTGCTGAGCATCAGCCCAGTATTTATCACCTTCAATAGAGAACATGACCGTTGGAGCGATTTGTGCCAGCTTGTCGTAAACCTTAAGCATGCGGTTTTCCGCGATAATGATGTCAGGCTTCAACATGTAGATAGCTTCAAAATCAGGTTCACTCAATGATCCTGTATTTGCTGTCGTTTCTTTGTACGAAGCTAGGTAATCGGGCAGCAAGCTATGAGGCGCACCAACTGGCTGTACACCAATTTGATCAAGCACATCCAAGCTACCAAAGCCAAGTACCACAACGCGCTGTGGTACTTCAGTAAACTGCACCGTGCCCTTTACGTGTTCAATGGTCACGGTTTTCGCTTGAGCGGTCATCAGTAATGATGATGCAAGAACGATGGCAAGCCCGCTTAACAACTGGCGAACTGAATTGATTGTTTTCTTCATGTTTCTTCCTTTGCCATTGATACTAACCACCACTCATGACAATGAAAGTCACATTACTCATAGACGAGCATGGGGCGTACACAACTGCTAAATAACGATAATTTAAAGTCTGTCATTGGATTGACAACAAACTTGTAACGCAAGTGAGAACTATTATCAATTATATTTGCACTAAATTGGCGATACAACAACTTTATTATTCAGAAATGTAAAAGTGAGTATTCATATTTTGCGTAGTCAGGAGAGGTATTAGGAATCAGAAATATCAAAAAGACGCGAAGAGGAAAATACTCATCAACCTGAAGAAAAAAAACAGATGGGGAAAGCACCCAAAAACCCTGTAATTACAACGCTGAACCCCAAAATCATGGATTGTAATTTACAATGTAAAGATCATATACAACAGAGACTTAATCATCACCAAATTAGCTGATCAATTAAACCCACTAATGACAACGAATACGAACAGCTGAAAAGCCAAGACTCAGTCAGATATCATGGTCAAATCCCTGACCTTCGCTCATTTAACCTTCAGTAACCGATGGTAAATCACCCAAAAATATTTTTGAATTTAATTGAAATAGGGTTGTAATTTTGAAAACTAGGCGTATAGTTCGCCACCTGGCTCTAATCTATAGAGCTGTTAATGCTAAAGTAAGTCCAAGTTCCACATAGACAGTTCTCGATTCCCTCGTTACACCATCTCTGCGTCAGCTTTCACCCAGATAGTCATTCAATAGCTTTTAAATTCGATCCTACTACCGATCTATCGTCATTTGCTCTTTTGTCAGCGAAGTCAGAATAGATCGAGCACTTAAATACAAATGTAATAAACACAAGGCACAGTTATGTCACGCAGAACAACACGACAAACCCATTGGTACCAACTATCACGCGAAAAAACAGTCAATAAACTAAAAGGTAATAAATGCTCAAGATTAAAATAGATTTACACAAAGAAGAGATTTCATGGGTCACCGAGATTCGACAGCTCAATAGCGATATACTCCACCGCCACATATTGCCCAAGCTACAACATCACAGCTATCTCATCGACTTTGAATTTAATGAACGAGAAAGCATCGGAACTATCGTTTCAGGCAACGGAAACACCCTAGGACATTTCACACTCCTATAGCATTTCCCAAAGGCTACAAAAGAAACACCATCTAGTCCCAAAGATGTAAAAGATGTCACCCTCAATTCGCTCTAGCAGAACAAAATAGAGTAGAAGTAAAACAGATCTGAAACCTAGCCTTTTTGCATTTCACACGCGGCTAACGCTAGCTAGGTTATCGTACTTCTATTGAAACCAACTTATATCAAACTCTGAATCACCATTGAGTCATTATCAGTGCATTCATGGACTAATAAGTTAACGGCATCGACCTTAACTTCTGATCAAGAGTATATAAGTGTTCTGCAGCTTGCATGTGTTGAGGGTAATCACTGAACTTCTCACGATTCTCCTCATTCATCTTACATGTCTCATCCACCAGCATTAACTTCCAATACAGCTTCGTTGTATGCAACATCGCCAGTAACGGTTTGAACACCTCTTGCTCATAAGCTTGAATCAACTCTTCAATCAACTCGTCACGTTCGTCTTCGCTTGCGATTGAACCCTCGGTTGCCGACAACACTTTTTGATACTTCAGGTTTTGTTGCAGCTTATCCATAACCGTTTGGTTTTCTTCCGCTAACTCAACAAGCTTCGACTTAATGATATTTACCCAATTCGCTTGGCTCAGTACTGTGTCATCAACGCTGGTAAAGTCTTCTCGTATTTGTCGTTCAACGTCTTTTTGAGCTTTCTTTAAAACCGCACGCACCTTTTGGAAAGGCAACTGATACTCCTTACTTAGCTCGATAATCAGTTTATGAAAACCACCGTTTGGAAGGTGTAAGTTTTCCTTAAACGTCGCCATTGCAGCTTCTTGCTGTTCGGTAAGGTGAGTCATTCTGTTTCCTATTCTTTATCACTTATGGTGCTGAGCCCGCGATCATACCACTATATAACCTCGTTTTTTCGGTAACTTGATAGGTTATATCTAGGTGCGTACTTAAATTCTCTCAATACGTTATCTTTTGGTTACTTATTAATCCATATGGCGTTAAATGGTAAAACTGATCATCGATTAAAATCCATACTACACCTGTTCCAACAAAACAGACTTCTAACTTATACAGGTACTTAAATGAAAAAGATTGCACTTAAGATTGAGACTGTGCAAGTCGAATGCTCACCAAACTCGCCACCATGATAGCTAAGTAAAAACTGCCGATAATGGATTCCATAAACACGAAGAATTGAGCAATAGGTAGAGCTGGTGATATGTCGCCGTAACCAACTGTGGTCAAGGTGATGAAGCTAAAGTACATCGCATTGAACAAGTTCGTTAACCAGACTTGCTCTTCTAACCCGTTAAAGGCATTCAGAAAGATCTCTAAAATTAACAAGTAGATGGTCGACCAAGCAAACCCTAACAACAAGTAGATACAGATTGAGCCGATGATGTGATTGGGTGTCACCGTTTTGGCTTTCATCACCTGCTTCAACGCCGAGTAAATGTGTGAAAACAAGAACACAGCCAACGCCGATAGCGTCACTATCGACAGGTTATAGCCTTCCAAAAATGAAAACACGCCAGACACGAGCGCCGTAATCAATAACAGCCCGTACCAAGAGCGATACAAGGCTCGCTCTTTATGAATACCGGCAATTGAACTCGCCAACGTAATAATGATAAGAAATAGGATTGTTTTCTGGCCTTGCGGATAAAACTGCTGCATCACCGCGCAACCAAAAAACAACACCAACAGCGCATAGAATAAGAAGTAGAAGTTGTCGTCTTTAGAGACTGGCTTCATCTATTTTCCCTCGACCTCTGCAGGTTTTTTCTCAGTTTCTTGTTGATTTTTCTCTTCAAGTCCAAGCCACGCCATCATCAGCTCATAACTTAAACTCAGTATCACAGCACCGACAAACAGACCGACGATGCCTGACATCGCCATTCCGCCCAGCGCACCCAATAGAATTACCAACATTGGAATGTGAGAGCCACGGCTCAGCAGTACTGGCTTCAAGATAGCGTCACTGCCGCTCACTAAAATACACCACACTAAGAACAAGCTCGCCGCCAGTGTCGATTCAACGCTGAACATGTAGATGATCGCAGGTAATAGAGCAAGAATCGGTGGCAGTTGGATTATCGCAATGAGCAGCACAGCTAGCGCCCAAAACGCAGCCGCAGGAACGCCTGCAATCACCAAACCGATTGCCGACATCATGGATTGAATCACAGCCACACCAATCACACCTTGCACAACGCTTCGCACGGTCGATTTAGAAAGCTCTACCAATTCTTCACCTTTACCGCCCGTTAAACGCGCCACTAAGTGAGTCACACCAGTTTTGCATTTATCCGCATTGCTCATGAATGCACCAGCAATGATGGTAGAGATAATGAACTGAATGAAGCCACCACCTAACGAGCCAAGAACAGAAGCGGCTTTCGTCGCGAACTGTTTAACTTCGTCTGCATACTTTATGAAAGTGCCTTCAATATTGTTCGAGGCGGCAACCAAGGTTGAATAAACCTTTTCCCCTATTAATGGAATATCTTGTAAGGACTCTTTCGGTTTAGGCAATGACAATGTGCCATCTTGAAGGCCTGTCATCAGGTCAGTCGCGCTGGTGTAGATACCAGAAGAAAGCGCCGCCAAAGGAATAAATAGAAGAATCACACCAATAAAGCTCAGCAATGCACTGGCTTTACCTTTCGACATCCCGGTTTTATTTGAAATGGCGACCGCCACTGGATACAACGCAGTCGCAATGATCGCACCCCATATCACCAAAAGAATGAATGGGCGCAAAATCGAAAAACACCAATACACGAGCATGGCAATCGCTGCGATCTTGATGGCAGCGTCTATCGCCTGTTTTGAAAAATCATCGGTTAACTTCATGAGACGTCCTTGTTAGACAAAATTAAGGCTGATTTTGTAGGAACTTCCAATTCCGTGTTTCTAGGAATAGAGAAGCCAAAATCATATATATGCCAATTAACACTAATTGGAATATGCGTATAAGGGTGTTGCTATCGATATCACCGGAGCTCATCAATGTGCTACCAACAAGTACGAGCAACGTACTAAATGCAGTGGCGAAAATAGGTGCTTTTTCGGGAACCGTGTAGATCTTGGTAGCCATAAGAATGGCAATAAGTCCTATAAACAAAGAATAGAAGACAATGTTGGGTACTATAGAAAGAATTGAAAAAGCAGCAATCGCCAGCAATCCCCCGATACCGTTACTTATCACCAGAAAAGCGCTCAACTTTATCGACTTCTCTGACGTAATCATCAACGATAACAACGCAATGAACATCATTGTCAGCAAAGCTTCAGATATTTGAAAAATAAAGAAAAAACACACCACTGGATAGGAGATAATCATCGCTCTAAAGGCCGCATACCAACGCTGTTTCTTTTCGAGTGGCGCAGCAGCGAAGCCAGAGAACGCCGATTTAGGCTCAGGGAAAAACACATGCACTAACGCCAAACAGGAATGTGTGTAACCATAACGCTCTGCCAGGTTAGAATAATGTTTTAAGTCGTTATCAAAGCGGCGTCGATTCCAGCACCCTGTCAGTGAATCCGTTTCCACCAGCATTCTTAATCGACGCTCCAATATCTTGCGTCGGCTAATATCCGTAAAGGTCACCACGTACTTGTTATTGTGCGGCAGAATTTCAGTTAGCTTTTCCACCACAACGTTTACGGTAAACTGCTCACCAAGTCGACTGACGCCACTCAACTCACCTTTCCATCTCTGGTTTTCCTTCAGTGAGCGAGTAATGGTCGTGATTAGGCTGCTGTTATTCATAAAACAGAGATCAGAAATCGGACGAGATTCGACTTGGTCAAAGGCATAACCTGAAACCCGAGAGAATTGTTGATTCACTTGTATGACCCTCAATTGACTATCGAGGACAATAAAACCTGCGACACCATCAATGATCGCTTCCGACAAGTTATTCTTGCTTTGAGCCATTTCATGTCGATAAAGGCGTGCGGTAATAAGAGTGCTAAGTAAAAACAACGCACACACCGAAAAAAACATGGCTGGCGTAGAAGCAATACTCAGCAACCACAAGCTAAATGCCATATTGAGGACAAGTGCAGACACCACGTATAGCGGCATTTTTCGGTCATAACTTAACTTGTTCATAGTTTGCTCTGGTGATGGGCGAATGACTATGATGGCTAAGTTTTAATTAAGATATTTACCATTTTACGACACATACAAATTCAAATTACATATCGAACAATAAGTGCATAGGGTTACACTAACTATTAAGCGGAAGAGATTGAAAAGATTCGAGACCGCCACTTTGAATGCCAACCAGTGCCGGGTTACCTAGGCCTACTAACCGAATATCTCCGTCAAAATAACGAATAAACAAACGGTTAGTGGCCAAGCTCGTGTTTACTGACTTGGTAGATTACTGAACGGCTAGCTCCCCTCTGCGTACCCAGAATGCTCGAACATGGTCATAAATCAGATTAAACACAAACGCGTAAATGGTAATAAAAATGGTCACGCCGATGTCCATCAAAAATGCCTGCCATAACCCCACGTTAAGTAAGTATGCCATCACAGGGATTGTCGCCACCAGCAAGCCTGCCTCAAATAGCACAACATGAAAAACACGTAACTTGAGTGAACGCTTAGATTTTTCACCCGTGAAGTAGCGATCAAAAATGCGGTTGAAACAGTAGTTCCAAATCATCGCGATGGTCGCAACAACTATCATGGTTCCTGATAAGGCATTCACATCATGATCAGTAAATATCGCTAAGCCTATAATTGATAGTGTTACGGCCAGTACTTCAAATAACACAGAGTGGAACACTCTTTCTAACGTACTCATACATTCCTCTAAATAATCTATTACGTGTTGGATTGGTCGAGATTATGTCACCTGAAATAATAAGAGAAAGTTAACAGCCATCACGAATAGTGATAGCCTAGGAGTTATTACCCCCTTTGGTATTGAGCGAGAGATAACATGTACAGTTTTGAGCAACTAAAAGTCTTCGTCACGGTGTGTGAAAGTGGCTCTTTCTCTGCCGCCGCTCGCAAACTGAAACGAGCTCAGTCTGGGGTAAGCCAATCGATAGCCAACCTCGAAATTGCCATTGACCAAGAGCTGTTTAACCGAGAGAAAAACATCCCCGTTTTAACCAGCAAAGGTAAAGCGTTATTGCCTGTGGCTAAGTCCATTCTTGACCAGCAAAAGTACTTCGATCAAAAAGTAGAATCGCTGACCCAAGAAGATGAGCACGAACTGATCATTGCGGTTGATGAAAGCATCATAGATAAGAACTTCATTAAGATAATCAGCTCACTCGCCGATCAATTTCCAATCACACACTTCGATATCATTACCACCTCAACCTTTGATGTTGAAGACCTAGTAAGACGAGGAAATGCACAGATTGGCATCATCTACGCGGATGGCGAACTGAAGGTCGATATGGATTTCTTTTTGCTGGGCCAAGCGCGTTTCCTAACTGTTAGCTCTGCCACTCACGAACTGAGTCGCATGTCCGTTGTACAAGACTCAGACCTAAAGCGCTATCGCCAATGTGTGCATCGCAGCTCAAAGCAGCGCGAACTGTGGTTCACCTATGGTATTAGCTCGATGCGTTGGTATGCGAACAACCACAAGAACATTGTTGATCTCGTTGAACAAAACGTGGGTTGGGCAAATGTGCCCGAGATGATGGTGATGGAAGGCATTCAAAAAGGCGATATTGTGGCGTTGCCTGTTTCGCACGAGCATGGTGGTTGGATTACTCCAGTGGGATGTTTGGTGTCTCGCAGCCACATCAACGGCCCAGTTCTCACCAGCCTTATTGAGCAGCTTAAGGGGCACTCACTGCAGTACAATCAATGGCAAGCCAACTAGCCTCCCCTGTTTACAAAACATCTCCATTTTCAAAACATCGTCAATTGAGATTCAATATCGGCATGGAACACACCACCGCTACCTCATTTCTGCTTATCTTGCCGATAAATATCTTTGTCGTGTGGATAAAACACCCTAGTTGATGTCCCAAAGTGACATAACTACACTGCGATCCCAACGGGTTTGTCTTTTCAAACGAATATAGACAGGCCCAAATCGCTCTTTAACACCACTGACCCAACTTCAAATCTCCCAGATAAGCGCTCAGCCTTGCCGTTGCTTATATCGGTTTCAAATAGATCACTTTTTGAATATTAATTCGCACCCAGTTTATGAGCGCTCTTTGAGTGCTTTTTTATATCTAAATGAACCTTTTGGAAAATTTGTCGTGAACGTTTTAAGAAATATTTGCCCTGAGAAAGTGGGTAAAGAGCGTAACAAACGAGAGTATGATTTACGCGTACTTAATTGTGTCAGTGAAAGCGAATATGAATCGCGTATGGCAGTTTGGAATAGCTTAACTTTGGTTGCTACTCCGTCTGCTTCGGAAACAAAGGGCTTCATCGATGAGTCTTTCAACAAGCTTCAACAAGACCTAAAAGAAGCTAGCCGTGAGTTATCGATTAACTACACGGACTTCATCGCAATGGCGCATGAAGAGATCAACTACATTAAGGTGTTTGTGGCTGATAAAACAGCACAATACGGTTGGTACGCTGCGATCGTTCTTATGGTCATCGGCACGGTTGCGCTTTGCATTCAATAGACCAAACGATGTGTTAGATAGAGCAGCTTAGATACCCTATCGATAAGCACATCTAGCACGACTCCGTGCTTGTGCTTTCACTAGAAAACAGATGACCAACCTCATTTGTTTTCTAGTTCTACTCCCCTTCACTCTCCCATCAGAGATAGCAGTTCCTGCGTCGCTTGTTTTGGGCTTTCAGCGTGACATATCGCTGAGACCAAGGCTAATCCATGAATACCTGTGTTAACCAACTGCGGAATGTTCGACTCGTTGATTCCACCGATACCCACAATCGGCAACTTCGTTGTTTCCAAAGCCATTTGAATGCCTTCATAACCCCAATGTTTCTTTAGATTCGTCTTGGTCGGTGTGGCAAAAATCGCACTGAGACCAATGTAATCGATCGGCAAACTATCTGCTTGTTTTAGCTGCTGTTCAGTTTCAATTGATAACCCAAGAATCTTATCCGGACCAATCAACTGACGTGCTAACTCCGCAGGCATATCCGATTGCCCCAGATGCAAACCATCGGCATCAACGGCTAATGCCACATCGACTCGATCATTAATGATCAGCGGCACACCTGAGCCAGCCAGAATCGACTTAACCGCTTGTGCTCGTTCAATGAAGGCTCTTACGTCCCCATGTTTTTCTCTTACTTGAACCATAGTGACGCCACCAGCAACCGCTTGTTCAACCACGAATTTAAGCGTTTCTAGATCTTGTTGGTCGTCAGTCACCAGATAAAGTTTATAAGGGTTCATCGCGTACCTTTGAAGTCGATTTCTAAAATTGGTTTTCTACCATTTTACCGACAAATCACATCCTATGCATGGAAGTTAGCACTTAATTCCTTAAGTTAGGCGGTTGAATTCAAATACGCAACTCGTTGAAAGCATGTCGAAAAACCCGATTTTTCTAACAAAAGCGTTACTTATTACACAAACTATTCGCTTTAGCATGCCCAGAATGCTGTTTTATGAAATACTCCCCTATGAAGGAATCAGGTAAATATAGGGATAGTTATGCGCCACCTTTCTATAGCGCTCAAGATCAAGCTGGGTTATGCCATCTGCTTGCTCTTTTTCGTCATTTCAGGCCTTGTGAGTTACAAAGGTATTCAAACCTTGTCGAACGGCTTTAGCCAGTACAGTGAACTCAGCCACAAGGCGACATTGTCAGGCAACATTCAAGTGCACTTTCTTCAGATGCGTTTAGCTTCTGAACGTTACTTAGAGTCATTGGATGATCAATACGAAGCGAATTATCAATCGAGCAAACTTGCGATTGATGAACTGCTGAACAACTTAATCCAAACCACCACCAATACTGATAGCTTGTCGAGCCTGCAATTAGTGCAAGACAGCGTTGCAGCTTTTGATGCGGCTTATGGATCAATGAAACAGAGCCAACTGCTCATTGACCAACTGGTCAACGTTGAGATGGTCACACGAGAAACTAACGCACTAAAAGCCGCGCAGAGCTTGTTGTATGAGTCTTACAACAACAACGATCCAAACGCGAGCTTATATGCGGGCATGTTGATGGAGAACTTCCTCGCCGCCAAGATCACTGTACTGAGTTACTCGAACAACAACGACCTCAAAACCTACGAAGCCGGTAAAGACATCTTTGAATATGCTCTGCCAGGTATCGAGGGCGATATTGAGTCTCTTAAATCATCTCCTTATCAAAGTGAATTGATTGAAGATTTCTCTAACCAACGGGAAGCGTACGCGAAGGGCTTTGAGCAAGTTCATCAACAGATGATTGAGAACACGCAAAGAACCGCTACCCTCGCCTCTATTGGTGACAGCTTAGCGATTTCGGTAGCTGATGCTCAGAGCATTCTAGAACAACAGAAACAAGCATTAACACCAGAACTGCAAGCCAGCGAAAAGCGCTCGATTCAAATCATCATATTGCTGACGGGTGTGGCTTTAGTTATTGGCATGACGAGCGCCGTGTTGGTGACTCGCTCTATTACTAAAGGCATCGCACAAGTTAAACAGATCACCAACGAGCTTTCTCAGGGCAACCTGAATGTGGAAGTGAACATTGAGAGCAAAAATGAGATTGGCGAACTGCTGACTAATATGGAGATCACCATTGAATCTCTGCGCGATATTGTTGGCCAAGTGAACCGTTCTAGCGTGCGTATTGGTGAGATGTCGGAGTCACTCAATCAAGTGACCAATAACAGCTCGACCAACGCAACACAATTGAATAGCGAGATGATAAATATCTCTTCTGCCGTTGATCAATTGGCTTCCAGCACATCAGAAATTGCTGCAAGTGCTAACCACGCGTCTCAAGTTGCTAACCAAGCAACCGAGAATGTGGCGATGGGACTCAAAGAAGTAGACAAAACACTGCATGAAATTGGCAGCGCCGATGAAAGCATGCAGGTCAGCAGCCAGAAAGTGACTGACCTACACAAAGAGTCGATGAACATTGGTGCCATTCTTGAAGTAATCAAAGGCGTTTCTGAGCAGACCAACCTGTTGGCATTGAATGCGGCTATTGAAGCTGCGCGCGCAGGTGAACAAGGTCGCGGATTTGCAGTAGTAGCCGATGAAGTAAGAACGCTCGCTAAACGTACCCAAGACTCTGCTAGCCAGATTGATGAGCTCATCACCTCACTACAACGTGGCGCTAAAGATGCGTTAGAGTCTATCAAAGAGAGCCACAGCACGGTTTCAGACGCTTCAACGCAGGCGCAGCAAGCTTCTCAGAATTTACATGTGATTAATCAACACATCCAAGACCTGAACCAAGCCAACAGCCAAATCGCAGTGTCAGTTGATGAGCAGGATCGTCTCACTAAATCACTCGGTGAGAACGCGCAAGGTGCAAACACCATCGCGCAAAGTAACCAAGAATCAGTCAGCAGCATTTCAGGTGCAGCCAGCGACTTAACTGAGGTTGCTCACCACCTAGAGAGCCAAGTGAATCGATTTAGAACCTAGCCAGCTAGTCCATACACAGCTGGCACAGTTCCAAAGCAATAATAAAAAGCCCCCAGCACATAAGTGTCGGGGGCTTTTCTTTATCTAAAGAGATTTAAGTTAGGCTTGTGGCTTAGAGTTCGGTTAACCCTACTGAATCTTCAATCGTTGAATCAGAGTCTCTTCATCTAACTGGTACAACTCATCAAGCAAGTTAATTTGCAAGCTACCTGGGCCGCGAGAGTTTTCAGCCGCGATTTCACCAACCACGCCTAATACCGCTGCTGCAGCTAAACCACTATCATCACCAACAGCCGCGAAAGCACCCGTCAATGCAGTTAAAGTACACCCCATACCCGTCACATACGGCATCATTTGGTGTCCATTGTTTAACGTCACCACGCTGTCTTTGGTGACAACGTAATCTGTCTCACCAGATATCACCACATTTGCACCGTATTCAGCCACTAAGCACTGTGCAGCACCTAACGCAGCATCACTGCTATCAAGCGCATCAACGCCTTTGCTCTGTGCTTGCTCACCCGCTAGCGCGATAATCTCAGACGCATTACCACGAATGATTAGCTTATCGGCTAAACGTGCAATTTCACGAGAAGTCTCAGTACGCAGCGTACTTGCACCGCAACCCACAGGGTCAAGAACCACAACCTTATTGTTCGCGTTAGCTTGTTCGACCGCGAAGCGCATTCTTGGCGTCCAAACACTGTCTAATGTGCCAATGTTAATCACAAGCGCGCCAGAGAATGACATCATCTCAGCCAGTTCTTGTTGTGAGTGCGCCATGATAGGCGAAGCGCCAATCGCCAATAACGCGTTGGCCGTGTTGTTCATCACTACATAGTTAGTGATGTTCACAACCAGTGGTTTTTGCTCTCGTACTGCGCGCAGCGATTGGATGATTTGTTCAGTTAGCATGGATAAATCCTTATTCGTGAAAGTCGCTTTAAGCCGCGGTTGAGTCATTAAGTGCATTCAGACCTTGCTGCCAAAAAGCCACTTCCATACGCGTTGCCGTTTTGAAGATATGAACGATGTTCTGACCGCGCTCGCTGTTGATATCAATTTCAGCAAGCAGCTGGTTGAAGTATTCCGCGCCCGTTGCCACGCCAGATTGGAACTCTTCTCCGCCGTATAGTTGCAGCCAGCTTGCGTATGGATTACCTTCCAAAACAGTGTCACTGCTTTCTAACAGCGCTTTACCAATCACAGCATAACCAATTGAACACGGAGCCAGTGCCGCATAAAGATCAACAAGATCACCCGTCATACCCGCGTCTAAAACGTAGCGCGTATAAGCCACTGTGCCGAAATCTTCAGGTTCGTTTTCTAAATCAGATTCCGTTAAACCCCACTGACCACAGTAAGTCACGTGGTGAGAGATTTCAGAATCCAATAGAGCATGAACACTTGGCAGAGCACGGCGCATATCAGCTAGTGTTTTTGCCTTATAAATCGCCAATGCATAAGCACGGGCATACTGTTTCAAGAACAGAAAATCTTGTTTCAAGTAATGCAGAAAACACGGCTGAGCAAGAGTGCCGTTTGCCAGCATTTTAACAAAATCATGCTCGGTGTAGTCTTGCCAATCTTGCTGACAGGCTTGGATTAAGTCTTGGTATTTCATGAGATTCCTTAGTCAAAAGTCGGTACGTAATCAGCGGCTTTTGGTAGTGATTTAATAATGCCTTTGTCGAACATGAACTGCGCGTAATCATCGTAACGCTTCATATCTACTGCAGAAGGGCGAAGTGCAAAACGAGTCAATGTGTCGTTCCATGCTCGTTGGTTTAGCTCGTTGTTTAACGTATCTGGCGAGTACGCCACAAACTCACTCCAAGAGTCTTGCGGGTGGTTCACAATGTAAGTCGTTGCTTGCTCGAGTGCTTTGTTGAATGCTTTGATTGCTTCGTCGTCGTGTTTCTTTGCGTTCGCCACAAAGATCAACTCGTCGTAAGCTGGCACACCGTGCTCTTCTGGGAAGAATGCTTTGGCTTTAAAGCCTTCAAGGGCTAGTTGGTTCGTTTCGAAGTTACGTAAGCCACCCCAAATTGCATCTACCTTGCCCGATGCCAGTGAAGACGAAAGAGCCCAACCAACATTGATGGTTTGCACATCTGTAAACGCAACGTTTTCCTGAGCCAGCATGGTACCGATCGTCGCTTCTTCATTACCCGCAATCGCGATACCGATCTTCTTGCCTTTCAGATCCGCTAACGAATCGTTCTGGCCGTTATCCAGCACCATTAGTGTGTTCAGCGGTGTTGCAATAAGGGTTGATGCACGAACGAGAGGTAAGCCTGCCGCCACATCCATGGTTAAACTTGGTTGGTAAGTGACTGCGAGATCGACCTTACCTGCTGCAACGAGTTTTGCAGGTGTGCTTGGGTCAGCGGGTTCTTGGATTTCAATCTCTAGGCCCTGATCTGCAAAGTAACCGCGCTCTTGAGCAATCACAATTGGACCATGGTTCGGGTTTACAAACCAATCCAACATCAATGTCAGTTTCTTTTGTTCAGAGTCCGCTAGAGCATGACCTGAAACCAATGAAGCAAGCAGTGCCACTGCACCTATCAATTTTGTATTTTTCACGGTTAACCTTTCCTTTTGAATATTATTATTGTGTTTATAGAGCTAATTTTTAACGAAGTTTTGTTTAGATAAATAGCGTTGAGCGAAGCCTTATTAAACAAAGTGTTATTGAGCAAGCCATTACTGGTTCTCCCAAGGGATAGCTTTTTTGAGTAATTTATCTGTAACGAAGTAGAGCGAGATAGACAGCACCGCCAAGATGAACAAGGCAGCAAACATCTCATCTATGATCATTCGCGCGTTGGCCTGTAGCATTAGGTAACCCAGCCCCTCACTCGAACCAACCCACTCCCCGACGACCGCGCCAATTGGGGCAATAACCACCGCCACACGAATGCCAGACGCCAGTGTTGGCAGCGCAGCAGGCAGTTGGATATAACGCAGCAATTGCCATTTCGATGCGCCCATCGTTTTGGCAAGATCGAGATAGCCTGTCGGTGTATTACGTAAGCCGTCATAACAACAAGTCGTCACAGGGAAGAAGATAATGATCGCCGCCATCACCACTTTTGAGGCGATGCCATAACCAAGCCACAGCATCAGTACTGGCGCGATCGCAAATACAGGAATCGCTTGGCTAGCAATCAAGATAGGCAACAGCCAACGTTTCAACGGATCAAACATCAACATCTGCAAGGCGAAAAACAGCCCCATAGACAAACCTAGCAATAGCCCAAGTAAGATCTCTTGTGCGGTCACCCAAGTGTGTTTGAGTAACACATCGTAGCGTTCAATCAGCTTGAGAAAGACTTCTGCGGGAGCCGGAAGAATGAAGCTCGGCATTTCGAAAACAACGACCACAAGTTGCCATAGGCCAAGAATCACAACACTGCTGATAAGCAAACGCATAACGGGATTCATCTGACTTGAACGTTCAGTGCTAGACTGCACGTTCGTTGACTGAGTGACAGCTTCACTTCGCGTTAGATCATTCATAATCACGCTCCAACTGATCTAAGATCGCTTGTTGCAACTCAGCACATTCACCATCTAACACTCTTGGTGTGGCAGTGAGAGGCACAGATAAAGACTGAGCATTCGCAGGTGTGCCTTGCAACACATACAAATTGTCCGCCAAACGCACCGCTTCTTGTGGATCATGGGTGATCAACACAACGGTTTTATCTCTCAACAGCTCACATGCTAAGCTCTGTAGTTTGTGTCTCGTTACCGCATCCAGCGCAGAGAACGGCTCATCCATCAGCACCACTGGCTTGTCTTGCATTAAAGTTCGAGCCAAAGCGACACGTTGACGCATACCACCAGACAACTGATCCGGCATCGCATTCGCATAATCAGCCAAACCAACCGCAGCGAGCAACTCGAGTGCTTGATTGGTTTGCAGTGCTTTGTCAGAAGCTGAATTTTGAAAACGATGACTCAGACATACATTGTCGATAACCGACAGCCACGGCAGTAACAAATCCTGCTGCGCCATGTAAGCGATGCGATCCGTTAAAGGCAATTCATCAGAGGTTGTCAATGTTCCCTGCCACTCCACCTTGTCGTCCAACAAGCCTGCCAGATAACGCAATACCGTGGTTTTCCCGCAGCCACTTCGACCTAACAATACCGTCCACTTACCTGCGTTTAAGCTAAGCGACAATCCCGATAAGGTTGCGTGCTCACTGTCGTTATAACGTAAAGAGGCATTGCTGAGCTGAACACCCACCGTATTAACGGACATTCCCGTGCCCAGCGAAGAAGTGATTTACGGGCCCATGACCTTGGCCGACTTGCAACTCATCAGCATGAGCAATCGCGCGCGAAATGTATTGTTTGCCTAGCTCAACAGCCTCTGACAGCGTGTTGCCTTGCGCTAAGAAAGAAGCAATAGCAGATGAAAGCGTACAACCCGTACCGTGGGTGTTTTTGGTAGGAAAACGCTTCGCACTAATCAAAGCAGACGTGGTTGGCAGAATCAGTAAGTCGTTACTGTTCTCATCCTTCTCTAAATGACCGCCTTTGAGAAGAACGGCTTTAGCACCTAGTGCACGCAGGTCTTCAATCATATCCTGCATTTCGGCTTCGCTTTCAGGCACAGCTTTGCCCGTTAGTGCTGCGCCTTCCGGCAAGTTAGGCGTAATGATGTCTGCGAGCGGAATCAGTTCTTGTTTTAGCGTGGTGATCGCCGAGTTTTCTAAAAGAAGGTCGCCACTTGTCGCCACCATGACAGGGTCAATCACTAGGTGTTTAGGTTGGTATTGTTTGATTTTGTCCGCGACGACTTTGATGATTTGCGAATCCGCCAACATGCCGACTTTTACCGCCACGATATTCAAATCGGTAAACACTGCATCTAACTGACTAGCGACATGCTCTAGTGGGATTGGAAATATAGCGGACACGCCTTGGGTGTTCTGAGATGTAATCGCGGTAATTACCGAACAAGCGAAGCTACCCGTTGCAGACATGGCTTTAATATCAGCTTGAATGCCCGCGCCACCACCACTGTCAGAACCCGCAATGGTCAAAACAATCGGAGTATTGATCGAAGAAGATTGGTTTTCTGGTGTTTGAGTGCTGTTAGGTGATACTTGAGAATTGGAATGCTGTGTCATGGTCGCTCCTACTGTCTAAAAGACGTAAGAGAACCGAACTTTGGCCGCAAAGAGAGTGTGGAGGTGAAAGCAATGAGAGATCATTGTTGAACCACGTAGGCAAAGTAATCATAGTTCCCTACGCCAGTGTTAACTGAATCAGGTTCAACGGGTCTCGAATAACGATCTCAGCAAACACCAACTAAGGTATATGCCCCCCGACTATTGATAACGATAGTAACAGCACTCTCGCAACTGAGATACTCATTTTATTCAATTATAAGAATCACGCATGAATTTAATTCAATTAATCCCGTTTTAACAAATACTTATAATGGCTTTTTAGTTGGCTGAGATTGGATGAATAAACACATCACTATCAAGAACATACCTAGCCATCCAACCAATGGAATAAGCTCACCCACAATACACACGGCCAACACGGCGGCAACGACTGGCTCAAGTAAGGTAATCAAGTTGGCGCTACTCGCTGTGACATGGCGTAGCCCAAAACTGAAAGCGATATAGCCTAAACATTGAGGAAGTAACACCAAGTAACTCACCACCAATATATTGGTATTCGATGCGAACAAGTTATCCCCCGTAAACCAAAGCGTTGGCAGTAGCAACATCGCTCCTAGCCCAAATATGCTGCCCATCGCTGCTTGCGACTTAATGCCTTCGTCTATCAGAGCTTTTGTCGCCCATGAATAAATGGCGTAACACAACCCAGCAATCACCCCTAATCCAATGCCCAAAAGCTTCAGATCGTCACCAGAATCATTCGCTGATGATGATTCTGAAAATACCAGTAGCCCAATACCAACCACGCCAATGGCAAAGCTCGTTAACCAACGTTTGTTGATATTATTCTTTTTGCTAATAAGACACTCTAAAAGTGCAGAAAAGAAAGGAGCAGTAGCTATCGACACCACTGTGCCCATTGCGACACCCGATAACTTCATCGAAGAGTAAAAAGCCAGAGGATAGATCGCCAAAGCCAGCGCACTCGCCGCTAACAACTTTTTGTTGAGCAAAAGCTTATCAAGTGAAGATAAGATCTTTCGATACGCCAAGACTGCTTGCATTAAGCCGCCGACGCCCATTGAAAAAGCACCAATCGCTAATGGGCTGAGATCAGGCGCAAAGCTTGCGGCGGTGCCTGTCGTGCCCCATAAAACAGAAGCAAACACGATGGCTAAAGTGCCCGTTTGGAATTCGTTAACGCGATTGATGGCAAGATTCATTTCTATTACCTAGTCTATTTTCATTTCTGAAATAGATAATAGTGAACATATACTAAGTTGAGTTTGCCAAAAGGACGCTATTCTTGTTTTGGAAGACTCTCTTTCATCGAGCCCAAAAACGCCCTTGGAGACATGCCAAAGTGCTGAGAGAAGCGTCGACTGAATGCAGACAAGTCACTATAACCCACATTTTCTGCGACCAATTGAACGGGTAAATCGGTATGGCTAAGCAAGGCTTGAGCTTTCTCCATACGATAGCGAGTGATGTACTTAAGCGCACTGATTCCAATGCACTCTTTAAAGCGCTTCTTAAATTGAGTGGGGCTCAAGCAAGCCGTTTCTGCAAGCTGAGAAATAGAGAGAGGCTGGGCGTAATTATCCGCAATGAGCCTTTGGACCGCTCGAATACGAGGGTCGATGCTCTTGCTGACTTTTTGTTGCTCTAATAACAGTGAAAACACATCCAAGATGGATGATTCAATGCCACTGTCCACTTGGTATTCCAACTGCTTTTCAACAAACAGCAAGAAGCTCATTAAGGGTGGCGTGATAGTAAACACCGAGAGCTCATGCTCTAACAAGTGCTGCGGTAACTCTGCCATATCTGCGACAATAAACCGCGCTGCTTCATCCGCCTTAAACGCATGCGCTGTGGTTACCGGAATCACCACGCATTCGCCCACGGCCACCTTGCCGACATATCCCACCATTTCAATACTAATACTCCCTTGAATAGGCAGCACGAGTTGATGGTAGCCATCATGGGCATGAGTATTAAATTGCTTGGTGTAAGATCGAATGCTTAGGCTAGATTTCATGAGCAACGCCGGAATTCAGTTTATTGAAACATGAGTGTTAAAAAGAAATTACATGATTTAAGCGAGGGAGTCACATCGGACTAGTATTTTTGTCGTATCTCTTTCTAGCCTTTCTAAGTCGGATCAAAAAAGCCGTTTAAGTATTGATACTCAAACGGCTTTTTACTCAAGTCTAATTCGCAATCTCAAGAACAGTTAACCGAATCGGCTATCACTTCCTAACAAAATCGTTCATTCAGACTCTATTATTTTTGAAGTTGCTCTTTAGCGGCTTCAACCTTAGAAAAATCTAGGCCAAGCTCTTCAACTGCTTCTTTGATTAGCGCAGGGTTTTGCATTACCTGGCCCACCAGCATTTGAAGTTTATCTTGTGGTAAGCCAAGTTGGCTGATCGTCGCCATTGCTGCAAGAGGGTTCTCGGTCAACGTCTTGAATAGCTCGCTGATCTGCTCGTCGCTAATATTGTTCTCTTTCAACATTGCTAAAATCGGGTTCATTTTTTTGCCTTTGAAACACTAAATTAAGTAGGAGCACAGCATACCATCTAGCTGTGCTCGATTGTACTAGCAACTTATACTTTGCCTACTGTGAAGTAACCCTAAGCCTAGCGAGACTCTAATGGGTAAGAGCGGTAGCTCCACATACCATAGGTTCTAAGCGCATCTCGGTAGATACCTAGTAGCTCACCATCACTCGCCTTCTTAAGATCTGCGAGTGGCTTGTCTGGGTAAGAAACCGTATCAAAAGTAATGCCCTGAGGGCCGGTTTGCCAGCTAGCGATTTCAAACAGAGTTTGACCACGACGAACATGGCTTGCCGAGCTAATAATGGTCGCGTGCTTAATATCATGGCGAGCAAGTGCGTAGCTACTGAATAAGGCATTGCCTACCGTGCTGGTCGCGTAATTCTCTTCGATGATGCGATCTTTGCTTACCCCTTTCTCGATAAGCCAATCCGCCATTAACTTACCTTCAGTCTTATGATTCTTTGGCACTCCGCCCGTCAACACGATCATCGCATCAGGGTTAGCTTTCGACATTGCTAATGTGGTTTCAAGACGTTCAATCAAGATTTCATGCATAGAGCCATCAGGGTTAAGCGCGTAGCCCAAAGTGACGATGGCACCGTGATCGCTCAACAGTCCCTTATCTGCAGACTCTTTAAGAGGTGTTTCTAACACGCGGTCAACCGTTGCAAAAATACGTTTGATGTCTTCAGCCTTGCCTTTATTCAGGCTTTCCAGTTTATCCATGTGCTTGTTGGATTCACTTTCATTGCCTTCAAATCTTTGCCAAACCGCAAGATACGCATGCAAGTCGACATCGTCTGGCGCAACCGTCAGTGCTTGTTCAAACAACTCAATAGCGCGTTCTGCGTTCTTGTTGTAGATCTGAGCGTTCGCCGCCGAAATCAACAAGTCAGTACGGTAAGGTTCTAGCTGGTACGCTTCTAACAATCGGTTAGTCACAATTTCCATGTTGCTTGGCATTTTAGCCGTGAAGCCCGCGTGAGAAATTCTTGCCGGAGACTTAAACGCCTGCAACGCATCAAGAAGTAGTTGATCGACAACTTGTCGCTTAGTCACCAACTGCGCGTAATCCGCAGAAGCCTGTACAGCACCATCGTTAGCAGCAAAAGAGTAAGGTGTTGCGCCAAAAGCGAGCATGCCACCAAGAGCGAGGGCGATAATGTTCTTTTTCATGAAAAGATCCTGTGTCGTTAAGTGTTCACATCAGATTTGCTCACCAATGTAAGTCCCTAAGATTAAAAAACCGTGAAGCACACCTTAATCTCTAACGTTTATATTCATTTGTTGCATAAGGTGTGGCAGCAGATCACGATTTTGAACTTACCAATAAGCCTGTGCATCCAGATAATTCTGGTTTGAACCAGTGCTCAACGTTTTTGTTGGAATATCTGACTGCGGATTTCATACGCCCTATCCCGCCAAAAACCACCCATCACAAATCCGAACTCCGCATAAAGCAACGAATCAAAAAAACCACTTTAAGCTCATTTTTTCAACAACTTAAAATCCAACACACTGAATCGCGCGATTTTACCCCTCGCTCAAATAACGAGGTCTTCAACACATAGAGTTGGAATGCGAGTCAGAAGATCTTCAAATAATTCAAAATCAACCATTGAACGATCGTTCAAGTGGTGCTTTAATAAATGACCAATACAAGGAGTTACCCCATGCTTAAGTTCTATTTTCACCAAACACCAAACCCAATGAAGATCGCTCTGTTTTTGGAAGAGACAGGCCTAGATTTTGAACTCGTTCCTGTTGATACCTTAAAGGGCGAGCAACACACACCGGAATATCGTTTGATTAACCCGAACGGGAAAACACCTGCGATTGAAGACGAAGGACAACGCGTATTCGATTCTAACGCCATCCTTCTGTACCTATCAGAGAAGACTGGCGAGCTTGGGGGACAACCAGAAGACAGAGCTGAACTACTCTCTTGGATGATGTTTATCGCGAGCGGTCTTGGTCCTTATTCAGGTCAATCGGTACACTTTCGCCATGCAGCGCCAGCAGGCCTAGATTACGCTGTGAACCGATACCTACGTGAAGCACAACGTCACTACGAAGTGTTAGAGAAGCATATGGAAGGTCGTGAGTTTATCGTCGGAAATGAGTACACGATTGTCGATGTCGCTGCATGGGGCTGGATTGATAAAGCACCTGTCGTGCTTGGTGAAGAAGGCTTAGAACCTTACCCGAACTTGAAGCGCTGGTTTAACGCAATCAACACTCGCCCTGCTGCACTGCGTGCTCGCGAAATCGGCAAAGGCATTGAATTTAAAACTGAACGTGATGAAGAAGCGAAACGAGCACTGTTTCCTTCGAATTATGCGAAGTAGAAAAATTGAGAGTTAATGCTCTACTGAGTGATAGCTAAAACTCAAACATAAAGAGCCGCTAAAAAGCGGCTCTTGATCTTCAAACTATTCGAACTCGTTCAGATTACTCTTTACCGAATACGTTGTTCTCTTGCTCTTGTACACGGATAAAAGTCGTACGCTTAGTTAGCTCTTTAAGCTTTGCTGCGCCTACGTATGTACAAGTTGAACGTACACCACCAAGGATGTCAGAAATCGTGTTGTGAACAGAACCACGGTATGGAAGTAAAACAGTTTTACCTTCTGCAGCACGGTACTTAGCAACACCACCTGAGTGCTTGTCCATAGCCGACTGTGAAGACATTCCATAGAACTTCATGAATTGCTTACCGTCTTGCTCTACAACTTCGCCGCCTGACTCAGAGTGACCTGCTAGCATGCCGCCTAGCATTACGAAGTCAGCACCGCCGCCGAACGCTTTAGATACGTCACCCGCACATGAACAGCCACCGTCACCGATGATCATGCCGCCAAGGCCGTGTGCTGCGTCGCCACACTCGATGATTGCAGAAAGTTGAGGGTAACCTACGCCTGTTTTAACACGTGTAGTACAAACAGAACCAGGGCCGATACCAACCTTAACGATGTCTGCGCCAGCTAGGATTAGCTCTTCAACCATGTCACCCGTTACAACGTTACCAGCAGAGATAACTTTAGTCGGGAATTCAGCACGTACTTTTTGTACATACTCAACTAGGTGCTCTGAGTAGCCGTTAGCGATATCAATACAGATAAATACGAATTCGTCGCTAAGCGCCATAATTTGCTTAGTTTTCTCAAACTCAGCTTCAGAAGTACCTGTTGAAACAAATACGTTGTTCAGCGTTTTCTTGTCTGCTGTTTTTGCGAACTCAGCCCACTGCTCTACTGTGTAGTGCTTGTGTACTGCAGTCATAACACCGTGCTCTGCTAGAGCAGCTGCCATTTCAAAGCTTGCTACCGAATCCATGTTCGCTGCAATTACTGGAGTACCAGACCATTGACGACCGCTATGCTTGAATGTAAAATCGCGGGTTAATTCAACTTGAGAACGGCTTTTAAGGGTAGAACGCTTCGGACGGAAGAGTACATCTTTGAAACCTAACTTAAGTTCTTGTTCGATACGCATGATAATTTGTCCTGTAATCATATTACGTGTCGTGCGTTTTCGGTAAGCGTTGGCAGACGCTTTACTGAGTTTCGGACACAAAAAAACCGGAGCGTTGGCAGACGCTCCGGTTTTCAGCATTATAGGCTGTGATTTACTAACAGCAAGTCTGATATTTCATTTTTTTTTGTGCTATCCTCTCAAAGATTCCATATCTGGTAAAAGCTTCCCGCCCGTCATTTCCTACTAAATTCATAGTAATTAATAACTTAACAACATATTCACGCAAACGCTGTCGGTTTATTGCGCAAACGTTTCCCTTGCAAATTCGGCGAAAAAATCTTCGATAAGGCAAATTTGTGAAAAAAGTGCCCTTTAATCACATAAAAATCACACTTTTCTTGAATCAAAAAATGCGTTTTTTCTTAAATAATTTCATTTTTTTCTGACTTTTTCGCTTCGAGTGCCGATCTCAGCCCTCTTTCATTAGCCCTGAAATTTATAAAGTACAAAGGCAAGATCGATTAGCACGTTCGAAACTTGGATGAGCGGGGTAAAGTCCACAAAATATGGCAGGTTAGATGCGCTTATTTATGAGAACCCAGCGGATACAAGCCGCTGTTGATAGAGCCTAACAACAACTCGACTAAAGTTAACGAACACGGAACGCCTTTCTTTAGTTCGAACTCATTACTACAGGATCAGATACAAAAATGGCCAAGGGGATTAACCTTGGCCATTTTTATTTGGTTTTCAGAGTACTCTTATAAGGCGATTCAATTTTCACCTTAAGGTACGTCAAGCCTTTTTCTGAGACATCAGAGCTTCAGCAGTCGCATCTTGAATCGACAAGAACAAGGATGTCACTTGCCCAGTTGGAGAACGCATCGGGTTAAGCGTGACGTTCTGATACATAAAGTCGGCTTGCTGAGTTACTGGCCTCACGTTGCGGCACTTAAACAGATAAGGCCTTTGTTGCCACGTTATGAAGCTACGGCAGCCTAGGTCATAAACCGGTTTTGTTTTAAGCCTAAACCACTCTTCAGGAATTTCAGGGAATAACTCAAAGATCGACTTACCGATCGCATCATGCGATTGCTTACCGCTATGGTGCGTCATGAAGCCATTCCAAACTTGTACCTGAAAGTCACGGTTAATGACCACCAGCCCCATATCGACGTTTTGAACCATGTCTACCATCCAGTGGAACTGTTCAAATTCAGCAGGAAGATTCAACATATTAAAACTCCTCCATTAGGTAGGCCAATTTGTTATCTAGAAGAGGCAGAGACTCATCAACAAACATAAATAGAAGGTCACAACGGATGGACGTGCCGTCGATGTTGTAGCTGACTTCGAACGTCATGGTCTTTTTAAATGAGCCGCTGGTATTTTCAATCACCGAATCAATCGAGATGTGTTGACCTAGCAGCACAGGAGAGCTCTGAAAGAAACGAACTTCTGATTGCTCCCCTAACCCATTCAAGAAAGAGCCGACTAAGATGTTCGATACATCCATCAACAACTCTAATTCTTCTAGCTGCTCGCTTTCTGTTGGCACCTTCATGAGCTTCTTAAGATCGCTCACACTGGAATCACTCAACAAAACTAGCGCTTCACCTGCAATGCCTTCTCCACTAAAGCCTTGGCAAACACCCGACACTTGGTCGTTATCCGCTAGGTCACGAAGTGCCATGTGCAATTCACTCACTTCGAAGATGTTAACGTTCGGCAGCGGTAGGTGAACAAACACATTAAAGTGACGAGCCAGTGCATCAGCGGCACGGCCTATCGCTACGTTCGCGACTTCCATATAGATATCGCGTCTGCGAAGTATTGGCAGTTCTAAAGCGGTTGGGGTAATGATTTGAGGTTGTTTTGGCGGCTCGACATGCTCACGTAAAATGGCTTTTAGCGCTTCTTTATCGATCGGCTTTTGCAAAAATGCTTTGGCGCCAAGATCCAGCACCTTCTGTTGTGCTTTTGGTTGTATGTCACCAGAAACAACGACAACTGGCGTGGTATCGCCTAAACGTTGCATCTCTTCCAATGTGCCATAGCCGTCTAATTCCGGCATGGTTAGGTCGAGGAACATCAATTTGAATTGGTTTTTAGCGAGCTCTTCAAGTGCATTAAGCCCATGAACAGCAAAAGTTATATCTGCATTTAGAGAACTAGGCAGTGACCGAGCCATCTGCTTCCTTGCTAACGCAGAATCATCACATATAAGAACTGGGAACGACATAAATGCACCACTGACAAATTAAAGCTAATTCGACCGAGTGTAACAGAACATTATGGTATCAGGTACGGGGTGAATGGATTTATGTGCAGATTATTAGTAAGAATGATGAAACAGGTGGGTAAGCTATTATTTCGCATTATTCTTCATGAAAAACAATATGCTACAAAGGTAATAGCCAATCCTTGCTGTTGAGTAATAGCACTATTATATTTGACAGCAGCCTTAACAAGCGGGTTTATTAAGGCTCGACTGACTCATTCATTGAACGGCTTTATGTAGCCATGATAGAGAGCTATCCAACAAAGCTAATGCAAGAGAACTAGAACTGATATGAAGGCCATAAAATCAGTAATGCGAAACGTATGATCACAGCAAATACCAATAACGCGATCCCCAGGCGATACCATTTGTATTCGGCGATGTTCATTGGGATACGCTTGTAGAACATCGTAATCACGCCTTTCCAATCGCTACTGCGTCTTCCGTACTGCATCATGCTCGTCAAAACAAACAGTGCGCCAAGCACTAACATTCCTTTTTCAGCCCAGAACAATCCAACTTCCATTTGTGTATTCCTTGATAAAACGGTGAGCAACTCAAATCATTCTAGTCACCTTTTAGCTCGGTTTCTGTAAGACCAAGGTCTAAATTACGAAGTACGCAATTCAGGGCTTATAGGTCATTGTTGGTAATTGATAGTTCTCGGTCAGCAATACAACGTTTATCGTTCAAGGTTCCATGGTAAAGGCGAGCATCACAAGCAAATCACGTATAAGCATGATTCGACAAATCTGGAGATTGGTTGTTCTTTTGAATGACACGCATCAATTGGATAAGCAGCAGAATACCTGTCACGCCTAAGCCAACACCGATTCCGCCCCAAATCCCTGCCAATTCGAACTTAGGCATCAAATACCAAGCCGCAGGCAAACCAAATACCCAGTAACCGATGGCAGTCATCACGGTTGGCATAGAGACAATCTTCATGCCTCTTAGCAGGTTAATCGCCAGTAGCTGCCAAGCATCAACAATAAAGCACAAAGCAACGACCCAAATCACAGAAGCCAGTAGTGAAGTCATAGCACCCGTGCCATCGTCTAACTTGAAGATAGAAGCGATCATCTCAGGCCATATAATGAACACGGCCGACAACGCCACACTCAACACCGACACCAATATGAAGCTTTGAATCGAGGTTCTTTTTATTCCTTCGTAGTTACCCGCGCCAAAATCACGGCCTACTAAAATTGCGGCAGCTTGCGAGAAACCGAAGTTGAAGTTCCACGTAAAGCTTAAGCATTGCAGCAAGATTTGGTGCAGCGCTAGAGAAGCAATACTGATCGTCCCTGCCATCAAAGTGCCGCCGTAAATAAGGCCATGCTCAAGTAATGCTGCCAAGCCGATAGGTAAACCCATCATTAAAAGCGGGCTCATCAACTTGATTGAATACTCTTCTGTGTTTAACCAAGGGGCGAACTGCTTAAACTCGTCACGCTTAAATACCCAAACCGTATATCCAACCATCACGATAAATGCCGCGATAGCCGTACCTAGCCCTAAACCTGTTAAACCCATGTCTAATTGGAAGGTTAAGAAGTAGCTGACTGGCACATTCAGAATTACGGTGATAATAGACATCACCAGAATAGAACGCACATTGCCAAACGCGCTAGTTAAGCCGCGAAGCACCAATAAGATAAGCGAAGGCAACATCACCCACTTCAAAGCATGGACATATTCCATAGCTAAAGTGATCACTTCTGGCGGCTGTTTGGCTGCTTCTAATACCAACGGAGCAAACCAGAAGCTGGCCATTAAGGTCACACTGAGCACGAATGCCAACATGGTTGCGCCTTTCACAGCCAATCTGATTTGAGTATTACCAAACTCAGGGCGAGCTACGCGCTGACCATAAGCAATCGCAATCAAGTTCGCGACACAACCCACGGTGCTGCTCGCAATAATGAAGATGAAAAAGTAGATTGAGGCACCTAAGCCACCAGCCGCAAGGGCTGACACACTGATACGCGACATCATCCAAACATCAGTAAGGACTAAAGCCATAGAGATCAGCTGTGAAATGATCAAAGGGAATGCAAGAGTGAGTATTTTTTTCATGAGCGCCTCAGTTAATTTCGCCCAAAATACGATCGATGAGGCTGGCGTTCAATTGATAAATTTGCGACTCTAACATTCCATAAACTCATGCGAACGAATTATGACCCCATATCCTAGCTTGCCATCATCACATAATGGCTTAAAAGCCTTTGAAGCTGCCGCAAGGCTGATGAGCTTTACTCTGGCTGCCGAAGAGCTGCATGTGACACAAAGTGCGATCAGCCGACAGATCAAACAGCTTGAAGATGAGTTAAACGCATCACTGGTTATTCGGAAGCATCGAGCCATAGAATTAACGGTACAAGGTCATGATTTGTATGTCGCTTTGCGAGAAAGCTACGGTAATATCGAAGCTGTTATCGCCTCTTGGAGTGAGCCCAAGCAGAAGCGTATCGTGATCAAAGCGACTCTGAGTTTCGCGACGCGAGTATTGATCTCCAAAGTTCGGGAATTAAACGAGCGTTATCAAGATCATGAGATAGTCATTGTTCCTGTGATTGAGGAAGACGAATCGATTAATAGTAGTGAGTATGATCTACTGATCTTCCACACGCGTTTCAAAAAACGCTATGACAAGGCACCTGACATTACCTTCTTGCGTGAAGAGTTCATGGCGCCGGTTTGCTCTACTAGTTTAACCACCAAAGACACCGACCTTGATTCAATCTTAACCTTGCCAAGGCTGCATCCAACCTTAGATCATCACGACTGGAAAGTGTGGCTGGCCGATGTTGAATTCCCACCAAAGAAACCTGTCAGAAATACCAGCTTCTTGTCTTTAGATATGGCGCTCAGTGCCTGTCTATCCGGTGAAGGGGTTACGGTCACGGATCTGTTGTTAGTTCAACAAGATCTCCAACGAGGCTTCTTGTACTGCCCTAGAAATGCAAAAATCCAACACAGTGCTTGGACTTACTTCATGCACCAGCGTAGTCACACGCCTATCATCAACGACCTTATTGAATGGCTTAGAGAAGAGACAACAAAAGAGATCGAGTTGCTGAAAGTACTCGCACAGCAATATCAATGGTTTGGTGTAATAGAACAGGACAAAGACTTTGGTCGGCTCTTCTAAACTAAGTTATGATTCCTGTTCCCTCAACCGATTGATATTTTTATGTCTTCTTTCTCTTTTTCACAAATCCCTGTTGGGGTTCGATTCATGATCCTCTCCGCTTTTGGATTCGCACTGATGTCAGCTTGTGTGAAATACATCAGCAATTATGGCATTCCTGTATTCGAAATTGTTGCAGCAAGGGCTTTGGTGTCTTTGATCATCAGTTATATCGACGTTAAGCGAAAAGGCATTTCGATCTGGGGAAATAACAAACCTTTGTTGTTTGTTCGAGGCGCAGTTGGTACAGCAGCCTTGATGTGTGTTTACTACGCTGTGACCACTTTGCCATTAGCCGAAGCGACCATTCTACAATACGTTCATCCTGTATTTACCGCCCTACTTGGCGTGTTATTTCTGAAAGAACGCGTCCAAAAATCGACCATGATCTGCATTGCGTTCTGCCTAGCTGGGCTATTAGTGATGGTACAACCAAGTATGAACAGTGGCGCGAGCAGCGAGTTACCGCTATTTAGCATTATGGTGGCGTTATGTGGCGCATTTGGTAGCTCAATTGCTTATGTGATTGTGAGAAAACTTAGCCAAACGGAAGATAGCTCAGTCATCATCTTCTACTTCCCATTGGTTGCGCTACCAATCTCAACAGCTCTTATCTGGAACGACTTTGTATGGCCTAGCCTATTCCTAACCATGATGCTTGTGCTCGTCGGGATTTTCACACAAATAGGACAATACGGTTTAACCAAAGCGATGCAGACTCAAGCGGCGGGTAAAGCTTCGGCTTACTCATACGTCCAGATTGTCTTCTCGGCACTGTTAGGCGTGTGGATCTTTAATGAAATTCCATCGGTTTGGACTTATCTAGGCGGTGGCCTGATTGTGACTGGCGCGCTGATTAATGTGTTTGGCAAACAACTGTTGGTGCCTTTTAAGGCTAAATAAACAACCCAACAACTGAGCTAAACATCAGCTAAATAATCAGCTATTGCATAGACATAAAAAGGGCATTGCGGATTATTCCACAATGCCCTTTTCTATAAATGCTCTCTAGCGCGCTTTCATTCAGCTAACCAACTTTAACAAAGCGGCGTATTACGTAACTAACTCGTGGCATTTCGTAACTTAGGATCATCACTCAAATACTCAACAAACTCGATCTCAAAGCCTGCAGGATCCACAAAGTAGACATTTTTTCGATAAGGTTCTTCGGCACCGGGTTTGGCAATTGGAAAGCCCGCATCAACAAGGCGTTGAGTGACACTTTCGATATTATTGGTCACATAAGCGAAGTGTGCGAGACCAACAGAATGCCCAGCCAAATCTCTATTTTCACCTTCACCGTGATCACTTATTGCTATGTATTGGTACTCGTCGCCAAAATGCAGCCAGTTACGTGGCTTACCTGACCACTCCCCTTTTCCCTCATCACGGACATACCAATGAGGGAACGCCGCTTTATAGAAAGCCAGCATTTCTGGGATATCTTTTACCACTAAATTCACATGTTCAAGTTGGATCATTCTTCTCTCCTTAAAGTATTCTCGTAAGCAACGTTGCATATCCTAATACCTCAAGTTAAGTTGAGGTAAAGCACTAATTTGCATTTATTTCGAGAACGTCTTTAGAGCCCAAATTGTCGTATTTGATGCGATATAAGCTTTAAGTTTAGACGACCTAATCCAATGTGACTCAACTCAACCACAAGAGTTAGCAAACCCATGGTGTATCACTGAGATAAGACGACCCAACAACTGCTTCTTGCTCAATATATACACACATTAATATCCCCTTACTGACTGATACATCAAGTTACAATTCGATTTCATATTAGCCAACAACACTGATCTGGGTTAATAAACTAGTTTCACAATAACCTTATTTTTATTGGGGTCAGATAATTAATAAAAAGGAAGTTAAAGTGAAAAAATTATTAGCACTTGGTATCGCAGCGGTAATCTCGGCTCCAGCAGTAGCCGACCACAACACAATCAATGGTATGGATTTTGGTCCACTCGCAAAGTTAGTCGGCACATGGAAATCAGTCGAAACTGGCGGCGTTGATATTTCTCCAGGCCAAGAAGGCACAGAAGTGGGTGCAGGTGGTCCCGCGGTTACACCATTCTATGAAGTAATGACGTTTGAGGTTGCGGCAGATGCAACCAATGCCAGCGATCAATATCTGGTTGCTCTGTACTACAAACAAGAAGTATTCAGAAAGGCCGACGACTCTAAGTTCCACGATCAACGTGGCTACTTCATCTACGACCAAAAAAATCAGGTCGTCTACAACTCTTACTGCGTACCACGCACCACATGTGTCACCGCAGAAGGCCCTGCTGGCGATACAATGACGTTAGTTGCGTCTAAGCGTGGCATCGCTGAGTCCGAATACATGACGGACAACGCAACCACCACGGGCTTCACGATGAACATTAGCATTTCAGACGATACGCTGACGTACTCTCAAACAACAGGCTTAGAGATCTACGACAACGCATTTGCTCATACAGATTCAAGCACTCTAATTAAAGTGAAGTAGATTCAAATACAAACGCCTTTCACAGCGAAGTGAAAGGCGTTTTTCTGTTGTACTTGTAACAACAAACAAGTTTAACTAGATTGTGTATCAACCTTGGCGTAACGGTTGGCTAGCACTGCACAGTAAAAGATCTGAATCGGGTGATAAAGCATGATTGGCAGTAATATCATCCCTAGATTAGGGTTGTGAGCAAAGATCACCTTAGCCATAGGAATACCTGCCGCTAAGGTCTTCTTAGTACCACAGAATACTGCCGCGACTTCATCTTGATGATTGAATCCAACCTTTCGGGCACTCCATTGAATGCCGTGTACCATCACCATCAATACCACTAAACAAATCACCGCTGACAGCAACAACAGCATTGGTGAAAAGTCGCTCCAAATACCGTGTTCAATAGAGTCACAGAAAGCACTGTAGACAATCAGAAGTATCACGTATTTATCTAACTTATTGACCACTGACTTGTGTTTCTGAGTCCATTCAAACAGTAACGGGCGCATCAACTGGCCGACAATCATTGGCAATAGCAGCATTTTAGATATAGAGATCACCGATTCCATCAGGTTTAGCTCTGCACCTTCCAATCCCATAAAGAGCTGGATCAGTAGAGGCGTAATGAACACGCCTAAAATACTAGAAAGTGATGCATTGAATATCGCACCCGGTAGGTTTCCTTTTCCAATCACCGTCATCGCGACCGAAGACGAAATCGTACTCGGTAATACGAAGAGGTAACAGAAACCAAAGGCCAGAGCTGCTGGCATATAAGCGACAAAGCCTTGCCCGAATATCACCCAAAGCAGTGGGTAAACTAAGAATGTCGCGCTTTGTACAAAAACATGCAGCTTCCAATTCGAAAGCCCCTCAAGAATGGCTTTGGGAGACAAACCCAAACCGTGTAAGAAAAACACCAAAGCGATGCCGAGAACAGTCACCGTATCGAGATGAAGTACCCCACCCGATTTGCCCCAATCCGGCGTAAAAACAGCAACGACCATAGCCACCACCATCCCTACAAGAAACCATTCCTTTTTCAGTTTTTCTATCATGTTGACACGCACTTTCTGTAGATTCCATTTCAGCCAATAACAAGGCTCCGATGCTATTTATCCTATCGACTCTAATTTTAATTAACCACCATAAACGCAAATTAAGCTCGTCTTTATCTTGAGGGTTAACGTTGTTATTCGAGTTTGTTACGCACGCTTCGCTCTGGATTGAACAGATGTATGGAATGATGATGAAATATTAGAAAACAGCGGTTTATCGAGAAGGTAAGACCCTTTCAGTGATCGGGGCACAGAGGTAAGCCGTAAGGATATGAAAGAAAGACGTAGGCAATCTAAACACCAAAGATCAGCCTATTCTCAAAGATGACGCAGCGGGAGTAACACATGGACAACAGAATCACCATTATTGAATTTCTCAGAGTATTTGAGTTTATTCGCTCTTCCGGTGAGCAACGGGACAACAAATATCTAGTTGGCGAAATGACGGCTTGGCATGATTACGACGGTTACACCTGTTGGCTAAGCTATAAAGACGTCACGGTGACGCTGATGTTTCACGGTTCGCTAAAAATTGAGTACGACAACGCTTCAAATTACTCTGAATTTATTGAGCATTGTATGGGTATGCTTGCCACTGAACCTTCTCCATAAAACGCGAACAGACTAACGGCTAACGGCTAACGGAGACAATCATGAACGAAACGGCTTCATTGCTTAAGCGAAGACACCCTTTTTGGCTAGTACTCAGCCTCTCCTTTTTATGGTCTCAAGTATCTGTAGCAGGCATAGGTATGATTGATTTTATACAACCGAACGAACACAAGAATTGGACAGCGACCAACGACGATGTAATGGGTGGCATCTCAACGGGCGGGCTCATTTATCTTGATGATATGAGCCGATTTAGGGGCGAGCTATCGTTAGAAAACAATGGTGGTTTCAGTTCTGTAAAGCGCTCCATTGAATCACCAGCCCATGAAATAGATAGCGCAGAGCTAGTTTTCGTTGGTGATGGTCGCACCTACCAACTGAGGCTCACAACATCGAAAGATGGTAATCGAGTTCAATACAAACACGATTTCGTTACGATAAAGGGAGTGCGGCTTAACAAGGTGTTCCACTTCAATGATTTTCAAGCGGTGTTCAGAGGTCGGCTACTGAGCGATGCGCCGGAACTTAAGGCACGAGACATCAAACAAATAGTTTTTTTGATTGCGGACAAACAGCCCTCGCCTTTTGAGCTAGACCTAATACAGCTTCACTTCAGAACATCGAAACCTATCACATCACCAGAAGCTGACTAAACTGAAAACAAACAAAAGCCCTGAAACCTTTTGACTAGCAATCAGATATCAGGGGCTTCTTCTATTTAAACCGTCAACAATTCAAAACAACGGCGGATTAAAACATCAGCAATTAGTATTTGATAGCTGTTTTACCAATCGAGGCACTGCTTTCAATACGTTGGTGTGCATCTTTAAGTGTTTCCACACTAAAGCCATTTAGGGTCGAGGTTAGCGTCGATTTAATACGGCCCGCATCAATCAGATTCGCGGCTTGGAATAGGATGTCTTGCTGCTTCTGGATATCTTCGGTGTTAAACAGTGAACGTGTAAACATCAGCTCCCAAACAAAGCCTGCTGATTTGCCTTGCAGCGCTGACAAGTCAATGCCACCATCAAATTCAACAATCGAACTGATCATGCCTTGCGGTGCGATCAATTCAACCATCGCATCCCAGTGCCCTTTTGTGTCTGCAACATTGAAAATGTAGTCGACATGTTGAATGCCTTGCTCTCGCACAGACTCGACAAGGTTACGGTGGTTCACCACATAATCCGCCCCCATATCCCTTACCCACTGTTCAGTTTCGGGTCTTGAAGCTGTTGCGATAACATTTAGGTTGGTCAGTTGCTTAGCCAGTTGAATCGTAATTGAACCAACACCGCCTGCTCCACCAATGATCAGGATAGACTTTTTCTCTTCAGGACGAACACGCAAGCGGTCAAACAATGCTTCCCAAGCCGTAAGCGTTGCTAGTGGCATAACGGCTGCAGCTTCATCAGAAAGGCTCTTCGGCGCTTTAGCGGTAATACGGTAGTCCACAGCTTGGTATTCGGCATTAGCGCCCATACGAGTTACGTCACCTGCATAGTACACACGGTCACCGACTTCGAAGCCTTCAACGTCAGCACCTTTGCCAACAACTTCACCGACTGCGTCATAGCCCAACACTTTTGGTTGTTCGAGTGTTTTGTCTTTGGCACTACGAATACGAATTTTTGCGTCAGCAGGGTTAATAGAAGTCGCGCTCACTTTTACCAGCAAGTCATTATTTTTTAGTTCGGGAAGACTCGTTTCAAACTCAAATAAACTGTCTTGTTCTGTAATCGCAAGTGATTGAGTAAATCCGATTGCTTTCATTGTTAATGGTAATGACATGATACTTCTCCTTAAATTCGATAATTGAATCTTAGAGAATTCTCGCTTTAGATAAACAGCCTAATATTTGAATTATTATCAAATGATTTTTGATAATAAGATGTATATGCGCAGGAAAAATACTAAGATTAGCAATTTGAAAATGCCTAATTTATGGGTAACCGAACAACCGATTCAAGGTTCAGAACAGGGAAACGAAATGCTTCTTGAAGACTTACAGGTCATTTTGAAAGTGGCGGAGTTTCGCAGTATCACCGCTGCAGCCACCAACCTCGATATGCGTACTGCCACAGCAAGTGCAGCGGTAAAACGTGTTGAAGCGGCACTCGGTGCGGAGTTATTTGTAAGAACCACGCGCCACCTAAGGCTCTCTTCAGCTGGCGAGCGTTATTTACCGGAATGCGAACAAGCCTTAAAGATGTTGGAGCAAGCGAAGCTCAACATGCGCGAAGAGCTCGGGATTCTTGATGGTGAAATTCGAATTGCGCTTTCATCGGATCTAGGACGCAACCTAATCACACCTTGGTTAGATGAGTTCTTGCTTGAATACCCAAAGGCGACGCTTCGTACTAGCATCAGCGATAGCAATATCGACTTCTACCGAGATTCCGTCGATATGGCGCTGCGTTACGGCTCTCCGACCGATGCGAACATGTATGGTTTCAAGATATGCGATGTGCCGAGGATATTGTGTGCGGCTCCTGAATACTTGGCTGAAATGGGCACACCAAAACACCCGAGTGACTTAGCTCAGCACAATGGTTTGCTTTACCAACTCCATGACATGTTGCAAGACGAGTGGGTGTTTAACGATGGTACTCAAGATCATAAAGTGAAACTAAAAGGAAATCGCGCTTCGAACGACGCAGACCTTGTAAGACGTTGGTGTATCGCGGGTAAAGGAGTGGCAATAAAATCTTGTTTAGACATGTCACCTCATCTGCTTTCAGGCGAAGTGGTTAAAGTTATGCCTGAGTTTAAGCCGACCCCTACCGAGCTGTGGTTAGTGTGTCCAAGTCGTCAATCCATCACCCCGACTGTGCGTCTACTGAGAGATTTATTCAGAGAGAAGACCGCTGAGATCCTTTCGCAACTGAGCAAACAAGGCATCATAGAAAGCACAACATCTTAAGATTGAATGCCGCTTAAAGATAAGAAACAGAGAGACAAAAAAGGCGTTAGCGAACTCAATTCGCTAACGCCTTTCATCATTAGAACATCATAGCTTCATGATGAACCTTAATAAGAGTACTTAGTTTAATACTCTTAATACAAGAGCTTAGTTTGACTCGTCTTCAACATCGCAGTCTGCACAGCACTGAAGAGCAATCTCATGTTCGAAGGTGATGGTGTCTTTACCTTCTTCTACTAGCTCTGCGATTTCGTCTACCACTTCTTTTTCATCATCCGCTTCGATTCCGCTTGCTAGCTCTTCTTCTGAATAACCGAAGAAGTTCAGTAGTAAATACTCACGCGCTTCATCTTTCGTACAAACCACGTCCGCTGAAAGATCAGGAGTGACCTCGCCTTGGGCAAGTGTTGCTGTCACTTGTGCGATAGCATCGTCTTTCATCGCAGGCGTTAACCAACCAAGATCAGTACTTACTGTCGTTTTTTTACAGTCGAAGCAAGGCAGTTGGTGAAAGTAGTATTGAAAGGTAGTCATAGGTAAATTCTTCTTTAAATGTTGTATAGCGAGATTATGCGCGTTTTGTAGCAAAATACTATCTCAATCACAACCTGAAACCGCTTCGTTCTAAGTATTTTTTCAAGCTCCGCGCAAGCTGATGTGATCATCCTATAAAAGCGCTGTTTTGCGCATGCTTACTCAGCTTTACGCTTGTTTACATTTGTACGGGTAATATATGCCTCATCAAATAATAAGCGTGGTACCTCACAATTGCTTTGGCTCTTGCTTAGTTTCGTCGTTCCAGCTATCAGCTATGAGTTCACGGCTTACTTAACTACTTAGCTACTTAGCTACTTAGCTACTTAGCTCGGATTTGTTTGAAATAGCTTTGTTTTCAATTAACTTACTTGCACTTGGCTTATTTTGAACCACGCTTATTTAAATCACCCATTTAGGATACCCAATCAATGATCATCAAAAAATATCAAGCCCTTGCCCTTTCATCGGTTGCTTTGCTCGCTACAGGCTGCTCACCATCATCAGATACGCCTTCGGTCAGCAACATCAGTGATTACCAAGGCTCAGCGAGTATTACTCAAGGTGTGGCGACCACTGTTGAATCGAATCTCTTTGAGTGTGCAAACGGACGTAGCCGAGTGGCGGGCGTCGGGGAAATTATGGACTCAGAAGGAAAGGTTTGGACGGTTCCAGCCAAGAACAACTTTGCGACAGGGCCGAAAGCCTTTGATCTTTATGAAGAGTGCTCAAACACCACGCCAAGCAGCCTAGCCGAAGTCGATCAAAGCTCTGTACCGGTAGCTGTTGTGGATCAAGACGGTGAGGAAATAACAGGTTATATTTTTGCCGATAACTATTTCGAACTTTATATCAACGGCAAGTTAATCGCGGTAGACACCGTTCCTTTCACACCGTTTAACTCAAACATCGTCAAATTTAAGGTGAAGAAGCCTTACACGATTGCGGTGAAAGTGATTGATTGGGAAGAAAACCTAGGTCTTGGCAGCGAAGATAACCGCGGAAAGGCATACCACGCTGGTGATGGTGGCTTTATCGCGAGCTTTAGTGACGGAACCGTGACAGGTCCAGACTGGCAAGCACAAACCTTTTATACCTCACCGATTTATGACCTGACTTGTTTGAGTGAAGTGGACGGGAAGCGTCTTTCTGAAAGCTGCACCACGGAAGGAACTGACCACGGTCAAGATGCCTACGCCGCTCATTGGGAAACACCAACCAACTGGATGAACCAAGAGTTCGATTCAACATCTTGGCCTCTAGCATCGGTATATTCAGAAGACGATATTGGCGTGAACAATAAAAAAGCGTACATGAACTTTATCGAAAAATTCAGTGGTGCTGGCGCAAGCTTTATCTGGTCGACAAATGTCGTTCTCGATAATGAAGTGCTACTGAGATACGAAGTTAAGTAGCTTTATTCCTTTGTAAGCAAGCCCAGTCACGAGTATGACTGGGCTTACTACTCAAACAACTTGCTGATGTTTCTAATTCACAGCGAACCTGATCCTAATCTTGGGTCGCTTGATTACGACGAAGTTTGCGAAGTCTTGTTTGCTCCACGCGACTTAGCTTTGTAATTATGTAACCAGCAACAAAACAACCCGATGCACAAACCCCAAAATGCGCTACCGATTCCCAGTAAATTGGTGCCAGAAGCGGTGAATAAGAAAGTAAGCAGTGCGGGTTCTCTGTAGTGACTGTCTGCCATTGATACCGCAAGGCAATTCATCAAGGTGGGCATCACCGCTAAGCCAGCAACCGCAATGACAATCTCGGAGGGTACGGCGCTAAACAGCGACACAAATGACATCCCCATCACACCAGCTAACAAGTAAAACCCGCCCATACAGATCCCAGCCATATAACGTGTCTTGGGGTTACTATCCGCATTCGGGCCCATACAAATAGCGCCCGTAATCGCTGCAAGGTTATACGCAAAGCCACCAAACGGTGCGAAGATCAAACCTGTTACCCCGGTGGTGGTAATGATCTTCGATGAATCAACTTGGTATCCATTCGCTTTTAGAACCGCAAATCCCGGTAAGTTCTGTGAAGCCATCGTCACTATAAACAATGGGATACCAACACTAAACAACGAAAAGAACTCAAAATCGGGCGAAATGAACACTGGGGTCGTTAATCCCATAGTCACCTGACTAACATCGAGTTTGCCAAAACCCACACACATGACCAATGCGATGATGAAAATGCTTGGGATCAGTAAATTTCCTAACCGCGCTTTCGCCAGAATAAATACAGCGAGCATGACCGCTACGACTTGTGCCTCTTCCATTAGCGACGTGAACAAACCCAAACCGAATTGCAATAGAATCCCCGCGAGCATCGCTGAGGCAATCGATGTTGGGATCTGTTTTAGGACTTTCTCAAATATCCCCACCAATCCAACCAACGTGATCAACATCGAACTGAACAAAAACACGGCTACTGCCTGATTCATTGTCAGCCCTTCAAGAGATGTGATTAACAACGCCGCTCCAGGCGTCGACCACGCTGTAACCACAGGCTTCTTGTAATGAAACGAGAGCAGTATTGTGGTTACGCCCATGCCAACCCCCAACGCCCAAAACCATGACGCCACTTGTTCTTCGGTTGCTCCAGCACTCATTGCCGCTTGGAAAATAATCGCCGCGGCGCTCGCATAACCAATGAAAACAGCGATAAAGCCGGTACTGACGTGAGAAAATTTTAGCTTAGTCATGTTAATTTATTCCTGTGTGCGTTATAACGTCCATAGACTGAACTTAGCACCCGTGCGCTATAACGCACAACTAATTTTTGAAAAACTTGTAGAGAAAATATGCAAACAGAAATTAAAGTCGGCGTTAACTTGAAACGCCTTCGCCAAGAAAAAGGCTGGAGCTTAGACAAAACAGCGAAAGCAACAGGCGTGAGTAAAGCAATGTTAGGACAAATTGAACGTGGAGAATCCAGCCCGACAGTCGCTAAGCTCTGGCAGATAGCTTCTGGATTTGAGGTGTCACTTTCGAGCTTTATCGCGGCTAGCCCAAACAGTGAACTGACGAGTTTATTCAGAGATGCAAACGAACTAAGACATGAGGAATACAACATTGGCTTTTTCGTCAGTTTGTTGTTTCCTTTTGAGGAAGCACTAGGATTTGAAATATTCGAACTCACCCTAGCACCCGATTACCAGCATGAATCCGCCCCACATAACGCAGGCGTCACTGAGCACATCTTATGCATTTCAGGAGAGATGGCCGTGATGTTTGATGATGAGTGGCATACGTTACGCGCAGGACAAGCCGTTCGCTTCAATGCCAACCAGACCCATGCCTACAAAAATATCGGTGAAGGAAACGCCGTATTTCATAATGTGATTCACTACCCTAATAACAAGCAATAGTGCCGGATTTGGTGCTAACGGATGTTTAGCTCTAACCGGATGTTCAGCGCTAACGAAAGAGCTGGCAGACCACTGGCTGTTACTAACTTAAAGCGACTATACGTTGACGACCATGCTGCCATCTTCGGCTTGATAACGAGCCCATAGTTGAGAGAGGTTTTCTTTATTAAGCTGTATCTCTTTTTCTTTCAGAAACGTTTCGTTGTGCAGCTTCGAATACGAGCGCTCAGCAAGGTCACAGCTAAATGTAACGATGGTTTTCCCTTTCCCCATTCTAGCCGCAGCGTATAGCGCACCTGCTACGTTCAACGACGAACTGCTTCCTAGAAGAATACCGTCATGTTCCGCAACAAGGCGGGATATCGTCACCAAATCCTGATCGGGAAGCGTGATGGCACGATTGATTTTTGCCTGCCTGAAATTTTCAACCGTTCGCATGATCCCTATGCCTTCCGTGAACGAACTTCCCGTTGATTGATAGTGTCCATTACGTAGAAACGAATAAATGCCGGACCCATTTGGGTCAACTAAACAAGTTTCGAGATTGGGTTGCTGCTCAGATAGATAGTGTGAGTTTCCGGCAATGGTTCCACCCGTCCCCACCACTGAAACTAGAGCATCAATATTCCCCTGTGTTTGCTGCCAGATCTCAGGTCCAGTATTTAAATAGTGCGCTCGATAATTACTGAGATTTTCAAACTGATCTGCCCACCAATAACTCTCATTTTCGACACCAATCCGCTTAGCCGTGTGGTAAAAATGTTCAGGGTTTGCAAAAGGACAAGGGTCGACCAATAACAGTTCAGCATTATAAAGCGAGATCATGCGCTCTTTCTCTTGTGCCTGCCCTTTTGGCATCACCACCAACATTTTGTAACCAAGGGATTTAGCGACCAGAGCAAGTCCTATTCCCGTATTACCAGCAGTACCTTCAACGATTGTCATTCCCGGCTTAAGCTTACCGGCTTCTATTGCATCCATAACCAACTGAAGTGCCGCTCTATCTTTAATCGAACCACCCGGGTTCTGGTGTTCGCACTTAATAAGAATCTCACAACCTGATATCTCTGAAAGACTGTTGATTCTAACAAGATCGGTATCGCCAATCAGTTCACTGAGATTGTTTGCAATATGGGCAGATGACATCGCGACTCCATTTATTTGTTGAGGATAAGTTTGTTCATCGATTGGGTTGTCGATGATCATAAGCGTAGCTCTGGGGTCTGCTTAGTCAAGAAGTGCCGGAATTGAAAAGACTCTCATTTTCCAAATAGCAATTATAATTTGGGGTGACCGATTAGATTGAGGGCAAAAAAATGTTTCTAAAAGAGAAAAAACCGGTGACCTCGTTGATGTAACTGAAATGACCAAATTAACCAACTTATTTCAAGACAGTATCGAAGGTCGGTTTCAAGCAGGCGAAGAACAGCAAGACCCTGAGATGTTTAAAAAGTCCGAACTGATGTTTATGTCAGGGGAAGAGTTACCTCGATGCTGGACAGATCCAAACTACCGCTCAGGGACTAAATAACCTTAGCGCTTCCAGATCACCCGATGAGTCGCAATTTAAGCTCTGTTCTAAAACTGTTTCACGATCGCCTTGTAGGCTATCCCCCTGTTAAAACATTCAGACGCATCTTTACTAGACACAAAAAGCGAGCCACTTGGGCTCGCTTTTGATTGTCTTTTTCTTGCTTAGACTTCAGTTCAGATTACAGAAGTTCTACCGACTGTTGAGCAATCACGAATTCTTCGTTGGTTGGGATAACCATTGCTACTGCGTCTAACATTTCAGACTTAGCGATGATCCCTTCAGCACCAAAGCGAGCAGATTCGTTACCTGCTACATCTTCAACGAAACCTAGAATCTTAAGGTTGTTTAAGATCTCACGACGAATTGGTAGAGAGTTCTCACCGATACCACCAGTGAAGATGATACCGTCTAAAGAATCTAGCGTTGCTAGGTAAGAAGCAACGTATTTCGCTACGCGGTAAGTAAACACCTCAAACGCAAGCTTAGCGCCTTCGTGGCCCTCTTCCATTGCTTCTAAGATGCCACGAGCATCGCTCGTAAGACCAGACACGCCAAGGAAGCCAGACTCCTTGTTTAGAGAGTTAAATACTTGCTCTTGTGACCAGCCTTTCTTAAGTAGGTATTCGATGATGCCTGGGTCTAGGTCACCACAACGTGTGCCCATCATTAGGCCTGAAAGTGGTGTGAAGCCCATAGAAGTATCAACACTGTTACCATCTTTAATAGCACATACAGATGCGCCGTTACCTAGGTGAACAGAGATGAAGCTCGATTTTTCGATTGGCTTGTTAACCATCTTCGCAGCTTCACGGCTAACGAAGTAGTGGCTAGTGCCGTGGAAACCGTAGCGACGTACGCCGAAGTCTGTGTATAGCTCTTTTGCGATTGCACCAGTGAATGCACGTTGAGGCATTGTTTGGTGGAAAGCAGTATCAAATACAGCGAACTGAGGTAGAGAAGGGAAAGCTTCAATTGCAGCACGGATACCGATAGCACCTGCTGGGTTATGAAGTGGAGCTAGGTCAGATAGGCTTTCAATTTCGTTCGTTACTTCTTCAGTAATGCGAACCGTTTGAGTGAACTTCTCACCGCCGTGAACGATACGGTGACCGATAGCCACGATATCAGCCGTGAAGCCTAGGTCTTCCATCAGGCCAACCAATTTGCCAATGGCAATTTTGTGGTGGTTATCTTCACCTTGAATGGCAATTTCAGTTTTCTCGCCTTGGAATTTCCAGCTCATACGAGCATCTTCAAGACCAAAACACTCCCCTAGGCCACTTAATACTGCTTCACCAGAAACAGAATCGATTACAGCAAATTTTAGGGATGAACTACCCGAGTTAATAACCAGAACAAACGAATTAGACATTGGATATGGATCCTGTTTCAGTACGAATTGGATGAAGTGTTTACTTCAATTTTAGTTAAGTCCATTATTCAATAATTTTTGAATCTTTCAACTTTTGTTTTGAAAAAATCACTAAATGAACACAATTAAGTTGATCTTGGTCATTAAATTATTTATTTCGAGAGCGGAATTAAAAAATAGTTGAATAAGAAAATTAATGAACAGGTGACGCAAACGAGTGCTCACGTTATTTTTAACTTGATTCAGTTAATTAAAGCGACTCGAACAAATGCAGGTGATCCGCTTGAAAAACAACCACCCTTTCCTTTCGTCTGCTTATCATTACCGATAACTTTTTGCTCGATTTCTCAATTGCTCAGTGTTTGCATCAAAAAGCTCACTGAAGTTGAGAATAGTGATCTGATCTTATTTTGATTGCCTTCGAGCACAACTCTACGAATAGATGCACTGTAACGACGCTTAGATAGCCTTCACTCTTTGTTTCAGCATCTTGTAGCACGTTCTTTTGGTATAGACTTAGAACGCGATACAGCTAAGTTTTGCCACTAACATTCGTTCTAGGCGCGATGCTTAGTTTCATGGACGAAGCATAGTTACAGGAACGAAGCTTGATTAAAGTAAGTTAGCTACGAATATCGAGCCAACCAAAGCTTAAGTTCAAATAGCAGGCACAAAAAAGCCGAGCATTACGCTCGGCTTTTAAATTCAGTGTCTAGACCTAAAGCGTCTAAGCGACAGGTTGATTAACCTTCGTTGCGCTCTGGACGACGACCACGGTTACCACCGCCATTGCCGTTACCATGGCCACGTTCGCCACGGAAGTTACCACGGTGATCGCCACCACGGTTACGGTCGAAACGACGTTCGCCATCACGTCCGCCAGCAGAGTTACCATCGCGAGCACCATCACGGTTGCCACGGTATCCACCACGACCGCCTTCACGGTTACCACCTTCGCGGTTGCCGCCTTCACGGTTACCACGGTAGCCGCCACCATCACGACCGCCACGGTTGCCACCACGGTTGCCATCACGACCGCCGCCGCCACGACGAGGCTCACGGAAGTCATTGAAATCAACAACTACAGCGCCAGCTTCTTTTTGACGAATGCGAAGTTTGCTTAGCTTACCAGCAGTTTCAGAGTTCATTGCTTTTGGCAGTTGAACGTAAGTAGAACCTTGGTCTAGCTTGATAGCACCGATAGAACCTTTAGTTAGGCCAAGTTCGTTTGCTAGTGCGCCAACGATGTCTTTAACCTGAACGCCTTGCTCACGGCCAACTTGTAGTTGGTAAGTATCCCAATCTTGAGTATTGAAGTTGCGACCACCACCGTCACGGCCGTTGTCACGATCTTCACGACGCTCTTTGCGACGGTTCTTATCACGCTCAATAGCAGCGATCATTGGGTCTTCGCCAACGTAGAATAGTGGGCTCTTACCTTGCTGACGCTTAAGAAGCATTGCAGCTAGAGTAGCAGCATCAACTTCTAGAGACTCTTGAAGAGTAGAGATAAGACCTGCAAAGTTTTCTAGTGCTTTGCTTTCTTTCTCAGTTTCAAGTTCAGCGCCAAGCTTAGCAACACGTGCAGCAGCAACTTGGTCACGTAGAGGAAGTTGAATTTCTTCCATTTGAGACTTAGTTACGCGCTCGATTGTGCGAAGCATGCGAATTTGGTTAGTGCGAACTAGTAGGATCGCTTTACCTTTACGTCCAGCACGGCCAGTACGACCAATACGGTGGATGTAAGATTCAACATCGAATGGGATGTCGTAGTTGAATACGTGAGTGATACGTGGAACATCAAGACCACGAGCTACAACGTCAGTTGCAACTAGGATGTCGATAACACCTTGTTTGATGTGATCAACAGTACGCTCACGTAGAGACTGAGGAATATCACCGTGCAGTGCAGCAGCTTTGAAGCCACGTGCAGATAGCCAATCAGCTAGACGCTCAGTGTCTTGACGAGTACGTACGAATACGATTGACGCGTCAGTTTCTTCAGTTTCTAGAAGACGAGACATTGCTTCGTCTTTTTCTACGCCTTTAACAACCCAGAAGTTCTGCGCTACTTTATCAACTGTGTGGTTAGTACCAGCAACGTCAACTTTAGCCGGGTTACGTAGGTAACGGTCAACAATAGTCTTAACCATTGGAGGCATAGTTGCAGAGAAAAGTACACGTTGTGCAGATTCTGGAGCTTGCTCTAGGATCCAAGTAACGTCATCTACGAAGCCCATTTTCAGCATTTCATCTGCTTCATCAAGAACAAATGTGTGTGCTTCATCTAGGTGTAGACGGTCACGAGTTAGTAAGTCTTTAACACGACCTGGAGTACCAACAACAATGTGAGCACCGCGGCTTAGAGCTCGCATTTGGTCAACAATTGAAGCACCACCGTAGATTTCAATAACTTTAAGACCTTTGATATCACGGCCAAGGTTTTTGATTTCCGCAGCAACTTGAATCGCTAGCTCACGAGTAGGAGCCATGATGATTGCTTGTGGTTTGTGTTGGTTCAGGTTGATTTTGTTAAGTAAAGGCAGAGAGAATGCTGCTGTTTTACCAGTACCAGTCTGTGCTTTACCTAGTGCGTCACGGCCTTCAAGAAGAAGAGGAATAGCTGCTGCTTGGATTGGAGTCGGAGAAACGAAACCCATGCTATCAAGAGCTGAAAGAATGTTATCGTTTAGGGCTAATTCATTAAATTGAATTACAGATTCGGACATTGGGATCCCACTATATATAAGTAAACAAAAGGTCCCGGGAGCTCTATCAATTCCAATACTGATCCAATCAGATACTGATTCCATTCAGAGTTACGAAGCAGTAATAAAACACTTCAAGCCATTAGGGACGTCTAAGGGAGGCGGATTATTCCCTAAATGCATAAAAAAATCCAGAAAAAATTGAAATACATCACATATTTTTCGCTTTTACATCAATACTGGTTATCATATCGTCAAAACTTGATGAATATCTCGTCACAGCACCCATCTCCTAGCAAATTGACCTAGTTAAATAAGAGGGCAATTAATTAACGCTCACTTCGCCTTTAAGTAGTAATCAAGCCTCGCAATGATTATAGTGTGCTCAATTGTCCTCGATAGATAAAAGTCAAAATGTTTCAAGATAATCCTCTACTCGCTCAGCTCAAGCAGCAAATCCAAGAAACCCTCCCTAAAAAGGAAGGTACCATCAAAGCCACTGAAAAAGGTTTTGGTTTTCTCGAAGTTGATAGCAAAACAAGCTTCTTTATCCCGCCTCCGTACATGAAGAAATGTGTGCACGGTGACAAGGTGATTGCCATCATTCGCACAGAGAAAGAGCGCGAAGTAGCAGAGCCTGAGGAATTGGTTGAACAAGGTCTTACTCGCTTTATTGCACGAGTTAAGCTTTTCAAAGGCCGATTGAACGTTGTTCCTGATCACCCGCAGCTCAAAAAACTGCAACTTAAAGCGAAAGCAATGAAGGGTCTAAACCCTGAAACGCTTAAAGAAGGTGACTGGGTTGTTGCTCATATCGTTCAACACCCATTAAAAGGTGACAATGGTTTCTTGGCTCAGATCTCTGAGAAAATCACAGACGCTGACGACAAGATTGCACCTTGGTGGGTAACGCTGGCACAAAACGATCTACCAAACAGCGAGCCTGAAGGCATCGACAACTGGCTAATCAACGATGACGCCGATCTTGAACGTGTAGACATGACGCACGTCCCTTTTGTGACTATCGATGGCGAAAGCACAAAAGATATGGATGACGCGCTTTACGCGAAGAAGAAAGAGAACGGTGATTTTGAACTGACTATCGCAATTGCTGATCCAACGGCTTACATCTCTCCAGATGATGCGATGGATAAAGTGGCACGCGAGCGCGGTTTCACTATCTACCTTCCTGGTCGCAACATCCCAATGTTGCCTCGTGATCTTGCTGACAACCTATGTTCACTGATCGAGAACGAAGTTCGTCCTGCACTTTGCTGCACAGTAACGGTATCTAAAGGTGGCGTTATCGGTGATGACATTAACTTCTTCGCTGCAAACATCAAATCTCATGCTCGTCTTGCTTACGACAACGTATCAGACTGGCTAGAAACAGGTGCATCAGAGAAATGGCAACCATCAGAAGAGATTGCTGCAATTGTTTCTGATCTTCACCAATTTGCTCAAGCACGTTCAGCATGGCGCTCAGCAAACGCTGTTGTGTTCCCAGATCGCCCTGACTACCGCTTTGAACTGAGCGAAGATAACGATGTTGTCGCTATCCACGCTGACATGCGTCGTAGCGCAAACAAGCTGGTTGAAGAATCAATGATCAGCGCGAACATCTGTGCGGGCCGAGTACTAAAAGAGAGCTTCAACCAAGGTGTGTTTAACTGCCATTCTGGTTTCAAGGCTGAGAAAATCTCCGACGTTCTTGAACTGGTAAACCCGCAAGCGGAAACGCCGTTCACTGAAGAGCAAATCATTTCTCTAGAAGGTTTTGCTACTCTACGTCGTTGGTTAGGTTCTTTAGATAACAGCTACTACGACAACCGTATTCGTAAATTCCAAGCGTATAGCGAGATCAGCAATGAGCCTGCACCGCACTACGCGATGGGATTAGATATTTACGCAACTTGGACTTCTCCAATTCGTAAATATGGCGACATGATTAACCACCGTATGCTTAAAGCACACATCTTAGGTAAAGCGCCAATTCAAACACCAGATGAAACTATCGGTGATGAACTTGCCCTGCACCGCCGTCACCACGGCATGGCTGAGCGTAATGTTGGCGATTGGTTGTATGCTCGCACTCTAGCCAATGCTCCAGCAGAAGAAACTCGTTTCCAAGCTGAGATTTTCGATATTAACCGTGCAGGTATGCGTGTACGTATACTTGAAAATGGTGCTGCTGCATTTATCCCTGGATCTCTCATTCTTAATAATAAAGAAAGAATAGAGTGCAACGGTGATATGGGTACTGTATCTATCGATAAAGAAATGGTATACAAACTGGGAGACGTTTTAGAAGTAGTTCTCTCTGAAGTTAATCAGGAAAACCGTAACTTAGTAGCAAAACCTACTCAAGTATTTGCGGACTTGCCTAGCGAGCCTGAAACGACAAACGAAACCGAAGCTTAAAGGCTTTAACAGCTACAGCTTTCAAGGTCAAAGCTATCAAGGTCAAAAGCTTCAAAGGTTCACTTCTAAAGGCGCTAATTATTAGCGCCTTTTTTGTAAATGTCTCATGCTTAAACAATACTTAAAAAAAACAATCAATAAGCAATCAATTTACAACGTCAAAGAAGCTCACTATGTCATCAATCACAGTTACTCAGTTCAGAAACTTCATTCCCAGGAGACGAGAACGTTATCCTGCCTCTAAAAACGGTATCTTTATAGTGTCGAAAGGCAGCATTTCTTTTGTGTTGCCCAATGGTACTCAAGCCTCGTTGCAAGCGGGAGATTTCACCCTTTACAATTCTGGTCAGATTAAAGACATCAAGGTTAACACTGAAAATGGCGAATTCAGCGCAACCTGCTTAGATTTTGATTTGGCTATCTTTCAAAAGTTCATTAATCAGTTCAGCGATTTAGAGTCCGCTCGAATCCCAGACAAGTACATTAAGTTCAATCAAACGGATACTGAGCTCTGTCAGTTGAAAGATCTCATCATGTCACTGGCCAACTCTTCTTCTCAGAATGACTACGCACTCACTCAATTAGGCTTAAGTTTGCTGTCTTTGATGGTGGAACAGTACCCAGCTCTATTGGCTATTATTGCTCGAGCTTCAAGGTTAACCGTGACCCAAAGAGTCATTCATTACATCGAGCAAAACATTGAAAACAATATCTCTTTGGATACGCTCGCCAGTTACATGGGAATGTCACCGGCTACGCTTAAACGTCGCTTATCGGCTGAAGATCTGTCGTTCTCAAACTTATTAAAGATAAAACGTATTGCTCATGCAGCCACTCAGCTAAGAACATCGGATAAGTCGATCACTCAAATCGCGTATGAGTCAGGCTTTAAAAGTGCCGCTCACTTCAGCACGGCCTTTAAAACGTATCACGGAAAAACACCAAAAGACTTCCGATCGCTAGTGGCACAAGCACAACTGCAGAGCGTAAAGCCGCAAGTTTAAAGAAACAAAGCGATAGATTGATGTGGACGTCTTAGTTGGGAACTGGTGTAAACCAAGTGGCTTCAATATTAAGCCACTTGGGTGTGGGATGAGATGATTTGGCTTTGGGATTCAGTGGTTGAGTTTTGATACTCATTGATTCAGCTTTGCGAGCAGGCCACCAGCAAACGTGAAAACAGAGTGACTATGACCAGAAGTACGATTTAGGGTCTTTTTCTATTTCCGCCAAAATAGCATCAAGATCCTTCGATTTAGGAAGGTACGGATACGGCCCCCAATTCACAGAGTCGGTTTCGACATCCCCTTCAAGCGGCACCATCACTAACCAACAAGACAGCGACTCATCAAAAGTCACGCAGACGATCTCGTTTGTATAATCACTGTGAGATGAGTCGAGTAGATAATGCGCCTGAGAAAACAGCACACCACCCTCACACTCTTCATATAGGGATTTGCCTAGCTCGACAGGTAAACTTCGATTTCGAGATGTACAGAGCCTCTCGGCCCCAATTAAAAGACGATTCAGCTCGATATGAATGACGGACATAACACCCCTTGTAACTTCATAGAAACTTCTAAGTAGTGAATTCCTCTACTTAGCTTAGGACTCAACAAACATTTTAGCGAACAAGCGTAATCAAAATACCGGCCCTGCTCCCAGAAACGAATCTTGCTTTCGGAAACCCAGAAAGCTACGACTCATCAAGCGAACAGCTATACATCGAGAGTATGGAATTTCACAAAAGTGTCATATAACCGACCTATCATATGCGACAAATGTTATTAACTAGGAGTTGTTTATGTTACGAGTCGCGCTTGCCTCTCTTTTATCCTTAGCCCTGTCTTCTCATGCTGCTTTAGCACAAGAAACCACTATTTCGGGCTCCACTTCAGTATCACGAGTGATGGATGTATTAGCTGAGGAGTACAACAAGACTCACCCTGATAACTATATTGCGGTTCAGGGCATTGGTTCTACAGCAGGTATTACCATGGTTAATAAAGGTGTCTCTGACATCGGTATGAGCTCGCGTTATTTAACCGACCGCGAACAAGACGAGAAGTTGAAGGTATTTCCAATTGCCTTTGACGGCCTAGCTGTAGTAACTAACCGCTCAAACGCTGTAAGCAACGTTACACGTGAGCAGCTGTTCGATATCTACAAAGGCAAAATCACGAACTGGAAAGCTGTGGGTGGCGCAGATCAGCCTATCGCAGTTGTCACTCGCGAAGCGTCTTCTGGCTCACGCTATAGCTTCGAAAGCTTGCTTGGTTTAACGAAGATCATTAATGACCGTCTAGTGTCTGACATCAACCCAAATAACTTGGTTGTAAACAGCAACAGCATGGTTAAAACGATTGTTAACCATAACCCACACGCGATTGGTTTTATCTCTGTTGGTTCAATCGACCGTTCGATTAAAGCAATTACATTTGAAGGCGTAGAGCCAACATCTAAGAACATTGCTAACCACAGCTATGAATTGGCTCGCCCATTCTTGTTGCTGCACAAGACAGACTCAGTTTCTGACGAGAGCAAAGACTTCATCAAGTTCGTGAAGTCAAAGCAAGGGCAAGAACTTATCGAAGAGTACGGCTACACTCGCATTAAATAAGTGGGATAGTTTTATCTAATGTAAACAAAAAGAGAGAGCACTATGCTCTCTCTTTTTTTGAATCTTTATAAATCGCTTCTTTACAAACCACTTAGAAGTGAAGTTGAATCACTGAAACGATCACAGCGCCAGGACGACGAATACCTTCGATTTCGACGCGAATTTCGCGTTCAATCTCTAGGCCTTTCTTAATTGGCGTTACTTTTGTTAGCGTACTTTTAGCACGAACATTACTGCCCGATTTAACAGGGTATGGGAAACGTACTTGGTTAAGACCAATGTTTACGACCATCTTCGCTGTTGGGAATTGAGACTTGTCAGGGTCAACACTGTCAGTCAATCGAGGAAGCAGAGATAAAGTTAAAAAACCATGTGCGATGGTTGTTTTGAACGGAGAGTCTGTTTCCGCTTTTTCAGGCTCAGTGTGAATCCACTGCATATCTTCAGTAACAAGGCCGAACTGGTTAATACGGTCTTGACTTACATTGATCCAGTCGCCAGTATGGATGACTTCACCGATCTGTTGATTAAGCTCATCAAACACAAGTTGTGCTTCTGGCTTAAGTACGATCGGCTGTTCCACCGGCATCTCTGGTGCATCTTCATTGACAGCAGGTTTGTGGTGATCACGAACCCACGCAAAGAAATGGCTATTTTGCGTACGATTAAGAAAGTCGCCCCAGTAATCTCTAAGAGCTGGAGACATCCATTGCATAAACTCTGAGTGTTGCGAAGACATGCTATCGCCTCGGTGTTTAAATAAATCAATGACTTTCATAAGAACCTCAATGCACAAAAAATTTCAATATAACTTCGTAATTTTGAAACACTTCACACTATTGTGCAAATGTTTTCGAGCATACAACCGTTAGCTGAACCTTGTTAAAATCATATTAAACATATACTTACCAATAAAACATCATTTTATTACAAAACCCAAATTAGAGTGTTAGCTCTACCACATGACAAACATTTGTTTATATAAAAGGCGTTTTTATTCATAAGTGGAATAAAAAAAGGCTTAGCGCAATGCTAAACCTTAGTTTTTACAAGGAATTAGTTTTCCGAGGGTTGGTCTTGTAAGAGACGAATCTTACAAGACACTCAATCCCCTATTCGTCATCAAGCGGAACCAGCTTGGTATTACCACCGTGTGCTTTCTCACGCTTACGTTGCACGAATGCGTAGAAGCCAGGGATTAGGAACGTACCCGCCAGTAACACACATAACAGGCCGCCGATCAGTGAAATACCCAAAGAGTTCTGACTCACGTGACCTGCGCCCGCAGCAAAGATAAGCGGGAAGATACCTAAGATGAACGACCAAGACGTCATGTTCACAGCACGGAAACGTAAAGTACCGCCCTTCACCGCCGCATCTTCAATCGGTGCGTCTTTCTCTTCACGCTCTACCTTTGCGAATTCCACAATCAAGATTGCGTTCTTCGCGGCCAAGGCTATCAAGAGAACCAAACCTATTTGTGCATAAAGGTTCAGCGGAGTGCCCGTTAGATTCAATGCCAAGAAGGAGCCTAAGGTTGCGACAGGTACCACGAGGATAATCGCAATCGGAATTGTCCAACTCTCGTATTGAGCCACCATAAACAGGTAGATGAAGATCAGAGCCAGTGCGAAAGCAAAGATCGCTTGGTTACCTGCTAGTACTTCTTGGTAAGCCATGCCTGTCCATTCGTACTGATACCCCTGAGGCAATACTTCTGCAGCTACGCGTTCCATTGCCGCAATCGCATCACCACTTGAGTAACCTTCTGCAGGTTGACCTTGAATCACGGCACTGCGGTACATGTTGTAACGCCATGCTACATCTGGTTCAAAGATCTGGTCGTAAGTCACCAATGTGCTTAACGGGATCATCTCGCCATTAGACGAACGAACGTGGAATCGTTGTAGGTCGTCCATGCTGCTACGGTGTTCACTGTCAGCTTGCATGGTTACGCGGAAGTTCTTACCAAACATGGTGAAGTCGTTCACGTACAACGAACCAAGGTTACCTTGTAGTGTTTGGAAAATTTCCGACAACGGAATACCTAATTGCTGCGCTTTCTCACGGTCAATATCGACATAGTAGTGAGGTACGTTCGCACGGAAAGTACTGAATGTGTGTGAAATCTCAGGCTGTTTGCTCGCCTCAGCTATCACGTCATTCATCACCATCGCTAGATCAGTTCGGCTACGACCTAATGTATCTTCAAGAACGAATTCAAAACCAGACGCTGCACCCATACCCGGTACTGCAGGAGGCCCCATCGCAAACACGACAGCTTGAGGAAGTTCAGTCGCAGCACGACCATTAATACGCTGTGAGATAGCCTGAGCAGAGTGTTGACCATCCAGTGCATTACGCATGTCCCAATCGTGAAGCTTGATGAACATTGACGCACCATTCGACGCAGAAGCGCCCGTCATAAATGCGTAGCCGTTAACCAGTGTTACGCCATCAACACCCGGCTCTTGTTCAACCATTTCAAGCAGCTGCTTAGTCACTTCTTCGGTTCGAGACAAGGATGCCGCGTCAGGAAGCTGAACGTTAACCAGCAAAATGCCTTTATCTTCTTGAGGTACAAACGCCGTAGACGTTGTCTTCGCAAAATAAGTCACAGCCGCCAAAGCCACAAAGAAGAAAGTGAACAGCAGAACGCCTTTCTTAACTAAGAAGCCAGCCACTTGACCGTATTTGTTAGTAACAGACTCTAGACCACGGTTAAATGCTTGGTACCAACGCGCCGTGTTACCACCACCCTGCTTAAGAACCAGTGAACACAATGCAGGTGATAGCGTTAATGCGTTAATTGAAGAGATAACAACCGCGATACAGATAGTCAGAGCGAACTGACGGTACATGATGCCAGTAATACCAGGAAGCATTGCAACAGGGATGAATACCGCAAGTAGAACCAAGGTCGACGTAATGATCGGCCCCGTTACTTCTTTCATCGCAATAAGCGTGGCTTTACGCGGTGAAATGGTTGGGTCTTTAGCCATTGTGGTATCAACGTTCTCGATAACCAAGATCGCATCATCTACTACGATACCAATCGCTAGTATCAAACCAAACAGGGTTACCGTGTTGATGGTGAAACCCGTCATCTGCATGATGGCAAACGTACCAATCAAAGATACCGGAATCGCAACTACAGGAATCAAGGTTGCACGCGCACTACCCAAGAACAGGTACGTTACCGCAATAACCAGCAAGATGGCTTCGATTAAGGTCTTTACTACCCCTTTGATCGACTCAGCAACAAACAGTGTAGTGTCGTAACTTGCTTCATACGCCACGCCTTCTGGGAAGTTCTTGCTTAAGTTTTCCAGCATCGCCATCACAGCTTTGCCACTTTCCAGCGCGTTAGCGTCTGATTGAAGTGACAGCGTTACGATCGACGCATCTTGACCACGGTATTTACCATTACCGTCGTAGAACTTTTTACCAAGCTCAACACGTGCAATGTCTTTTAAGTAAACCGTTGAACCGTCTTGAGTTGCACGAAGAACAACATTTTCAAACTCATCAGCTGTTTCTAATCGGCCTTTTGTTACCAAGTTGAACTGCACTTCTTGTGCGTTGTTATAAGGTGCAGCACCAATACGGCCTGCAGCAACTTGAACGTTCTGCTCTGCCAACGCGCGATTCACGTCTGAAGTGGTGATATTGAGGTTAGCCATTTTCTCAGGATCTAACCAAACACGCATCGCGTATTCACCACCACCCAACACGTTAACTTCACTGATGCCCTTCACACGAGCCAGTTGGTCTTTAATGTTTAGGTTAACGTAGTTGATCAAGAATTGATCGTCGTACTCACCGTTTGGCGAATAGAAGTTCAATACCATCAAAAGGTCTGGTGAACGCTTTTTAACGGTGACACCCACCATTCGAACTTCTTGCGGAAGCTTCGATTCGATTTGAGCAACTCGGTTCTGAACGTTGACCTGAGCCATATCTGGGTCAGTACCAACATCAAAGGTCACATTAAGGTTGTATGAACCATCGTTAGCGCTTTTAGAAGACATGTAGATCATATCTTCAACGCCGTTAACCGACGTTTCTATGGGGTCGGCTATCGCCTGTTCCACCACTTCAGCACTTGCGCCCGTGTAGAATGCCGACACACTGACCGACGGTGGACTAATTTTTGGATATTCAGCCACTGGCAAGATAGCGAGAGAAATCGCACCCGCCAGCGTTAAGATTATGGATATAACAAGGGCGAACTTAGGCCTTTGAATAAAGAAACGACTTAACATAAATAGTCCCCTTACTCAGCTTGTTCAGCAGAAGCTTGAATACGAACAGACATACCATTACGTACACGCTGTAGGCCTTGAGTGATGACTGCGTCGTTTTTCTCTAATCCAGAATGAACAATCACACCACCTTCAACCTGACGACCCATTTCGATGTTTCTGCGCTCAGCAACGGGTTCGGCTTCTCCTTCAACTAATACCATCACGAAGTCGCCTTCGAGGTCGGTTTGCACTGCACGACGAGGAATAGTCACAACATCAATAGGTTGTTTTTCACGTAGATCAACGCGAACGTGTTGGCCTGGAAGTAGTTGCTGATTCGGGTTATCAGCAATCGCACGCATCGCGATCGTACCAGTATTAAGGTTGATACGGTTGCCCAAGAAGTCAAGCTGACCTAGATGTTCGAACGCTTCACCGTTCTCAAGCATGATCTGAACTTCAACACCTGCAGAGTCGCTGCTGCCATCGCCTTCGATGCGGTCCATACCCAGCTCAATACGCTCACGCTCACTGATGCTGAACGATGCATGGATTGGGTCTAGGCTAACCAAAGTTGTCAGAACACCTGAAGACGGTGAAACTAGGTCACCTTTACTTACTTTAGTGTCACTGATTCTTCCAGAGAAAGGCGCGATAATTTTGGTGTGAGAAAGTTGGACATTCGCGGCGTTTAACTGAGCTTGGCTTGCTTCTAACTGTGCTTGAGAACCTAATAGGTTTGCCGTTAATGCATCAAATTCAGATTGAGAAATACTGCCCTTAGGAAGTAGGTTCTTACCACGATTGAAATCAAGTTCGGCTTTTTTAAGGTTGGCATTCGCTTGAGCAACAGCCGCTTTCGCGCTTGCTACTTCTGCTTCAAATGATGAAGGCTCAATTGAGTAAAGCAATTGCCCCTTCTCGACCATTTGGCCTTCTTTGAAATGGCGGCTTTGCAGGTAGCCAGAAACTTGTGCAGTAATTGCCGTGTCTTCAACGGCTTCAATACGACCGATGTACGACTTACTTTGTTGGTGAGAAACGACGCTAACATCCTGTACAGCTACGAGAGGTAAAGGCGCTTGCTTGGCATTCTGAGCATCTTGCCCACATCCAGCAAGAATAAGAGAGCTTGCAAGAGCAGTAAGGATCAACTTTTTACGCATGGTTATACCGTCACTTATTAGTATTTGAACAGCATAAAATTTACGTAACACCTCTGTTACCATTGTCCGAGGAATATCAATTATAACTGGCCAAAGTGTATCAATATGTTAATTGAAACCAAGTGCTTATAAAGTGATTACAAACACGCTACAATTCCTAAGTAAATCAATCTCTCAGCTTTTGTTCTCTATGGATATTGTCTAACATAATGTATTGTCAGACAGATAAGCATTCACATTTAATTGTTAAGGAATTCTCATGATTTCAAAATGGGCTAAACGTTTCTATCAAATGGCGGAATTGGTCGGTTCTTGGAGTAAAGATCCTTCAACTCAAGTCGGCGCCGTAATCACTAAGCACAACCGCATTGTTTCTGTTGGTTTTAATGGCTACCCACATGGCGTGTCTGATAGTGCGGATACTGATGACAGAGAGATGAAGTACCTCAAGACACTTCACGCTGAAGAAAATGCGATCTTATTCGCCAAGCGTGATTTGGACAGCTGTGAAATCTGGGTGACTCACTTCCCTTGCCCAAACTGCGCAGCGAAAATCATCCAAACCGGTATTTCTGCGGTTCACTGCCCAGAGCAAAGTGAAGACTTTCTTTCTCGCTGGGGAGACAAAATCAAAGTGAGCCAAGATATGTTTGAACAAGCAGGCGTAAAAGTCGATTGGTTGCCACTGGCTGACCTAGATTAAACGAACAGATAGTTAGAACAAAAAAGCCGAGAGTCGATATTATCGCTCTCGGCTTTCTTTTGTTTGGGGCTCAGCGGACTGCAGGATTAAGCACTGACAGGAAATGCTTCAGCGTATGCTTCCATGAAATCTTTACGAATCTCTTGCTCTAGATGAACCGCCTTCTCGGTTGGACAGAAAATCATAAAATGGACTTCTTGCTCACCTGTCGAACTGCTTGTGATATGGATGTGAGGCTCAGAACCCGGAAGGTCAACACCAGCGTGCTTTTCGATCACACCGTTGTAACGGCGAGCAACATCGATAAACTCTTCGCAATGCTCTTCAATTTTCACAATAAGACCCGGCACCATAGGGTATAGGTTTACAAAGTCTTTCACCGTCACAAAAAAGTTATGATAAACATAGCGCTTCATAAAGTTGAGGTTCTTTACCGGATAGGTGAAGAACATACTATTAGGCAGCGTGGCTGTCTTACCAGTGAAGTGATATTGCCCATGATACAAATCGATTTCTTGAATCACAGTCGCCATCAAATTGTGCTCAATCACCTCACCGCTTATTTTGCCCACTTCGATCCAGTCGCCGATTCTAAATGAGCGAGAACTCGCACGCTGAATAGAACCGGTGAAACACAAAATGATCTCTTTTGAAGCCACTACTATCGCAACAGCAATGGCCGTGACAGATAGCGCAAACTCGCTGATTTCGGATTTCCACAACACAAATAACGTTACAACAATAATCGCGAATGTGCCGTTTTTGGTTCGTGACATCCAGTTACGTTGGTCTTCACTAAGCAAAGCAACATCACCTCTTATTTGAGATAAGGTGATTCGGCGAATGATTAAAATAATAGTGATAATCAACGCACTAAAAATAAACTTATGAGCGAGTAGAAAATCAATTACTTGCCACACTTTTTCCATTACTTATTCCTTAGCATTACAACGACGAGCTTTACAACGATTAGCGGAGACTTCGCTATGAAAAAGCGCTCAACTCCTGAGCGCTCGTTTACAATCTGGTATTAGCCTAGCTAAGGCTATCATTTTATCTTGGCAGAAGTAATAAATTGACCAAAAGTTTCACACCAAATCACAACCGTATTAAATCGATTAAGATCAGTACCTTCGGGAAGCTCAACCATAAAACGGTCGAATGTTTTCACATCTCCGACTCTCAGTAACTCGCTCTTGCTGTCATTGAAAGCTTGCTCGGTTTCAATGAACTTAGGTGAGAGGTAGACCTTGTAATCAGGCCCCGGCGCCAATTCACCTTCAAAAGCGATCGCACTTTCAGACACAGAAACGATACCTTCTCCCCAGTGCAAGAAGTCACTGTCTTGTCGATCTTTAGTGAACTCACCCGTGTAGATAGCCTGCTCACTGATCGCTTCAACAGAACTTGAGGAAGGAGAATCAGGCTCAATCAAGATAGGTAATGCGTAAACACCCAGCCCAAAACCAAAAGCACCCACGGCTAAGTGGGTGCAAAGTAAAACTAACTTTTTCATTGCGTACTCCCTTATGCTTAAAGAGAGTATTATTGAATACTCTCAAAAAAAACAAAGAGATATCGTGCTAAAGGCCGCTATTTTTGGTAGTGAACGGCTGTGCGTTGTGACAGTTCAACAATCACTTTAACCGCCTGTTCCATGCCTTGAATGGTAATGAACTCATGAATACCGTGGAAGTTGTAGCCACCAGTAAAGATATTCGGACATGGTAGCCCCATGAAAGATAAACGAGCACCATCTGTACCACCTCGGATTGGTTTAACCATTGGCTCGACATTGCACTCAATCATCGCCTGCTTGGCCAATTCAATAATATGTTGATGCGGTTCAACCATCTCTTTCATGTTGAAGTAGCTATCGGTTAGCACCAGCTCAACACGGCCTTTCTCAAGGCGCTCATTCAGCTCATCGACTTTCTGCTGCATGAATGCTTTACGCGCTTCTACACCCTCACGTTCAAAATCACGGATGATGTATCCCAGTTCAGAGCGAGCCACACCCATTTCCGCCGATTTCAGGTGGTAGAAGCCTTCATAACCTTCTGTGCACTCTGGTGTTTCTTGCGCAGGCATCATCAATTGGAATTGCGCTGCAATGTTCATCGAGTTCACCATTTTATCTTTTGCGGTGCCCGGGTGAACGTTCACGCCATGACAGATAACATCGGCGCTCGTGGCATTGAAGTTCTCAAATTCCAACTCCCCTACTGGGCCACCATCGATGGTGTACGCCCACTCGGCGCCAAATTTTTCAACGTCAAACAGGTTCGCACCGCGACCAATCTCTTCATCCGGCGTGAAACCAATGCAGATGTCGCCGTGTTTGATGTCTGGATTCGCTTTCAGGTAAGCAATTGCACTGATGATTTCAGCGATGCCCGCTTTGTTGTCGGCACCAAGCAGAGTTGTGCCGTCAGTCGTAATCAGGTCGTGACCATGTAAAGAATCAAGATCTGGATACTGGCTTGGGTTCAAACTCTCGCCACTTTCCCCTAATTCAATCGTTCCACCTCGGTAATCTTTAATCACTTGTGGTTTCACGTTGGCGCCTGATGCGTCAGGAGCGGTATCCATGTGCGCCACAAAGCCAATCGCAGGCACATCGTAATCGACATTCGACGGCAGTTTCGCCATCAAGTATCCATTGTCATCTAAAGACACATCAACTAAGTCTAATGCCACCAATTCTAACTTTAAGGCTTCAGCAAAGGTAATTTGACCCGGTGAACTTGGGCATTGCTGATTAGAAGGATCGGATTTGGTATCAAAAGTAACGTAATTCAGAAAACGTTCTACAAGCTTTTCCATAATTCATCTCACCATGGATTAAGTAATTGATTTACTGACTTAATTATTATGTCGATAAGTGATACATCGTTAAATAAATACGAGCACAGAGTCAGTAGCGAGGGTTTTCATCTTACGCCCCTGACCATGTATGTAATTGCTCTAAATCATTATTGTGCGAAATTAGATGCGCTTCCTATACTTGAAAACAGAGGGTTTCGTCAGTTCAACATTGCATACGGATGATAAGAGATCGCTTTGTACGCATTCTACGCCCTCCGCTCTCAGCCTAACAAAAGTACAAAGTGGATGATGATCACAATTTATCCTTGATGCAGAATCTGTCATACGTTACACGGAGACACAGTTATGACGATTAATAAATATTTCATTTTCTCTCCTCAAGCCTCTGAGGAAACGCTTCGACCAGTATTAACTGAGAAAGAAGTTCAAAGGCAGGAAGCTCTAAGACAGGCGCAAATCCAGGGTGGATTAGACACAAACGCGACCTCGTAACTCAATGAATACCTAGCACTATTAAGACCCCTATAAAAAAGCTCTACGCTCTATCCGGTAGAGCTTTTTTTATTTTTGATCTGTTCTCCTCTCCCCCACTCCCAAACAAGCTGAACATTAAACCTTCGCTCATTGCTTGTTGTTCTTCACTTCTCGATCACCAATTGGCTCATAGTTTCTCGCGAATGTATTTTCACGCATTGCACACACTAGCTTGCAGCGCTGAGAAATGACTCACTAAACTCCCCGATGCCATACCTTGTCGTGTCATTTTGTGCTAATAATTCATATTCGTTTTCATTCCTCACTCGCCCTCTTTTCAAAACTATAATGCGAGTACCAGAGAACCTAACCACAGGAACCCCGAATTCAATGGAATATTCAAAGCTAGGAAGTAGTCAAATTCCCGTTTCCCGTATCTGTCTTGGCAGCATGACTTGGGGGCTACAAAATACGCAGCAGCAAGCCGACCAACAGATCGAATACGCATTAAGCCAAGGTATTAACTTTATCGATACTGCAGAGATGTACGCGGTTCCACCTTCTCCAGATACCTACGGAAAAACAGAAGCGATCATTGGTAACTGGTTATCGCGTAACCCACAGCGTCGACAAGAGTTGATCATTGCGAGCAAAATTGCCGGGCCAGGGCTTCCTTGGGTTCGAGATGGCGGCCCGATAACGGGTGAAGCGGTGATCGCAGCCGTTGACGCATCATTAAAACGCCTACAAACAGACTATATCGACCTTTACCAACTTCATTGGCCAAATCGTACAACGCCTCACTTTGGTAAGCATTTCCCGAATCACATTCGATTCAGTGATATTGACCGAAAGCAGCATGAAGCTGAGATGTTGGAAATCCTACAAGCACTGGCAAGCTGCATTAAGGCGGGGAAAATTCGCCATGTCGGGCTTTCAGATGATTCTACTTGGGGCATTAACACATACCTCAAGCTGAGCGAGAAACACGATTTGCCACGTATGGTTTCGATTCAGAATGAATTTAGCTTGCTGCACGCAAAAGACTGGCCATATCTGATTGAGAACTGTGTGCATGAAGATGTCGCTTACCTGCCATGGTCACCTTTAGCTGCAGGCATGTTGAGTGGAAAGTACATCGATGGCGCAAGACCGGAAGGCAGCCGTTGGACTTACATGCAACGTAAAGGCATTTTTCGTGATACTGAATCTGCAAATGAAGCGGTTAAAGGCTATGTTGAAGTGGCGAATGCTCACGGGTTCACTCCAAGCCAACTGGCATTGGCTTGGTGTAATCAAGTTGATGGGGTGACGTCCACTATCATTGGTGCAACGACCATGGAGCAGCTAAAAGAGAACGTAGCCGCTTTCAGTAAACCGTTATCAGAAGAGATCCTGACTGATATCAACACAGTCTTTAAGCGCTACCCTGCTCCGTATTAGGCTGTCAGTTCAGCTTAACTTAAGTAAGTAAATCCCATAAGAGCGCGCTATTTAGTGCGCTTTTCTTTTTTAAGTGGATCGCTTTTGCTTTTTATATGGATCGCATTGAGCTATCACGCTTTTGGTTCGCTAACCTTTGCTCTATAATGCGCGGGCTTATATCTAGGATAAAAACATGATTTCAAAAAACCAATTAAAACTCCTTCGTGCTTTGGGCCAAAAGAAACAACGTAAAGCCCACGGCCTGTTTCTAGTTCAAGGTGAAAAGAACGTTCTTGAGCTGTTCAATAGTGACTTAGTCGTGAAGAACGTCTTTGCTACCGCTGATTTCTTATCTGAAAATCATGCTTCACTGATTGAGTTTGGTTGTGTTGAAGCCTCGCTGGATGATCTAACCAAAGCGAGCACTTTGGTCAGTAACAACGCAGCGATTGCGGTTGTTGAGATCCCAACGTTTGAACTACCAGAAGCAACAGGACTGATGATTGCGCTTGATGGCGTTTCAGACCCTGGCAACCTAGGTACGATTATTCGCGTAGCAGACTGGTATGGCATCAAGCATATCGTTGCGAGCAGTGATTGCGCAGACCCATACAACCCTAAAACTATCAGCGCGACTATGGGCAGCTTTGGCCGCGTACACGTAAGCCAAACAGACTTACCAGCTTACTTAGAGCAAGCGAATCTACCGGTTTACGGTGCATTTTTGGAAGGCGAAAGTGTTCATAAGACTGACTTCACTGCAAATGGCATTTTGCTGATGGGCAGCGAGTCTCACGGTATTCGTGAACACGCCGCTAAATACGTGACAGATAAGATTACGATTCCAGCATTCGGCGGCGCAGAGTCTTTGAACGTGGCAATGGCGACAGGCATTATTCTCGACAACATGCGTCGTCAGCATAGCTAGACCTCTAAGCTAACTAGCCAATCGACAGTGTTCAGATATTAAAAAAGGCGTATTGATTAAATCAGTACGCCTTTTTATTTGAGTTCTTTTCAACAATTACTTTTCTAGCATTGCCAACTTATCAGACACACCATTCCACTTTTCAGCGTCATCCATTGGTGCTTTTACTTCCGTTTGCACAGGCCAGATTTCGGCAAGCTCTGCGTTCACTTCGATAAAGATTTTTTGATCTTCTGGTAGCTCATCTTCTTGGAAGATCGCTTGAGCATCACATTCAGGTACACATAAACCACAATCAATACATTCGATTGGGTTGATTACCATGAAATTTGGGCCTTCATGGAACGCATCTGCGGGGCACACTGCCACACAGTCTGTGTATTTACATTGAATACAATTATCGCCTACGACAAATGCCATGATGCTCTGCTCTATAAGTTAGTCAAAATTGAAGAATGGGGATAATACTCATCCCAAAGCAAAATTCAACATCATACGGCTCTAATATCGTGTCTATTTGCTCCATGTTTCCAAATTAGTATGACAGATAAATCAATTTCTCGTAAAATGCGCGCCATTGTGAGCTTATCGCTTCTTTGAACATCAGCGTTTCCATCAAACTCTGTATTAAGAAACGATCTAGCTAAGACACCTATAAAAACGAGACATCGAAATGATACGTTTAACCGAAATTAAACTCCCACTAGACCATGAAGAGTCTGCTATTCAAGACGCTATTGAAGCGAAACTTGGTATTAACTCTGATCAGGTACTCTCTTTTAATATCTTTAAACGTGGCTACGATGCTCGTAAGAAATCAAAGATCTTACTTATCTACACGCTTGACGTTCTCGTTGAAAACGAAGCTGAGTTGTTAGAACAATTCATTAGCGACCCGCACGTAAAAGTGACTCCTGATATGGAGTACAAGTTTGTTGCTAAAGCGGTTGAGAACCAAACTGAGCGCCCTGTGGTTATCGGTTTTGGCCCATGTGGTCTATTCGCTGGCCTAGTGCTTGCTCAAATGGGTTTCAACCCAATCATCGTTGAGCGTGGTAAAGAAGTTCGTGAGCGTACGAAAGATACCTTTGGTTTCTGGCGTAAGCGTACGCTGAACACAGAATCAAACGTACAGTTTGGTGAAGGCGGCGCAGGTACTTTCTCTGACGGTAAGCTGTACAGCCAAGTTAAAGATCCAAAGCACTACGGCCGTAAAGTAATTGAAGAGTTCGTTGCTGCGGGTGCACCAGAAGAAATTCTATACGTAAGTAAGCCGCACATCGGTACCTTTAAACTGGTTACCATGATCGAAAAGATGCGCGCTTCTATCATTGAACTTGGTGGCGAAATCCGTTTCAGCACTCGTGTTGACGACGTTCATATGGAAGATGGTCAAATCACTGGCCTAACGCTTTCTAACGGTGAAGAGATCAAATCTCGTCACGTGGTATTGGCTGTTGGCCACAGTGCTCGTGACACGTTTGAAATGCTGTACGATCGTGGCGTTTACATGGAAGCGAAGCCTTTCTCTGTTGGTTTCCGTATCGAACACAAGCAATCAATGATTGATGAAGCTCGCTTCGGTAAGAACGCAGGCAACCCAATCCTAGGTGCTGCGGACTACAAACTCGTTCACCACTGTAAGAATGGCCGCACTGTATACAGCTTCTGTATGTGCCCAGGTGGTACTGTGGTTGCTGCAACGTCTGAAGAAGGCCGCGTAGTAACGAACGGCATGAGCCAATACTCTCGTGCAGAACGTAACGCAAACAGCGCGATCGTTGTAGGTATCGACCCAGAGCGTGATTACCCAGGTGACGCACTGGCTGGTATCCGTTTACAACGTGAACTAGAAAGCGGCGCTTATGTTCTTGGTGGTGAAAACTACGATGCACCAGCTCAAAAAATCGGTGACTTCTTGAAAGGTCGCGATCCAAGTGCAATCGGTGAAGTACAACCGTCATTCACGCCGGGTATCCACCTGACTGATATTTCAAAAGCGCTGCCTGATTTTGCTATCGAAGCGATTCGTGAAGCAATCCCAGCGTTCGAGAAGAAGATCAAAGGTTTCTCTACGCCAGACGGCCTACTTACCGGTGTTGAGACACGTACGTCTTCTCCTGTATGCATCAAACGTGGCAAAGACTTCCAAAGCATCAACCTTAAGGGCTTCTTCCCGGCTGGTGAAGGTGCAGGATACGCAGGCGGTATCCTGTCTGCTGGTATCGACGGCATTAAGGCCGCAGAAGCGCTAGCACTATCAATGGTAGAGCAGAACCAAGCTGAGAAGATTGAGATCGCTTAAGCGCTTTCGATAAAGCAAAGCTAGATCGCGATCAACCAAAACTAAAAATCCAGTGCCTTGTCGACACTGGATTTTTTTATGTGCATGTGACTAGCGGTGAGCAAGCAACATGGTAGAATGCCGCCATTAATCTTATCCTTGTATAAGATTGTTAAACCTTTCCATCGCTATTTAGCCAAATCATACCGAGAAACTTATGCCATTTTCCAAGCTTGGATTAAGCTCACCTATTGTTAAAGCCGTTGCAAAACAAGGCTATGAAAAGCCAACCTCTATTCAAGAAAAAGCAATTCCGATTGTTCTTTCTGGTAAGAACCTTATTGCTGCAGCACAAACAGGTACAGGTAAAACTGCGAGCTTTGTTCTCCCTATCTTAGAAATGCTAAGCAAAGGTGAAACGCAGCGTAAAAAACGTATCCGCGCAGTTATCCTGACACCAACGCGTGAGCTGGCAGTTCAGGTTGAACAGAACATCACTAAGTACGCGAAGTTCCTAAACCTAACATCACTAGCGATGTACGGTGGCGTGTCTTACCAACACCAGAAAGATCGTCTTATTGAAGGCGTGGATATTCTTGTGGCAACACCAGGTCGTTTGATCGACATGTACGGACAACGTGCCGTTCACTTTGATGAAGTGGAAGTACTGGTTCTAGATGAAGCTGACCGCATGCTAGACATGGGTTTCATTGAAGACATCAACAAGATCATCGCGCGTCTACCACAAGACATCCAAAACCTGCTGTTCTCGGCAACGCTTTCAACGCCAGTGCGTGCACTAGCGAAAAGTGCAATCAGTGAAGCGGAAGAGATTTCGATTGCCAAGACTGATGCGTCTAAAGCGAACATTGAGCAATGGTTGGTAACGGTAGATAAAGACCGTAAGTCAGCACTATTGAGCCACATGATTACCGAAGGTAACTGGGACCAAGCGCTTATCTTTATCGAAACCAAGCACGGCGCGGCTAAGTTGGTTGCTCAACTTGAGAAACGTGGTATTCAAGCGGAAGCTTTCCACAGTGGACGTAGCCAAGCGATTCGTGAAAAAATCTTGGCTGACTTTAAGAAAGGTCGCCTAAAATACTTAGTCGCGACGGGTGTTGCTGCTCGTGGTATCGATATCGACAACCTAAGCCGCGTAGTGAACTACGACATGCCATTCCCAGCAGATGATTATGTTCACCGTATTGGTCGTACAGGCCGTGCTGATGCATCTGGCGAAGCGATCTCTTTCCTATCAAAAGATAACTTCAAAAACCTGTGCATTATTGAAAAGCGTCTTGGTCACTTGATTGAACGTCGCGTTGTTGAAGGTTTCGAACCACGCAAAGAAGTACCCATTTCAGTATTGAACTTCGTTCCTAAGAAGAAAAGAGAACAGCAACAAGACTAAGTAATTTCAGCGACAGAAAATGCAAAGTTGCATTAACCAAAAGAAAAGTCGCGTTAGCCAAAATGAAAATAAAACGAAGCCCTATGTGGCTTCGTTTTGTTCTTTGAAATACATATAACGTTGAGGCAATAAGATGATCACTCCTATCGCAACGAGATTAACCCGCGGCCAAGACCTAAAGCTAGAGATCCAAAGGTTAGTGACCACACACAACATCTCGGCAGGCTCTATCGCTTCTTGTGTCGGTTGTGTCTCTCAACTCAATATTCGTTTAGCTAATGCGAACAACACCAAGCTAATCACAGCTCCGTTCGAAATTGTGTCTCTTATGGCGACGCTAACCCCAAACCACCAGCATATTCATATCTCCGTTGCTGATGAGAATGGCAACGTGATTGGTGGGCATTTGCTTGAAGGGACGATTATCGCAACCACCACTGAACTTATCGTTCACCGCTACGATACTTTGACCTTCAGCAGAGAGCACGACGATTCGACGGGTTACACTGAACTTACTATCGGCACTAGCAAATAACTGATTGACCCATAGCAACACCAAACGCCCCATATAAAGCGATACTACCAAACAGCAATTAGGAAACACGATGGCTTCAAACTCCGCAGATTCCGTTATCGTTCTCGATTTCGAAACCACAGGCTTATCACCAAACATGGGTGACCGAGCGATTGAGATCGGTGCGGTTAAACTCGTTAGCGGCAAAGTCGTCGACACCTTCCAGCAGCTCATGAACCCGGGATTTCGTGTGAGTGGATTCATTGAAGGTTATACCGGAATCAGTAACCGTATGTTAAGCACAGCGGCCAGTTGTAGTGAAGTGATGGATGAGTTTGCAGACTTCATTCAAGACAGCCAACTTGTCGCTCACAATGCCTCATTTGATAAGCGCTTTCTTGATGCGGAATTAGATAATATTGGTCGCGATTACAATGGACAGTTCGCTTGCTCAATGTTGATAGCTCGTCGTCTAATCCAAGACGCACCAACTCATAAGCTAGGCGACCTTGTGCGTTTCAAAAATATCGACAACGACGGTACTTTCCACAGAGCGTTAGCCGATTCAGAAATGACAGCACGGTTGTGGTTATTGATGATTGATGAATTGCAAAGTGATCACGGCATTCAACAGCCAAGCTTTCAACTGATGCAGAAAATATCTAGGACAGCCAAAGGTTCGATTCCAAAACTACTGATGAGCAACAGAGGTTAGGTTCCGAAATTCAGTTTGATGAAAGGCTAGCTCGATAATGACCGCTAGCCTTTAAAAAGAACGCTCTACTCTTGCAATGACTCCAACGTTCCTTTGAGGCTTTCTAACTCATTCATAAAATACGCCCACTGCTTGTTACTGCTGGTCGCGGCCATATCTACTAAAAACTTGGCTGATGTTTCCATATTTTGGTTAAGCTGCGGCTCAAGTTCAGCAGGATAATAAGCTTCATTGTTTAAAAGCAACTTCATAATAATTGGCTGAGCAATATGTAGGTCGCTCTTCTTTGCCATCAGCGTCGTTAGCTCTTCATAGATGTTGTTTTGATATTGTCGCCAACTGCTATTGGTATTTACCCACTCTTTAGACCAAGCCAAAATAATCTGTTTTTGTTCTTTCGATACTGAACCTAACCACCGTTCTGCACGCTCTTCTATTCTGCTTCGGTATCGCTCTCTCGAATCGGCATCGTTCAACGACAACCTTTCTTCATAATAGTCTTGCTGCTTTTCACGAAAGTTCTTTAAAAACTCCCTGTCTTGCTTAGGGCTAAGCTGCATACTCAAGGCGTAAATATCTGGAGCGAACTTATTGACGATTGTGCGAATATGCTCTTTCGTTTGTTCACTTTGGCCCACAATAAAAGCGGGATTCATATCCGACCGATCTACGTTTTGAATCGCTTCTAATTGCGAGATGTACAGAGGTAGCTGAGTTTCTTTATGCCATTTTTGTAATATATCTAATCGCTCTTCAAGCTCTGATTCTTGGCTATTTGAGAGGGAAACAAAATCTTCTATATAGCTAACGACAAACCAACCTATATTGTTATAGGCGAACTTGGTCCCGCACCCAGTAAATAGAAAACAGATCACTAGAACTAACCACCGGCACTTTCTCATTCTACCCTCTCACGACATTCAACAAAGCCACAAACCGATTAACTCATCCCTTTAAGGTTAGCCCAGTTTTTATAACGCTAATTCTAGCTCTTATAAAAGTAGTCTTAATAAACAGTGGTCGTAAAAACTTTGAGATAAATTGAGATCCAAACTTGCTAATCTAGCTATTTAGGCAAATGATTAAACTAAAAATAATTAATGGCAGTGATGTAACTTGATTTTATTACTCATTTGACGTGATACGAGCCCTATAAATGAGTTGGGTTGACGCATTTAAAATGATTGATATTTGGGAGGGAAGCTATGGCCGCTATTCCTGATCATCCAAGCGATTTAGAATATGAGCTTTGTTATTTTGATGATGGTTCAATAACCACAATCACGATATTGGTTCACAATCGACAGGAAGCGATGACTTGGTATCTTAGCGAAGGAAAACATATCAACGATCTTTATTCGATAAGACCCGATGAATAATGCTTTGGTATAGAGGACTAGGTCGATAAACCTAAGAGAAGAAACTTGAGTGGCATTTTGTGGAACACCCTTTACTGCAATGTCGTTAATTAGACATATCGCAGCAAAGGGATTCAGTCTCGAATTACTTCAGGATTCGGGCGCGGAATTGACGGCCCTTCATTTTACCTGATTCGATTTTGTTCAGTGCTTTCTTAGCCACAGATCTTTCTACCGCTACGTAAGCACGCATTGCGAACAGATTGATCTTACCTACTGACTTACCATCAATGCCGCCTTGGCCCGTCAATGCGCCAAGAATATCGCCAGCACGAAGCTTAGCTTTCTTACCGCCATCAATCTGGATGGTAACCATGTTTGAGTAGTACGGTTTGGCAATTGGTTTTGCTGGCAGTTCAGATGGCTCGATTGGCATGTCCATGTACTCATCGATTTGAGCAACACGGTACATCTCTTTTTCGCTAAAGAAGCTGATCGCTACGCCTTTGCTTCCTGCACGGCCAGTACGACCAATGCGGTGAACGTGAACTTCAGGGTCGCGAGACAATTCAAAGTTGAACACAGCATCTAGGTTATCAACATCAAGACCACGAGCCGCAACGTCTGTCGCCACTAGAATCGAGATGGTTTTGTTTGAGAACTGAACCAAAGCTTGGTCACGTTCACGCTGTTCCATGTCACCATGAAGTTCGATAACACTGAAACCGCGATGGCTTAGCTCATCGTTTACGTTCTGCACTTCTTTCTTAGTGTTACAGAACACAACCGCAGATTCCGGTTGGTGATGAAGTAACAGCAACTCTAGAGCGTCATCACGAGCTTCAGAACCTTCTAACTTGTAGAAGTGTTGTTGGATGCTTGAGTGATCGTGTGTTGATTCAACCTTCACCATTTCTGGGTTACGCATGATGCGGTCTGCAACAGATTTGATCTGTTTAGGGAAAGTCGCACTGAATAGTAGAGTTTGGCGTTCTTTTGGCGCTGCTTCAATCACAGCATCCAAAGCGTCTTGGAAACCCATCTCTAGCATGCGGTCAGCTTCATCTAACACAAGTGTGTTCAGCTCAGACAGATCAATACGGCCTTTCTCTAGGTGATCCAAAATACGACCAGGTGTGCCTACAAGAATGTGTGCGCCATGCTCTAGTGAACCAATCTGTGGGCCCATTGGCATACCGCCACATAGTGTCAGCACTTTAATGTTGTGGATACCACGAGCAAGAGTACGAATCTCTTTTGCTACTTGGTCTGCAAGCTCACGAGTCGGACATAACACTAAAGACTGAACACGGAAACGCTTAACGCGTAGGTTCTGCAGCACGCCTAAACCGAAAGCAGCTGTTTTACCTGAACCCGTTTTACCCTGACCGATAACGTCCTTGCCATTTAGGATAGTAGGAAGACTTAACGCTTGGATCGGCGTCATTTCAGTATAACCAAGAGAATCTAACGTATTTAGAAGCTCTGGTTTAAGGGCGATTGAAGAGAATTTTGAAGTGCTCAATGGAAATATCCAACTGGTGAAAAACAGAGTGCATTATGAGTGTTTTTGAAAATTATTCCACCTTAATCACAGTTTTGGAGAAACATGTTAGGCGAACACAAAAAAGCCAGCTTACTTAGCTGGCTTTGACTTCTATACGAATTGCTTTCTATGGCACACCGTGACCTTTAGATGCCACCCATACGCGATACCACTGTTCGCGCGTCAGCTCGATTTTCAGTGCATCAACGGCCGTCTTCACACGCTCAATCTTACCAGAACCAATAATTGCAATTGGACTAGATGGTAAACGACGAACCCAAGCGTAAATCACTTGATCAATGCTGTCTGCACCGACTTCTTGACGAATCGCCTCTAGCTCATCACGAACGCGAACCGCTTGCGCTGAATCACCACTGAAGATGCTACCACCACCGAGACAAGACCACGCCATCGGGTGAATGCGGTTCATCTGCAGTTGATCTAGCGTGCCATCATGAGCCACTTCGAAGTTCAATGGGTTGATTTCAACTTGGTTGGTCACTAACGGCTTACCGAGTCGAGATTGAAGCAGTTCGAACTGACGCGGTGAAAAGTTAGAAACACCGAAGTGCTTAACTTTACCTACTTTGTGTAGCTCTGCGAACGCTTCTGCTACTTCATCGGCATCCATTAACACGTCAGGGCGGTGAATCAACAATACATCGATATCGTTAACACCTAAGTGCACTAATGAGTTATTTACTGATTGGTAAATATGCTGCGCGCTGGTGTCATAGTGATTGATCTTACGATCTGGAGTGTGGTCACCACATAGGTTGATATCGCACTTGGTGACGATTTGAATATCATCACGAAGGCTTGGTTCAAGCGCTAACGCCTCACCAAACAACTTTTCACATTGGTAGTTACCGTAAATATCCGCGTGATCAACAGTTGTGATGCCAAGATCAATATGTTGCTTCAGGAAAGTCAGGCGTTGTTGCGGGGTCATGCCCCACTCTGCTGTACGCCAGTATCCTTGCACCAGCTCAGAAAGTTCTGGGCCTTGTGGCGCTATCGTTACTCTTGCAACCATGGGTTGTCTCCTTTATCAATACTGAACGTATCCTAAGCTCGTTTTACCGAAGGCTCAACGTATAACAAATGGCAAAGCTAAACGCTTATTAAAAATGTGAGAGCAGCAGAAAAACGAACACTTAAATGAATTATAACTTGCTGTCTGCCCGCGAGCCGTTCTCCTGAAAGGCTTGTTTAGCCTAATAAATAACGAAACTATCTATAAATTTGAGCAATTAAAAACGATTAAGTTCAACCGTTAAGTTGTCACCATCACTCTGTAACTGAATCCAAGGAGAAGTAGAGCTAGAAGAAGATAAGCTAGGCACATTCCACACACTCAGTTGCTCTGCTGAACCGTGAGGCGAGTTGATGAATTCGACCAGCTGTTTATCCACCTTATCGAAACCAACACCTTCATTTCGAGCTTGTTCGAGTTGAGCTGTAACATCGAATTCATCTTCACCAATACGAATTGAACTGAGAGCAAAGCCATCTTGGCGAAGGTATGCCTGAAGCTTTGTGTAACTTAGGTCCGAATATGGCAGGTTTAAGCGAACTGTTTCAACGCTTGAGTCGCCCAGTTCCAGTTCAACATACACATCCAGATCGTAATATTGGGTTAAGTCACTGCATAACAGCGTATCTTCGATCTCACCACAATCCATCAACTCGATGTCGTTAATATAGTTTTGAGAATTCGGCTGACTTGGGCTGCTGTTAAATACTGTTCTTAGCCACCAGCTTTCGGTTGCTTGCGCTGAAAATGAAATAGCAACGAGGGACAACATTAGAGGCAAGATTAGAACTTGAAAGATTTTCATCGACTGGGCTTATTTAGCGCTATATGAAGTGTCCATTATACGTGACCAATCGACAAACAACCGCTCGAGTCGCAAATTTTAGGCGAAAAAAAACGGGCATACATGCCCGCTAGATAATTTCATCACCGAATAACGTAATCCGTCACGTTGAGAACCATTACGAAAGAGAGAATATCACTCTCCCACAACAGTTACAACATAACATACCCATTACTTGTAGCCACCTTCAATAGCAGGCTCTTCAAGCGACAATCTGACTTTGTTACGTTGAATAGCTTCTGGCGGCAAGCTGATGAAGCCGTATTGGTTCAAAACGACTTGATGATCTTGTGACAAGGTAAGCCCAACAAAAAACTCCTCTTGTTCCGTAAAGCCTTTGCGATGCGCTGGAATATTCAAGTACATGTAATAAACCGTTGCTAACGGGTAACGACCAGAGAGGATCGTTTCTTTGTTTAGGTCGTAGTTCACACCTAGGTTATCAACCACGCTCAACCATTTCACATCAGAGATCTGATCTGAGTAAACGGTGTAACCAATGGCGGCATCTTCGTCTTCAATCTTATTAATCAGATCAGGTAAATCCGCTAAGAACTGAGTATGGGCATATTCTCCTTCTGTTCCACATTCGACCCAACTTGAAAAGGTAGTATGGCCTTTCAGGTTGTGATCAATGGCAAAGGGCAACATATGAGTATCTAGGCTTTCACCGTTACGAATATCACTACTTGCTGACCATTTTGGATGTTTAGGATCGTTAGAACAACCAAACACATCAATTAATTCAGCGACGGTGATTGATGTCGCAGGGTTATTTTCATTGGCTAGAATCGCAATCACGTCAGCGGTAAACATCAGCTCTGTTGGCCTATAACCGTAACGCATATCAAACCTTGCCATCTCTTTGTCAGTCCACTTTTTGGAAGTGATACCAACACGCGAGCGCTGCATGATCATCTGTTCTGGGACGCTGTCACTCAACAAGATTTCTAAGTCGATCTCTTGCCTCTTAAGCAGATCTTCTACAAGCCCCTGCATATTCGGCTCAATCGCGACCAAACCAATGTCACTGGCATCATTCGCGAACGTCGATGCAGAGAACAACATAGGTACAGCAGCAAGCAGTAAGCCCGATTTATTCGATAGACGTTTCATTACTGGCCTCCTACTGGATCAATCGACGTTTTAGACTCAACATCGCTATTACTATCGAGCTGCATTTCTGAAGTGAAGATGTTCCAAGATGGATTCACTTCCATGCTTTCTGTCTTAATCACCGCAATCGTTCTGCGCTTACGCTTGTGAAGGTGCTGAGTTAAGCTGGTTATCTGAGTAAACTCTTGTTCGAAGATACGCTCACCATTGATGCCTCTATCAATCAATGCATCTCGAATCACGCCAGTTCTTTTCTTGGCCAATGCTTTGTTATAAACGTTTGTACCTTCAGCACTGGTATCTCCGACCAAGGTAACCGAAGCATCAGGCTGCTCTCCTAGTAAACGCACCAACTCATTTAATACAGCGGTATGATCAGGTTTAAGGTCATACTTATCAAAATCAAATGCCACACTTAATACTTCAACATCTTCGACAATTTTCCAATTGGCACAGCCTTTAATGTCGACCGTCACCCCTTCAGGTGTATCAGCACACAGATCGCGTTGGTTAATCACACCGTCACGGTCATCATCCGCGAGATCATCAATTTGGTGGCGTGTCATTGTCGTATCAGGCGTTTCTGCACATCCCATTAGCAAGATAGAGCTAAGTAGCGCTAGTTTAAAATATCTCATTACTTATTCTCCCCTTGCCACTCTTCTGGATGTTCAATCCTCAACGCATACGTCAACATACCCATCGCATTTAACACTCGATAAGCCGCTAACGTTTGATCATATTCAGTGCTGATGAAGTTTCTTCGAGCCAAAAACACTTCTACTTTTGCATCCAGTACATCAAGAAGGCTTCGTCTGCCAACATTGAATTGCTGGATATAGCCAAGCTCTGCAATTTTCGCTGCATCAACATTCTGTTGAAGTAAGGATTTTTGCTGCTCAAGCATTTTGTAAGCGTTCCAAGCCAGTTGTGTACCTTCTCGAACCTCACGCTCTGTTCGTAATCGGATCGCCCTTGCCTCTTCCACTCGCCAAGCTGACGATTCAACCCTGGAGTCGGTAGAGAAGCCATTAAACAGGTCATAATCCATCGTCAACATGATACGTGCATCTTCATCGACACCGCCTGGCGGGTTAGATACGTTGTCATTCTTATTGGCATGAAGCTCAAGTTTTAGTTCTGGGTAGTAATCCCCTTTCTCGCGGCGCATCTCTTTACGAGCCGCGTCGATATCAAGCAAAGAGGCTTTGATTTCAGGGTGATTCTCGACAGCTTGTTCAAGTGCGACCTGTGCTGAGCTTGGTAATAGAGCGTAATCAAACCGGGGGTAAACCAAGTTCACCGCAGGTTTGCCAACCAAGCGTAGATACTGAGTTTGCAAATCAAACAGGTTGTTCTGAGCGGCGATAAGTGAAGACTGCGCGGTCGCGACACGGGCGGAGATTTGAGCCAGATCCGAGTTGCTACTCAAGCCTTTGCTCTTTTTATCTTGGATATCTTGATAGATCTCTTGGTGCTCTTTTACATTACGCTTAGACAATTCAAGTAGCGTCTCTGCTTTTAGGATATCGAGGTAATTTCTCACCACATCTAACGATACGTTTTCAGCTCGCGAAATCAGAGTTAGACGCTCAGCTTCTGCTTCGAACGTCAGTCGATCGACATTCGATGTGGTTTTAAAACCATCAAATAGTAACTGGGATACTTTAACGCCAATTTCCGTTCTCGTTAGGCCTCGATCATCGGTATCAAGTTTGCTACCACTGTTGTAGCGCGTTTCTTCATAACCTGCTGCCGCGTACAAGTTCACTTGCGGCATATACAAACCACTCGCCGCGTCTCCGTCTCTGACCACCGATTGGTATCGGGAGTATTGCGCCAATATCTCTGGGCTATAGTCGATGGCAAAGGCCACGGACTCTTCTAATGACGCAGCTTGAGACAGCCCACTCATTAGCAAGCAAGAAGAGAGTAAGAATTTTGAATGCATTACACTTCCTTTTATATTTATGCTTTAACCCACTTCATCGTTCACGAAGTGAGTTTTCCTTAGCTCGTAAAATAGGTTTTAACCAATAACTCAATACTGTTTTCTCTCCGGTCAATATATCAACCGCGACTTGCATCCCTGGGATAATGCTAAAAGCAGAGTTTTGTTGCTGGTCTTCGTTTAACTGAATATGGGCGCGATAATAGGCGTTTCCGTCTTCCGTTTGTAAGGCGTCGGCACTGACATAAATCACTTCGCCTTTAAGTCCGCCATAAATGACAAAATCATAGGCCGTGAATTTGACTGTTGCCCCCAGTCCCGTGTGAACAAACGCGATATCTTGCGGAGAGATTCTCGCTTCAACAATCAGGTCACTGTTTGATGGGATGATCTCAATGATCGGTTCGCCGGGACGAACAACTCCGCCAATGGTACGCACAAAGACCTCTTTTACTGTGCCATCAACAGGCGCTAAGATTTGTGTTCGTTTCAGTTGGTCGGCGATCGCCTGTTGGCTTTCATTCAATTGCGCTATTTTGCTGGCAACTTCGTTCAGTTGGCCTTGTACTTTGGCACGAAAATCTAACGCGATGCTGCGGTGGTCGGCTATCGACTCTGAGTAAGCCGCTATCTGTTTCTGAGCCGCCACTTTCGAGCTGGCAATATCACCTTTCAGCTTGACCACATCACGGTTCAGTTTAAGCAGCTCTACTTCTGCAACCGCACCGCTGGCAACCACATCTTTCAACATGTTGCGTTCTCGAATCACGATATCTAGGCTGCTCTCTAAAGTTTGAATATTATTGAGCGTATCGACACGTGCTTGGTCTTGTTGCTCGATACGAAGTGCCGCCTCTTCCAGTTCAGACTTCAACTGTCCTAAACGTTCTCGGTAGTTCGCCTTGGCATTCATTAACGCAGGGTGGCTTGATACATCAACCGCAATATCTTGAGGCACCAAGACCACTCGCTCATACCACTCTTTCGCATCGTTATTTAAAACGACCGTCGACAGCTCAGCCTTTAATCTTAATTGCTGAGCAAGCAAGGTATCCGCTTGTTGAGCCGACTCTAAAAACGCCGCCTTAAAACGTGTGTCTTCTAACTTAGCTAGAGGTTGCCCCTTCACTACAGATTGGCCTTGTCGCACCATGATCTCTTGAACCAGTCCACCTTCTAAGCTCTGAATGGTTTGCACCGAAAGACTTGGAACGACTTTACCTTCACCGATCACGACTTCTTCTAATGTTGCCCACGTAGCCCAACCGATAATTGATACAATGAGTAGAGCACTCAACCAAATCAGCTTTCGAGAGCGGAATGCTAAGTGGTTGTTGGTCCATTGAATATCATTACTCATGACGACCTCCCTTCACCACAGATACCGTCTTAAACCGGCTCGTACCTTTAGGTACACTTTTCTTCTGTAAAGAGAGAATTTCTTTAGGTTCACCTTCTGCCACGATTTGACCTTTATCCAATACAATCACTCGATCACACATCATCAAGAATGAAGACTTATGGGAGCTGATTAGCATTGAGGTTTCTCTCGGCATACTTTGCAGCGCATTGAAGAATTGAATCTCAGCTTGACTATCTAATGCACTGGTTGGCTCATCCATAATCAACAACTTTGGACAACGATACAGAGCTCTCGCGATGGCAACGGCTTGGCGCTGACCACCAGAAAGTAACCGACCACCCTCACCGACAGGTGTTTCAAGGCCATTGCTTAAGCGCCCCATGTAACCATTCAAACCCGACTGTTGAAGCGCTTGTCTTAGCTTTTCTTCATCAACGTTGATCGCACCCAAAGTAACGTTGTCGTAAACACTGCCAAAGATCAAATTAGTGGTTTGCCCTACCCAACCCATTCCGCTACGTAAGACACTGGTTGGCCATAACTGCCCATCAATCTCTTGATAGAAGGCTTGCCCTGTTGTAGGCAAATACTGTCGAGCAACAATCGATAAAAGCGTAGTTTTTCCTGCACCAGCGGCACCAACAAGGCCAACTCGCTCACCCGGCTTAATATCAAGAGAAATCTCTTTCAACGCAGGGCTTTGAGTATCAGGATAGGTAAACGTGACCTCATCTAATCTGACTCCACCAGCAAAATCACCCTTGTCGATCACTTGGTGCTTAGATTCTTCTTGCGGTAAGTCCATGATCTGGTTGAGACCTTCAACGGCAGAGCGTGTTTGTTGGAATCTCAGCATTAAAAGAGAAAGTTGGTTTACTGAGCTCGCAGCACGTCCACTCAACATCACCACCGCTATCAAGCCACCCATACTCAATAAGCCTTCAGAGATCTGATACACGCCGAATATGATCAGAGTGATGGTGACGATCTGCTGACTCGACTGAATAGAATGAGTCACAATATTAGAGTAGTGACGAGATTGAGTCTGCCATTGAGAGAGTGATGAAATCGTCTGCTCCCAACGTTTCTGAGTGATTCCCTCAGCATTATTTTGCTTGATATCCGGAAGGGTTGTTAAGCAATCAAACAGCTGTGCTTGTCTTTGTGTCGAGAGACGTGCGGTTTCATCGAATGTTTTCTCAACTTTGCCTTTCATCGCAATGCTCAGCACGATCAAGACCAACATGATCGCGACAGGGATGAACATCATCGCGCCACCAAGCCAGCCGATAAGCAGTAGGAATAACAAAGTGAATGGCAGATCGACTAAAGTGACTAACGAGATAGAAGTGAAGAAATCTTTCACGCTATCGAAGTCTTGAAGCTGTCTGGCAAATGCGCCTACCGACTGAGGTCGATTTTCCAGCTTCATACCAAGGACTTTAGAGAACAGTTGAGAAGACAACTTGTTATCAATATAGCGCCCAGCCATGTCAGTCACAGAGCTTCGTGAGCTTCTCAACACCCAATCAAAAATAACGACAATACCAACGCCTGCCGCCAACACCCAAAGCGTGTTAAACGCTTGGTTTGGTACAACACGGTCGTACACATTCATGGTAAAAAGAGGAACTACTAGCGCGAGCAAGTTGATCAAGAATGAAGCGATAAACAGGTCTCGATACCAAGGTTTCACTTCCTTGACGACACGCCATAACCAACGGGTGTTGGACTTATTCTCGCTACGTTCATGGGATTGAACACGCGCATCATCAAGCGCTTGAGCACCCACTTGCCAAACAAATGCATCCACTTTAATGACTAAGTCTTTAAGGAGAATTTGTTGGCTTAAGTTGGATTCACAATCCAATACTTGAAAGTCGCCACCGGAGCCTTGAGTGACGACAAAGGGACTCCCTGTCGCGGAATTAACAGCAACAACGGGGAACTGACATTGAGTCAGTAATTCTTTTTTAACGTGGCTCAGCGTTAACCCCGATTTCTCAATGGCTCTTGGGAAAAGGGGTTCATTGAGCCTTCCTTCATTTAAAGGTAGGCCAGACACTATTTTGGAAGGATGGCTGCGAACATTAAAATGCTCACATAACCATTCAACACAACCTAGCCAGCTGTCTTTTTGTTCTACCAATCTAAACTTCCTTTTATAGACTGTACATCCAACTTACAGCGTTAAATTATTGTCTTCTATCATTTTTTGTAAAATTTGTGCTTCTAATGCACTGCTACTGTCACCTTGATACAGATCGTCGTACGTGACATCGGCTATTAAGATGTTTTGTTGAACGTCTTCGTCGCCATTAGGTTTAATAGAAATGGTCACGCCTTCACCAGATTCTTCTAAATCTAGATATTGTGTTGCCCCTAGCCCTGTATTAAGCCCTAGGCTTCCCAAAATACCCGAGAGGTCAATTGCATCAGTATCTGGAGACGCATCAAAATCTTGAATCACATCGTAGCTTGGTGCTTCTGCACTCCCTAAGCCTGAAGAGGCGAACACAAAATTATCTGAGCCCGTCCCGCCAATCAGCAGGTCGTTATCATCTGTCGCGGTAATCGTAGAATCCCCTTCAACAACAAATTCAACCGATACCGTTTGAGGTAATCCTACCGCTTGGTTGTTGCCTATTTCAGCAGAAGGTTCGATGGTAATTTCAAATGGGTCAACGCCATCATAGCCACCCGTAATCGCTAGATTCGGTACATCTGCCAAGTCCACCACATATTGACCATCGACCATAGAGCCATGTGAGAACGTCAAACCTGCGGGAATATCATAAATTGTAATGAAGCCCACTTCTGAATCAGCAGGGTTTACAAGAGAAAGGTCTAAACCAAGAGGAATCGTGCCACTTGCTTCTGCCACGATCGAAGAGTATTCAACGCTCAATAACGGTGCATCAGGCTCTGGTGTGATAATAAGCGTCATGTCTTGTGAGCTCGGGTCACCCGTGTCGACCACTAACTCACCGAGTACCGTATTTTGATCAACCGTTCGGCCGGTAATCGTAATATCGAGGTTACCAAACGCATCGCCCGCAAAGAATTCAAGCTCATCAACAGAACTTGCTTTAACGAGAATCGTCGCCTGTATGATGCCACCAACACTGGTGAAAGAACTGGTTTCTGATCCAATTCGAATTCGGTCTAACCCAACTAACCCTGATGGGTCCGAAGTTCCATTCACTGTTACCGTAATTGCTAAAAACTCATCACTGTTAGTTTCAAAGCTATTGGCATCAAGAGGAATCACGATGCCATCATCTTCACTTCCAGTGAGCTGTTCAGGTAAATCGAAGAACTCAACTTTATCACCAATAGGATTCACACCGACGGTAAATTCAGATTCGGTATAGCGGATTTCTGTGGTGCCGATTTCTTGAGTAATGGCTTCTAGAGACAGATTAATATCGCCACTAAAGTCTCGCGGCGGTAGAATTACAAGGTTGGCAAGCTGGCTTGGATCGAGCTGCCACTCGTAAGTAGGGTTACCATCAAAGGTACCGCCATCGACGCCATTGTTTGGAACCAACTCATAGTTGTCTCCGATTTTGATAGCGACAACTGCGCCTTCAGGAACTCCCTTTAACGAAAGCGACATGTTTTCAGAACCATCTTGGTCAATCAGCTCTGCGCTAAGTGATGACAACGAAATGTAATTATCTTCATCTCCGATAATATCCTCTGTTATCAAGTTCGCCGCATCAGCGACTGGCTCAACAGTAATAGTCACGACCGTCGTTTTATCTTGCGTATCCGTTTCTGTCACGCAATCCGCTTCATCGGTAATATTTGCTGTCACAGTGAGGGTAATTTCACCACTGTAATGCTCAGGTGGCGTAACTAACACATCACTCAAACGGCTAGGATCGGTTACGGTCCAAGTACCATCGCCGTTATCAACCAACAAGCCAGTATCAGCAGGACTCTCCGATAGCGTACCGCCATTTGATACCGTAATCGTCAGAGAGTTAACGGTTTCTTTACCAGTAGCGCTATTACCTTCACCCGTAATTAACTGACCATCTTCAACGCTATCGCCAAGAACGAGTTCGAGATTAAGGTCTGTCGCGATATCTTCTTGGATTGTTGTCGAATCTGTAGCCACGGTAATGTCATCCACGACTGGTAACACCTGAATGCTAATCGTCTGTTGTGTTGTTACGGTGTCGCCGTTACACGGTGAGGTTTCAATCGTCTCTATCGTGAAATCAATACATCCAGCGAAATCCTCATCCAATCCAGTTAACGTTAGCTTCGAGAGACCATCGGCAGTAATCGAGTAACCAACAACTTCGCCAGACGCGTCATATTCAGCAATAACGCCATCTCCAGAAATCTCAACGCCCTCAGGAAGCGAATCAGCAGGGATGTAGAAAGAAATCGAGTTATCTGGATCACTGGCGACATTAGTATTGAGCAAGCCAGTAAGGTCGATATCTTCCCCTTCTGGTGTCTTAATCTCACCATCCGGTTGAATCGGGCTTGGTGGACCTACAGGGTCACAAGTACCGCCACCGCCGTCATGGCCAGTGATCTGAATTTGGAATGAAGTATCTATATACTTTGAATCTTCTCCATCGATAACACGAGCACGCACCACAATATCTAAAACAGGTGTATCGCTTGGGCTAGAGATCGTCATACCGCTCAAGATCTCTTGCGCCAACTCTTGAATAGAGTCACTCGTCAGGCCATTGGCAGAGATAATCCAGTTTCCTGAAACATCTTGAGCGGCTCCGTTGGGGTGATCGACAATCAGCGAATAGCCATCAGGCACATCGATCAAGATATAATCTAAGTACTCTGAGCCATCCATATCTGCGTCAACAAAAGTAACCGCATCCGACACGTTGACTGGAGAACCGTCATCACTGAGGTATAGCTGACCAGAGCTTTCTAAACGAGTATCTGACTCAACCCTCGCATCAACAGTGACACTGATTGAACCAGAGATATCTTTTACATCAGTCGCGCCTGTTGGCGATGTATCGGTAACTTCATAGGTAATTGGGATCGAAAATGTACCGCTCAAATCTTCAGTAGCGGTGACGGATAGTCTTCCGCTACTTAAAAGCTCGGACAGTGTTGGCGTCGTAGAGTCTAATAAACTTTCTAAATCTAACCCTGAAAGCGGCACATCAATAACACTACCATCAAAATAAAGAGTCAGATCAGCAGGAAGACTGTCAATCACATACCCCGTTAAAGACTCACTCCCATCCACATCTTGATTCACTGATGGCTCTAGATTCAATCCAATTTGACTGTCTTCAATACCTTGAGTGCTGACTGTTTGACCATCTTCTTGATCAACAACGGGCGCTAACTCTACTTTCAACGTCATCGGGAACTCACCCGAATCACCATCAGGCTCTGTTGAAATAGCAATAACAGTTAGCTCTAACTCGCCACTGAAATCAGTAACAGGCTTGAGGTATAGGTCATTCAGTTGAGCATTAGAGACTTGGAATACTGGCCCTGTTACATCATCAACATACGCGATCGTTAGTGACACTGGCTCACCCAATGAATCCACTAGCAAGGTGCCATCAGGAATATTGGTCAGGAGTATATTGATCTCTTCTGAAACGTCGTCATCAGAAGTTTGAACCACAAAATCAAGTCGAATCAAACCATCTTCATTGAGAACAGATTGATTGCTGATGACTTTAGTATCACTGTCATATTCCCAGTGAGCATTACCACCATCGACAACGATCGGCTCATCGACGACACCCTTCAGGAAAATATTGATGGTTTGGGTGTCGCTAAGTGCGGTGATATTAACAGGGTCAAGTGAATCAACCGTCGATTCTGTGGCTACCGCAGTTACCTTGATAAACAGATCTTCAGTAAACGAACTGATGTCTTCTTTTGGTAGCAGATAAGCCACACCATTCTCGATGGCCTCCGCAGATACTAAATAAGTGTTAGGGCCAATTAGGTCAAACAATCCGCCTTGAATAGACCAACCATCTTGCACTTCGATTTGGTAGCTTAGAGATTCAGAACCGTCGGTATCAGTTAGCGATCCATCAATCACGTTATTGAGGAAGATGGTTTCATCTTCTAGGCCTTTGTAGTCCTTAACAGATACATGTGGAGTATCAGCATCCGGCGAAATCTCGACAACGACGGTATTAACAATATCGGCCGTTTTATCATCGGGGTCAGCGAAGGTGTTTCCCGCTTCGGTTGCAATCGCAGTGATATCAAACTCGAATCGACCCGCAAGGTTTTCATCGGCTCTAATTTCCATCTTATCGATTTGAGCTTGGGTATACTCTTTGCCCTCTTTAACCGCGTTACCGTTCAAGGTGATATTAAGCCCATCTGGAATGCCACTAATGGTGTAAGACAATTCTTCAGATGTGTCTTGGTCAACCAACTGAGCGGTGATATCCAATTTAATTGGGTCTGCGTCATCTTCTACGGATTGGTAGGTAAATACAGAATCTGACCAATCCGGCGCATCTGCCACGGGTAAAACAGAAACAGCAACGTCAGCGGTCAACTCTTTTGGAACCGTATCAGTACTAATGATCGCGTTGATCGCTAGAATAACCGTTGAGGTCGTATTCGATTCATGAAGTGCTGGTCGATAAGTCAACTGGCCATTCGGGCCGGTAAACTGACTGTCAATCGCTGTTAACTGATTGCCTGAAAGCGTCACCTTGCCATCAACCACTTGAAGCAATACGCCATCTAAATACAGGCTACCGCCTTGCAAAGAATCTTCTGAGAATTCAATAGCAGCAACAGTTTCGCTTTGGTCCACGTCTCCAGTAGAAACACTCACAACAATAATGGCGTCGTTATCTTCAATCTTCATAACGAATAAAGCCTTCGTTATCATCCAGTATGAGCTCCGCGTTACTTACCACTTCATCGCCGTCGGCATCTCGCACCAAATAATCAATATCATCGACGATCTTAGGATCGGCAGGATTGGTCGTTACATTGGGATTCGTGGTTAGTTGATAGCTACCATCAGGTGAAAGGGTAAATTGGCCGTATACGCTACCACTGTCAAAATCGTTGATTAGATCAATGGTTATTGGAGTATCAGCATCCACAAAGGTGTAGGTAGTACCGCGATAATCGAAACTTACAATAGTTGCTCCATCGGCACCTGCGAACTCTTCGGTTAGGAACTGTCCATTGAGGTCATCACCCTCAACCATTTCAATAGAACCGCTTCGTGAAGTTGGAATGGCATCCGTGACATTAACTATATAAATGGCAGGATCAGAACTGTCTCCATCCGCATCGTTGACTGTCAGTTCGAAATTGAGGGCTAGATTATTCTCTCCATCAGCATTTGCATGATCAAGAGGTGCATATAGGTTGAACTCTGTTGTGCCATCGTTGTTAAAACGAATTCGGAAGATATCGTTACCCGACGAATCTTGAGCGTAATACCAACCATCGGCATTCACTTCTTGCAAGGATATCGCTCGCCCACCACTGCTATAACCAAGCGCATCAAAAGCAGCGGTATTAATTGACACTGATGCTATATCATCTGAGCCTTGGATAATTGATATCGATGGACTCGGCTCTTCAGTACCAGGTTGTTCATTGTCACCAATGAGGCCGTCTTCATCGACAGATATACTACCTACAATTGAGAATGCAGGGTCCTTACCGTCGTATATTTTGATGTCGGATTCTTGAGTTGAACGCGAACCATCAGAATCAATAACAACCACTGTGGTCGGTATATTTAATTCAGTATCTTTTAGCCCTGTACCGTGGTCAATGGAGCGATATAGATCAATCTCAACAGCAACCGTTCCGGAGGCATTGGCTTCGAGGAAATAATCAGAAGGTAGGCGAATCTGAAGAATGACATCGCCATTACTCAATATCGCATCAAAACTACCATTGCCGTTATCTCTCCAGGATAAAGCCTCACCATTGTGCGTAACCGCTTCACCATCACCATCTAAAACAGCCTGACCGTTTGTCACATCAATACCAAGATAGACGATCGGGTCATGAGAAGCTGTTATATCTAAGTTCACCACTGCACTTTGTTTTACGCCGTCAGGAGTGGTATTTGCGATAGGGTTTTCGGACAATTCAACCGTGCCACTCCCAATAGAAGGCTCACCACCATCGGTAATAGTGACATCAAGATCTAGTTTGGTTTTATCATTATCGGAATCACGAGCAGTGACAGTAAAAGGAAGCGAATCCGTACCATTGGTTTGATCTAAGCCTTTATAAAGAGTGAATACATAATCCACGCTATTGTCTACATCACCAGAAACGGGGGCAGTGAAACTCACTGTAAATGCCACATCTCCACCCACTACTGGCCCTGCATAGCCAGTCAAAACGGTGCCGTCATCAGAGACAGTGTAATAAATCTGTTCACCGCCGCTGAAGAGCTGAGGTTGATCTGCTAAATCAAAGTACACACTGTCTAGGTAGTCACTACCAATCCCAACACTGAAGGAGCCCGTGCTGCTCACTTCACCGACAGGAGTATTACTTAAATCCGATTCGGTGACAGCCGCATTCGAATCAAGAACTAAGCTCGGATCGTCACCGTCTTCGATTACCCATGAAATCTGGCCGCTTTCTAAAGCAGTACCATCGGTATCAGTACCAACAATATTTAATGGAATAGTCAGTAAGTCGCTAGTGAGTACATGATCTAACGGACGCTCAATAACCAATACAATATCGGCAAGTACATTATTCCCGTCGACGGTTGTCGTCATTGAAAACGAGAACACATCATCATCACCTTGCTTAGCTGTAATAGTACGACCATCTGCGCTTAACGTATAAGTAAGTGCCGTGGAGTCACCACCTGAAGTAATACCTAACGCTTCTAGTTGCGCTACGGTCTCTGCGCTGAATGTTATAGAGTCGGGGTCAGGGTTATCCGAACCGCCTAATACAGTAAATTGAGCATTGATAGTTTGTGCGCCAGATGTAACGTCAACTTCTACCACTGTTTTAGAGCTATCTGTTATCTGCCCTGCTGCGCCGTCCGTAATATCAATGGTCGCCGTCGCAGAACCAAAATCACCACTAGAGTCAGCGGCAACGTAATTGAAGGTAACGGTATGTTCTTGGTTATGATCTAGATTTCGATTTGCTTCAAAGGTCCACTGTCCATTGGCAAATACGGTCAATACCCCATCCCCGGTATTAAACACCGCAGGAGTTGCACCTGAAATGTCTTTACTGATTCCCCCTACTTCGACGCTACTAATCGTCAGTGCGGTATCAAGGTCAATGTCATTACTGAGAACGTTGCCTGACGATGTTTCACCTTCAACCATCGAGTATGACTCGCCGAACAACAAAGGCTCGGAATCTAAAATCGTAATTGGTAGTTCACCTAAAACTAGCTCAGTAGTTCCATCATCATCTATTTGAAGTCCTTCGATAACAATCGAAGTTTGAAGTAACTCTTCACCAGCCTGTTGGTCAACCGCTTGGTAAAAGGAGATCTCAACGGTATCTCCAACAATCTTAGCTTCGAAAACCAGTGTTCCATCGGTTCGTGTTGCTTTGAGCACTTGGCCGTCAGACTCTAATGCAATAGCGATAGATTGACCTTGAGACGTCACTCCCTCGGCAGAGACTTGGTTTGCACTAAAAGCGAACTCGTCAGCAAACTGAATATTGATGTCAGCGACTTGGGTTTGATCTCCGAAAATCCCGACCGTGCTTTCAGAAAATGAGACTGAACCTGGCAGTATAATACTTGGCATGTCATCGCTGACTTCATTACCAATCGAGTTAACAACTCTCGCATCTATAATCCATTCAGTAGATGGATCTAAGCTAGAGACATCAATATTCTCGACTAGCCAGCCACCTGACGCATCCACGACTCCAACAAAAGTCAGTATTTGAGTACCGTCATTGATCTCGATGTAAACAGGTAAGCCTTCGGAGACATCGGTTGTCCCCTGCATGATGGTTAAGTCACCACTACGGAAATCCAAGATGCTGAAACCAGACAAGGTATCAATATCAATAACAGGCGGTACGGTATTAATTTGCGCTGTGTTGTCAGTCCCCTTAGCTTCATTACCCGCAATATCAACGGTAACCGCCTCTACGGTAATGCTACCATCAGCAAATGCAGACAGGTCAACATCATCGATGCTCCAAGCACCCGCAATAACTGCTGTTTGTAACGTTATAGATTGATTATTGCTATCCGTAACTGTGACGGTAATAGGCTGTCCATTTTCTACATTTTGAACCACACCCTGAAGACGAACAGATTTCACTTCTTCAGTATTGAGTATGTTATCGGCATCATCAAATTCTGCGGTGATGCTAGCCAGCGTATCCTTAACGATCGTATCGCTAGAAGTGACCGTATTTCCCGCAACATCCGTAACACTTGCTTCAACGGTCAAAATACCTTCTGCAAAATCCGAATAGTCTTGGCCTGTCAGTGTCCAGTTTCCGCCAGCTACTGTGGTCGTATAAACTTGGGAGACATTAAGGCTATCGGTGATAGTAATAGTGATCGTTTGACCATCTTCAACGTCTGCGACCGTTCCAACCAAGGCACCATTAGTAATTTCGGCTAAGTTGTAGTATTCATCATCTGATGCAGAGAAATCGACATCGATACTGATAAGCGTATCTTTGACTATGGTGTCACTTGAGGTTGCAGTATTGCCCGCAACGTCCGTAACTGTGGCTTCAACCGTCAAAGTGCCTTCCGCGAAATCAGAATAGTCCTGATCTGTTAGAGTCCAATTCCCCCCCGAAACCGTGGTTGAATATTCTACTGACGTACCAGCACTATCTGTGATGGTAATTGAAATCGTTTGACCATCTTCAACATTGGTCACCGTACCAACTAATGCGCCATTACTGACCTCGGCGGAGTTATAATACTCGTCACCAAAACCATCGAAATTGACACTGATGTCCGCCAACGTATCTTTGACAACTGTGTCACTGGAGGTCGCTGTATTGCCCGCAATGTCTGTAACCGTGGCTTCTACCGTTAAAGTGCCTTCAGCGAAGGCTGAATAATCTTGACTTGTGAGAGTCCATTCGCCACCAGTGACTGTCGCGGTATAATTTTCTGACTTGCCATCAACATCGGTGATGGTGATAGTAACTTCTTGACCATCTTCAACATTGGTAACCGTGCCGACCAATGCGCCATTACTGACCTCGGCAGAGTTGTAATACTCATCACCAAAACCATCAAAATCCACACTGATGTCCGCCAACGTATCTTTGACGATAGTATCGCTAGAAGTAGCAGTATTGCCTGCAACGTCCTTAACTGTAGCCTCTACAGTCAAGATACCTTCTGCAAAACCCGAATAGTCTTGGCCGACTAATGTCCATTCACCACCAGAAACTATCGCGGTATAATTTTCTGATTTACCATCAACATCAGTGATAGTGATTGAAGCTTCTTGGCCATCTTCAACATTGGTCACCGTGCCAACTAATGCGCCATTACTGACCTCGGCAGAGTTGTAATACTCATCACCAAAACCATCAAAATCCACACTGATGTCCGCCAACGTATCTTTGACGATGGTATCGCTAGAAGTGGCGGTATTGCCTGCAACGTCCGTAACGCTTGCTTCTACCGTTAGCGTACCTTCCGCAAAGGCTGAATAATCTTGACCAGTGAGAGTCCAAGTACCACCAGACACAACCGTGGAATAATCAACCGAGGTGCCAGCACTATCCGTAATAGTAATGAAAATGGTTTGCCCATCTTCAACATTTAGTACCGTTCCAACCAATGCGCCATTGCTCACTTCTGCTGAGTTGTAATACTCATCATCCGATGCAGAGAAATCGACGCCAATACTAACTAGTGTATCTTTGACGATGGTATCGCTAGATGTTGCTGTATTGCCCGCAACGTCCGTAACGCTTGCTTCAACCGTTAGCTCACCTTCAGCAAAACCTGAATAGTCTTGGCCAGTCAGAGTCCAAGTACCTCCAGACACAACCGTGGAATAATCAACCGATTTGCCACTAACATCGGTGATCGTAATGGATATAGTTTGACCATCTTCCACATTTGCCACAGTACCAACCAAGGCTCCATTAGAGACTTCAGCTTGGTTATAAAACTCATCATCAGAGGCAGAAAAATCAACACCAATGTTCACTAACGTGTCTTTGATAATTGTATCGGTAGAAGAAATAGTATTGCCTGCAACATCAGTCGTGCTAGCAACAACCGTCAACTCACCTTCGGCAAAGCCAGAATAATCTTGGTCTTTCAGGCTCCAAAAATTACCAGAAACAACTGTGGTATAGTCAACAGATAAACCATTGCTATCTGTAATCTTAATATCAATAGCTTGGCCGTCTTCGACATTGAAGATCGCTCCAATCAGAGCACCTTTGCCAACTTCATTTTCGTTATAATAGTTATCACCAAATCCATCAAATCGAACGAGAATCCGGTCAATCGTATCTTTTTCTATGGTATCCGTTGCTGTGGTAGGGTTTCCGGCAATATCTATGGTGCTTGCAACAACAGTGAGTTCACCTTCGGCGAAATTGGAATAATCTTGGTTTTCGAGCGTCCAGCTATTTCCTGAGACTACCGTTGAGTAACTCACAGATAAGCCGTTACTGTCTGTAATCGTTATTGAAATAGTCTGTCCATCTTCAACATTGACTACAGTACCAACTAATGCGCCATTCTCTACTTCAAACTTGTTATAAAACTCATCACCAAAGCCATCGAAGTCAACCTCAATGTTGGCTAATGTGTCTTTGATTGTGGAATCGTTAGCTGTAATGCTATTGCCAAAATCATCAGCAATGACAGCGTCGACTTGGAGATCACCCTCTTCCAATGAAGAAAGGTCGACCCCATTGACGACATACGTTTCATCGCTTGTGATGGCTGTGGTGGTTACTGTGTTTCCGTTAACATCAGTGATGGTCAGAACAACGGTACGCCCGTCTCGAACATCCACTGCCGTGCCCGTAATCGTGACACTTGGTACTTCAAACTGATTTTCGTAACCGTCTCCACCATCCAAAATATCAACGGTTAATAGTGCACTAGGTAACAGAATATCAAGGTTACCCTCATTCGAGGTTGTATCTTCGTCGGCATATTCTGCAGGACGCGTATCAAAACCCGCCTCAGCGAGCGTTTCATCTAAGGTGGAACGAACATAAACAATAAATGAGGCGCTGGAACTAGGTTGGTCATTTACTGAGTTAGGCTGTTGAGGTGCGCTTTCAATGTTGTTGACGAGTTCGGTGACCACCTTTTCCAACTGTTGTTCAACTGCGGCGATTTGTGGTGCAGTTAAGGGCTGAGCCTCTTGTAAGTTCTGAGGTTCAATGCTGACGACTTGCACGCCTTCAACTTTTGGCTGCGTAGCAGGTAATTGAAGCCAAGTACCATCAGGGAATACTTGCCAAACAACACCACCAACTTCGATATATAAAATAGGATCCATCCTAAACCTCTTCCTTACAAAAACGCTGACCTTGAGTACATCAATTTACTCAATAAAAGGCTGGATAAATCAGCGAACTATTTCTAATTAATACTAGCAAACAACAAATCATTAACAGTTAATTAATTATAAATCATTAACAGTTAATTAATTATCACTAATACGCTGTAAAGTAAACCGATAGGCTGTGACTTGCATTCAGTTATATCTATCATCACAAAATACATTCAATGAATGTGTCATAATGTTGAAATTACTGGTTAATTTTCAAGGAATGTCATGACTGCAACGAACTATCTCAACCAATTGAATCAAAAGTATCTTGCGACTCATAAAGCGAAAGAAGACTTCTTTTGGGATACATATATGGGGATCAGTGACGACCACGATGGTTCGACACTCGCGCAGACTCAGTGGACGGAATTTCTTAGCTCTGCCGAACAGATTACTGCTATCGAAACGCAACTCGCTGTTATCGATGAAATTCAAGATCCCCTCGAAAAAGAGAGTACACTGACAGGCTTGAATGGTTGGTTAGCGACCTTTAGATCTCACGCTATTGAGTCTGAACAGTCACAGAAGCTTAAAGCCGAACTCATAAAGTTTGAGGCTGAACTGTTTGAGAAAAAACAGAATCACGTGATGACTTACGTAAATGAAACAGGCGATGAAACAGAAGGGTCACTGCCCGTTTTAGGTTCAGCCGTTAGAAGTAATGGTAATGAACAAGTTAGGCTTTCTGCACATCAAGCACTATTAGATTTAGAGCAATGGCTGCTGGCTAACGGCTTTATTGAACTGATCAAAAAACGTAACCAATTTGCTCAATCACTGGGTTTTAAAACCTTCTTTGATTACTCGGTGGTAAAAACCGAACAGATGACGACAGAACAACTGTTTACGATTCTGGATGACTTCGAAGCACGCACGCGTGATAGCCATCAGCAAAGCCTAGCCAATTTGGCTGAGCAGAAAGGCGAGAATGCACTTCAAGCCCATAACTTTACCTACTCTTTTGCAGGTGACGTTATGAATGATCTTGATCCTTATGTTCCATTCTCAAAGTCACTTCGACGCTGGATCGAATCATTTGGTCGCCTAAACATCGAATACTCTCAAGCGACATTAAAATTGGATCTGCTTGATCGCAAAGGTAAGTACCCTAATGGCTTCTGCCATGGCCCTATCCCTTCTTTCTACGATCAAGACACTTGGGTTGCGGCTCAAGTTAACTTCACGAGCAACGCCAAGCCCGACCAAATCGGCAGCGGTTATGATGGTATCAACACGCTATTTCACGAGGGCGGCCACGCAGCGCATTTCGCCAACGTTAAGATGAACGCGCCTTGTTTCTCTCAAGAATTTGCACCAACCTCGATGGCTTATGCCGAAACTCAATCCATGTTCTGCGACAGCTTGTTGAATGACGCCGATTGGCTCAAACAATACGCGCTTAATGCAGATGGCCAAGCAGTACCTGACGAGTTAATCAAAGCAATCATCGATAACAAACAACCCTTCAGAGCCTATCAAGAACGCAGCATTTTAGTGGTTCCGTATTTCGAGCGAGCACTTTACGAATTGGCGGATGAAGATCTGACACCTGAAAAGATCACCGCTCTTGCTCGTAGCAGTGAGAAAACGATTCTTGGATTAGCTTGTAGCCCTCGCCCATTAATGGCGATCCCGCATCTATTGTCGGATGAAGCCTCTTGCGCATATCAAGGTTACCTGCTGGCTCATATGGCGGTGTATCAAACTCGTGCGTATTTCACCGATAAGTTTGGCTACCTAACGGATAACCCAGAGATCGGCCCTTTGTTAGCTAAGCACTATTGGCACCAAGGCAATAGCGTGAATCATAATGGGACAATCGAAAGCCTGACTGGGGAAGGTTTTAATGCAAAATACCTCGCTGACGAGTGCAACTTATTGCCAGAAGAAGCTTGGGCGATTGAGGAGCAAAAAATCAAACAGCTGTCGACAAGAGAACGTGCACCAGTCGCGGATTTGAATGCGAAGATATCGATCGTTGATGGTGCAACTGAATTAGCGAATAATGCAAAGTCGAATGACCAAATGTGTGATGATTTTGAGCACTTTATTATTGAGCAATACGGTCGATAGATTGAGTTTTAATGCTAATGAAAAAGGCAAAAATGAGTAGTGACATAACTCATTTTTGCCACTTTGTTGGATAGACCTTTTAATCATTCACCCCCTGTTCATGGGATTTTGCCCTACTAAAAGTTATCCATTCTTCTAATGCTGTTCGTCGTGAATTCCCATGTTGTATCACGGGGGTAAATTCGACCTATCTATCAGCACTTACAGACCCCTATTTTAGTTGCAAGCTTGCGCGCTAGTTTTTTCTTGAGCTATAAAATAATCTTATATTTTCGTTTTAGTCATCTCATTTATAACGATAAGCCATTGTTAGTAGTGTGGAATTCTGAGTAAAATCGCATTAACAAAAAACTAGATAGAAACCTTCTTTTTAGTACCTGTTATGAAACTTCGAGGGTGGCATGGATTTTAAAGAGGAATTTTCAACAATATTGGTAGCTGTCATGGGGAGTACTGCATTAATTGGCTTTCTTGCTAAGTTATTTGCAAACTCTCTGGCTTCTGCCGCCATCAAAAGATTTGAGTTGATAAATGCTAAGGCGCTTGAGAAGCAAAAATTAGAACACGAAAAGCAACTCGAAGATATTAAGTCACAACTAACCAAGCTCCAAAAAGAGCACGAAGTTGTATTTGCTAATCTTTATGTGAAGCGTGAGAAAGCTGTTATAACGTTGTACAAACAGATGAATGAACTTGCGCTTTTAGCTGATAATAAGCTCCGGGATTCAAGCATAGAAATTGATGACAAATGTAGGGCGCTGATTGAGCACTTTGAATTGAGTCGCCTTTATTTTCCTAGGGATATAGCTAGTGAAATTAACAACGTAATCAATACTGTTTACCACCTGACTAGCTACGAGAATCAAACTCAATATGAACAGCTGGTTTTTCAGTTGAAAATCCAAGTTTTTGACCAAATGGAATCAACATTTAGAAAGCTTCTAAAAATCGAAGATTACAGATAGACCTTTCCATACAAACGATTAATACATAACTTTAAATAATCACGGCACTTGTGCCCTGCCTGATTAGATCACAAGGAGGTATAATGAAATTTAAATATCCGAATAATTGGGGATACTTTGATGGTTATGTTCAAGTCCATCAACAAGCTCCGAATGGATTTAAAAATGACATTTCGTTGATTAACCGATTTGCCGCAAGATATCGTGTCGCGGCATCTTTTAACGGCTTAAACCTAGACAATTTTTCCGAATCAACAGAAGCTGGTTACTCTGGATTGTGTCGAGTTTTTTTAGCTTGGTCTGCATACGAAGTTTTTTTGAAAATAATTGAGCTAAAAGCGTCTAAAACTGAAAGTTTACTGAGTCGTTATGATTCGGGGTCTGTAGCTCGTCAAATTCGGGCAATGGATACAGGAGACAAGTTCTATAATTTTATTTACGAAAGAGTGAATAAAGCCCATCAAACTGAATTAGCTAAGTATTTCCAAGTAGACGAATGTAATCCTCAGTATTTAGCTTCGGCAGTTAGACATATTTTTGCTCATGGTACTCTTAGCGCTAACGCGAACGAGGTTTCTCCAAAAACTGTCGAACTAATTTGCGATCTTCTCGCCGATTTCCTTTTAAAAGTAATGGATCATGAGTTTTCAAACATAATAGAGAAACATAAGGCGTTTGAAGGAATTGGATATTAACAATGTGATCTGTTCCAGTCAGACTGGACACTGAACTTAAGTGAATTTTCCATACTTGAAGTTATTCGTGTTTTGCTAATTTAAGTAAAAGCTCTAAGTAACTTCTGTCCAATAGTTACTTAGGACAAACCAACATACTACAATAGGAAATTTTTCCGGCTTAGTTATTCGTTATCTTCACTCAATGCAAATTTGATCTCGTCAGAAGAGAACCCCTTTCGACTTAGCATCGCGTAAGCCTTAGAGCGTTCTTTATGATCGTTTAGGTCATAAGACTTCTTCTGCAACTGTTCTAAACAAGAAGAATAGAAATCTAGCTGCTCTTCATTAATCAATCGGTCGATGAGCGATGACAGCTCACTGGTGTCGATTTGTCGTTGTCTCAGTTCTTGCTGTATGGCAGTCAGTCCCTTGCCTTTACGAGCATACTTGAGCACCTCTTTTTCCAAATCGGCTTTCTCGGCCTTAATTTGAATATTACTTTTCAGTTGATGCGCTTGTGGGTGCTGGTCAATCGCTACCTTAACTTGTTGATAGCTAAAACCACGCTTTTGCAGTGTCGCAACCAGCTTTTCACGGCTCATGGTAAAGCTTGAGTAGTAGTGGTTGATTCGGTCTATCAAGATGGTTTGTTCATCAATAGACTTTTCGAAGGACACTTTATGGATTGCATCAGAAATCACTGAATCGGTCAGGCCCTTCTTCTTCAATTTTTCGACAATATATCGAGAACCGAATTCACCAGAAAAAGCTTGTTCCACGAATTGTTCTGCAAACACTTGGTCAGACTTGATATACCCGAAGCCTTTCAGTGTCCCTAGAGTTTCATCGATCCATTCTTGATTGTCGGTTTTCACTTTGAGCTTCGCAACCAACTCGCTTTCCGTCATATCTCTCTGGGTTAGGTGCCACATTGCAGAGTTCATGACGCTTTCAATTCGTGTTGCTTTTCTTACCGTTGTATTTCTACTATTCGTTTTTTGCTGTGAATCATCCATTCGCTTTCAACTGTCCAAACTAAGCCTACCCCATCATAACGTAATTCTAAGGCGGTTGAGTGACATAAAAGAATGAAGCTCAATATAAACGGAAGCCAATAAAAATGGACGCTTATTCAGCGTCCATTTGATATCACATTAAGAATGATGGCTCTAAGCCATGCTTAGCTTTTTTCGTAATAGCTCTTTTCGAAATCGCTTCGCGCACTAGCTCATTCGCTTAACTCTCTTCGTGATTGTAAATATGTACATCTCGTTGAGGGAATGGAATCGTGATGCCTTCTTCATCGAAGCGTTTCTTCACGGTTTCCGTTACATCCCAGTACACATCCCAATAGTCATCAGTCTTAACCCAAGGTCGAACTACGAAATCAACAGAAGACGTATTCAAGGTATGAAGCTTGATCATATGCTCTGGTTTTTTCAACACTAGAGGGTGTGCAAGAATGATGTCGTTCAATACCGCTTTCGCTTTATCGATATCATCTGAATAACCAATACCGAAAACCATATCAACACGTCTTACACGTTCTGCCGTGATGTTGTTGATCACGTCACCCCAAATCTTGTTGTTTGGGATCACCAAGCGTTGGTTATCAATGGTTTGAACAGTCGTCGATACTAAGCTCATGTCTTTTACCGTGCCTTGCACGCCTGCCACTTTAACCATGTCACCGACGTCATAAGGACGGTAGATCAAGATCATCAAACCCGATGCAAAGTTAGATAGTGTGTCTTGCAATGCGAAACCAATGATGACACCGGCTACACCGAAACCAGTAAGAAGAGGTGCTAGCTCTATCCCTATTTGAGACAGTGCGATAAGCAAACCAATAAACACGACCGCTTTAGATGCGATGGATACAAAGAAGTCCTGCATCAATACACTGAAGTCCATTTTAGAGTGCGAAACACTCTTACGAACGGTTTTGCGAGCCACGTTAGCAATAAGGCGAGTTACATACAAAATACCGAGAAACAGAGCAAGTTTAACGATAAAAGAAGGGGTATTTTCAAAAGCCCATGAACTGAACGAACGAAGCCAACCATCCAACAGCTCCAGTGCAACATCAACATCCAACACATCGGCGTTAATGTCACCTGTCGTCGCTAGCAAAACACGTTTGTACGAAGTCACATCCACGCCAAACGGTTCCATTAGCGTGATGGTTTCTTCTAAGCTCGCGACCATAACGCTAGTTCGCTCACTGAAGCGTTCAAGCTCAGTTTTAATCGTCGCTTTCTCTTCTTCACTTACATAAGATAACCGGCGTTCTAAATCTTGACGTTGTGTATCCGTGTATAGAATTGCATTAGTAAGATATTGAGAACGAGAAACAAGTGCCGTTTTGAGCTCACCTTCAGGAACCGCAACATCAACATCACGCTCTTTCGACCAATCTAATGTCTTAGCAAGCTGCTGATAATAGACATCCATCATTCCGATTCGTTTTTGAATGCGTAATTCAAGGCGTTTTTTAGCATCACCTTCAGCGGAACGGTTTTCTTTGCTCATTGAAACGATTTTAACTTCATTCAATGACAGCAATTTTTGCAGTAGTTCGACCTGCTGAGCAAGAGTGACATCCAGCCCCTCTTTTTTATCTGACGATAGCTGTGAAAAAATCTCTTCGCGTAGGCCCTGATTCTTACGCCTTAAGATATCTTCAAGAAAGGGCTTCTCAGCATCATGCGCCGTTTCTAATGTTGCTAGATCGAGCATTAACTGATCTTGTACTTCTGCGATTTTCTCAACGCTCTGCGCATAACTTCCAAATGCGACAAACGCCAACATTAACAATAGACAACGCCAAACCTTCATCATATTAATTCCTATCACTGTCTAAATTGACCCTATAAATAGTAGTAAAAAGAATATGGATAACAAGCATTTAAACGTATGTTATGTTAAAAATTCGCAAATTATCAGCCTGCTTCTAATATTTGAGAGTTCCAATCCCCTCTTATGACCTGTAGAGTACGCATCCAACAAAGAACAACAGCCAATATCTTCATTCGAGCACAGCACTAAAGCGCCCTAAATACGATGTTGGCTCACAGCAAGAGAGCATAAAAATGAACAACGAACTTGATATTATTGAGTCTCTAGAAGAACTAGAGCAATTCCTAATTTCAGTGGAAGCTGGCGGTTTAGGCCTTGAAGGCGTTGAAGGTGTAGGCATGGCAACCAATAATTCAGATGGTCGTCACTTCGTTGCTGTATTCAATAGCAGCCATAAAGTTCTGCTTGCTCGCTGGATCACCAAAGAGGTGTTTGATAACGGTAAAGACTTGGTACGTAACGGCCCTCGCCGCACTCACTAAGTCTTTCCAATAGCACAAATGATTAAAGCCCAACACGTTCACTGACGATCTGTTGGGCTTTTTTGTATCGCCTGTCCCGTCCTGATAGTTAATAAACCACTCAATACAGAATAATTAGCGATAACTTTCAGTTGTTGTGAACTTTAGCTAGAACTCAAGGTCGTATTCGCGTGAATTGGTGTTTATGCGTCGTTTATCGTGTACCTGCCGTTTTCCGCGTTTATACATAGTTTCACTTTAACCATTTTATGACTTGTGGCGCGAAGAGAACTTATCTAAGCTAGCCACAATTCAATGAGCTGGCTTTAACTAATATCAAATTTGATTACTGACTAATTTGCTGAACACATCACTACTTTTCTTATCCACAAAGAACCGCCGACAAAAGCATTCGCTTTGGGCGCTCTTCCTTACCGGACTGGTTATCGTAACTTGTCTGGCGAGCACTCTGGCCGTCAAGAAAGTATCGTTATCTGCATCCGCTAATGGCCAATCAGTCCTAGTTGGCACACAAACTCATACAGAAACCAGTAATCCCCAAACCAACATCGCTTCTTCAGAAAAAATGGCTGCTCTATACGCCAGCGTTTTCGGCTTAGAAGCCTCAAAAATGTTAACGTCCCCCAATTCAAATTCATGCAGCCTAAGTTCGAAAATGCTGACCTTTGCCGCCCCAAAAACCGGCTGGCTGATCCCATTCGTACTTATTATTGCTGTTGCGTTTAACTTACCTCCTCACATCTCGAGATTATCTAGAGACAATCATCGCTCTACTCGACCGACAAAACACCGATTGCATCTAAAGCACTGTATATTTAGAGAGTAAATAACCGGGCTACTACACCCTTTTATTTATTTTTTGGAGATACATTTGTGTACAACACACTACTAACTAAGTTTGTCGATTCATTGGCATTCTCTATGCGTACATGCGCGAAAACCTTAGTCACTGCCCTTTTGGTTATGACGTCATTTACCGCCTTGGCACAGACAACGGGCTGGCTTAGTGTGCCTGAGCATCCGCCTGTTAAAATGCGAATGATGTCGACGGGTGAACAGTCGGATGACGGCTCTAAGATCCAAACCGTGCTCGATGTCGTGCTCGACGGCGACTGGAAAACCTATTGGCGCAGCCCAGGCGAAGGTGGCATTCCGCCAAGCTGGGACTGGTCTGGTTCAACAAACATTGAGTCAGTAGAGTGGCACTGGCCGATACCTAAATACTACGAGCAGCTTGACGTCATGACGTTAGGCTACAAAAAACATGTCAGCTTTCCTGTCACTTTATCCCTGAAAGACAACACGAAGCCTGCGATATTCAGGGCATCGTTTACCTTTCCGTCGTGTACCAATATCTGTGTGTTAACCGATTACGATATCGAACTGCCGATTGACCCACAAACTTTAGCGCTCGATGAAGAAGCGATGTTCTTGTTCAACCAAGGCATGAGCCAATCTCCACGAGAAGCTAATCGCACTTCAGTCAATGGTCTATTTTGGGACAAGAGCAAGCAGCAACTGGTTACTCAGCTGACAAGTAAAAATGGCTGGGATAAGCCGATGGTGTTGATTGACGGGCAAGAAGTGATTGATGACTTCTTCTCTCAACCAAGCGTCCACATCACAGACAATACAATGACGGCCGTATTTGATGTGAGCAACTGGATAGGTGAAGTCGACTTAACGGACCGTAACGTGAGTGTCACCGTTTCAGACACTAATTTCGCCGAAGAGATGACGGCCAAAGTTGGCTCAGAACCGATCGCTTACCAAACAAGCAACAACGGCTTTTTGGCGATGATAGGCTTCGCTTTAATTGGTGGTTTGATCCTCAACATCATGCCATGTGTGTTGCCAGTCTTAGGAATGAAATTAAACAGCATCATTCAAAACCAAGGTGCATCTAATCGTCATATTCGACTCTCATTCTTAGCTTCTGCTTCAGGTGTCATTACATCATTTGCGCTGTTAGCCCTAGGTATGACCGCTCTAAAAATGGGTGGTAATGCAATTGGCTGGGGAATCCAGTTCCAAAATGTTTGGTTCATCGGGTTCATGCTGATCATCACTTTGCTGTTTTCGATTAACCTGCTTGGGTTATTCGAATTCAGACTACCATCAGGTTTAAACACCTGGATGGCAACCAAAGGCGATGACTCACATTCAGGCCACTTTGTTCAAGGCATGTTTGCAACGCTGTTAGCAACGCCGTGTAGCGCGCCATTCCTAGGAACCGCTGTCGCGTATGCACTTGGAGCAAGCTACCAAGAGTTATGGGCTATCTTCATCACGCTTGGTATCGGTATGAGTGCGCCTTGGTTGATCTTTGCGCTATTCCCAAGCCTAACCAAATTGCTTCCAAAGCCTGGGGCGTGGATGTTCAAAGTTAAGCTGGTATTTGGCTTAATGATGTTCATTACCAGCCTATGGCTAACAAGCCTCCTTAGCCCATTCATTGGTAAATTCCCAACTATCCTGCTGTCGCTATTTATCGTGATTTCAGTATTGATTTGGATTGGCCGTAAGTTGGGTCGCAAGGTGCTTATTCCTATCGTCGCAACCACAACCTTGGTGTTTGGTGCTGCATTGATCGTCGGTAGTGTCACCGCTGATAACTGGGCGACTCCGATTGTTGACGATCTCGCTTGGCAAAAGCTGGATGCGAAGCAAATCCCTCAGCTCGTTGATGAAGGCAAAACGGTGTTTGTTGATGTGACTGCTGATTGGTGTATCACTTGTAAAGCCAACAAGATCGGCGTCATCCTTCAAGACCCTGTCTACAGTCACCTACAGCAAGAAGACATTGTTTTGATGAAAGGTGATTGGACAACACCAAGTGAAAGTGTCACTCAATACTTACAAAGTAATGGGCGATTTGGTGTGCCATTTAATATCGTCTACGGCCCGAGCTATAAAAGCGGTATTCCACTGCCTGTCATTCTCAACAGTGACACTGTCGTTCAAGCCATCGACGCTGCGAGATAACTGATGAAGACTCCCAACAATGAAGATAAATCTAGCACGATTGAAGACGACGCTGTAAAGGGTGAGGCCAAAAAGCCAAGTCGTCTTAAGAAGTGGGGAAAGGAACTGGTTTCAATGATATTGATCGTTGGCGTGGTTTCATTTGCCATGGACTTTTATCACAGCAGAAGCATGCCTCAGGGCGATGCGATTCCAATTGTGGGTCAATCGCTCCAAGGCGAAGATATTGATGTTATCGAGCTAAGCAAAAATGGTAAGCCAGTCATTGTCTATTTTTGGGCGACTTGGTGTGGTGCCTGCAAATTTGTAAGCCCGACGGTTAATAGCTTCAGTGATTCCCATCAGGTGGTTTCGGTCGCTCTATCGTCTGGTCCAGACGAACGTGTCCAGCGCTACTTAGAGGCGAAAGAGTATGACTTCCCTGTGATCAATGATCTCTCTGGATCGATCAGCAGAAGTTGGGGAGTCAATGTCACGCCAAGTATTGTCATCATCAAAGATGGAAAGATTAGCAGTATCGCAACCGGCGTTACATCCCCTATCGGCCTGTGGTTAAGAACCTACTTTGCCTAAATCGCTCACAAAGAAAAACAGAGCAAAGCTAAGTGAATAAACCGACTCAGCCAGTTTAACAAACAATATTAATGTAAGCGCAACCTAATAAGCGCTCACGATTATCACGAATTTGAGAAAAGACAATATGAAAAAGCATCTGATAAGCGCACTGATTATAGGCTCATTAATGAGTACTAATGCCTTCGCAGAATTAAACAAAGAACAAACTCAACAACTTGAAGAAATTAATCAATTCCTGAAGGAAAATCCATCGACGATCTCTGGATTGCATACCAGTTTAGAGCAGTACGTAGCAGGTCAAGAGCAAACGAAAAAAGCCCAAGCGGAAAGCCATGATTGGTTATACAACAATGACGCCCACCCAATCACGGGCAATCCGGATGGCAAATCGGTCATCATTAACTTTACCGACTATAACTGCCCTTACTGTAAGCGCTTGGAAAAAGGCTTGGTTCAATTAGCCTCTGAAAACAGCGACATTAAAGTGATCAACGTGTACTTATCGTTTAAGCAGCAACAGGTTTCGGGGCTAGACACCAACGCGGCGCTATACGCGATGAAAGTATGGAAAGATAACCCAGAAGCATTCCCTGAAGTTGATAGATTGCTGATGGCGAAAAGCGGTATTCACTCGAAAAGCTCACTAGAAGCCGTTGCCAACAAGACGGGAACAGAGGCGGAACTAAAAACAACTCAAGAACAAAACCAGGTTCTAACCACTAACCATCAAACGTTCAGTGCACTCGGCTTAACGGGCACTCCAACCATGATGATGAACGGAAATGTTTTACCAGGATATGTGCCTTACGACCGATTAAAAGAGGTCGTGGATGACGCTTTTTAATCGAGTGTAGATAGAGATAAAGATTCAAAAGAGAAGTAATAAAAAGCCGACTCGCGTAACTCGCAGTCGGGTTTTTGATGAGTTTAAGATAATGTTTTCAATATTATTTTTGAAATAGAAAAGCAGTCGAAGTGTCACTATCTTGCAATGGATTCTTAATCTAGCCTCGCTACTCTAAAAGCAGTTCTCTCGATGAGTCCAAGACGTGCTTACTCAAGACAACTGTCCTTTGACCGAGCCCTGCTCGGTCTTTTTTTTGCGTGTTTTAATGGCGACACAGTGCATTAACACGGAAACGTCCAACCGACTGAGCCTTAACTTAGCAAGCGACAAACAAGCGCGCCCGGCTCCCTTAATGCATCCACGTTATAGCTGAGTACACGACCAGAAGATGGTGCGTGATAACGACGACATTCATTACCGAACGCATCATATTGGATGGCGAGCAGATCATCTTGTTCGACACTTTGCAAAAGCTCGACCTGAGTCAACACAAAGCCACCTATGTCGGCGCGTATAGACACGACGTTGTTGCCTTCTATCCAGTCCATACTTGGCAGCTGCTTTGCCTCAAACGGTTCTTCACCATCAAGCATCTCGTAGTAAGACAGCATATTAAAAACACCGTCCACGGCTCGTTGAATCATATCAGGCTGAGTAAACTTACCCATCCCCACTTCCACCGTAATGCTAGGAATTCCACTTCGATTCCAAACCGTTTCGAGAATACCTGGGTCGCCCGGATCATTGAGAACACAATCTGGCGTCATCAACCTTGCCATTTCAAGGCATTGTTCAATTCGGTAGTCAGCAAAAACATAAAGTGGGTAGACCGCGCCACGAGTTTGGGTATGTAGGTCAACGGCGAATGTCGCATTGTGTTTGAGTAAGCGATCCCACAAAGACGCAACAAAGCGCTCTGCCGCTAAGCCATTCGCATCACCCGGAAAGAGTCGATTAAGGTTGGCAGGGCAAGAGCCCGGATCCGAAGAGATAAAATCGCGGCTGTGGTTAAGCAAACCCGACAAGTTCACAGTAGGCACTATCGTGACCGTGCCTTTGAGAGTTTTACCGACTAAGTCTCTGATAATTTGCTGAGCAGCCAACACACCGTTGAGCTCATCACCGTGAATACCAGCGGTGATCATCAACTTAGGACCTGCTTGACTGCCTTTGAAAACAGAAACCGGCATGTTCTTGGGTTGCCCTAGCCCATCACTGGTTACTTGAAACCAAAACTGGTGCTCTCCAACGGGTAGGTCTTCAACATTCAAGGAGCCAATAACCTGCCTACCTTGTAAAACATCGCCTAAGTACTCTGTTTTCATCCAACGTCTCCATCTTGTTGAGCAAAATCTATTCTCTTCTAAGTTTTTGCATCATAGAGGATATCTTAATCAGTACAAACAGTTAATAAGATGAACAAGCTCTGACTTTCCCATAATACTCACGCATATCATCATCACTTCCCCTAAATAAAAGCTTGTGAAAGTCTGCACTTAAGAACCGATAAGTTATATAACCATTCACAAACCACTCAGTCTATTGAAATGAAAGTGCAATAAAATCAACACTTAAAAAGTTCCCTATTCACGAAAATGTAATTTTATAGAAATGAAAGCTTAATTTAGCTGCTCTAAATTAGCTTCATATCGAAACGGAGAGCACATTGCTCACGGATTTTAAAATACAAGGTAAGTGATTATGAAAAAGGCAGTTCTAGCTTCTGCAGTGGTAGCAGCACTAGTTTCAGGTTCTTCTCTAGCAGCAACAGTTTACAGCTCTGATGGTACAGAACTTAAAATTGGCGGTCGTGCGGAGGCTCGTTTCAACGTATCTGACAACAACGAAAGCGCATCTGACAGTTCTTTCAAAGACAAGTCACGAGCTCGTGTGAATATTTCAGGTAAATCTGAACTTTCTGACGGTTTATATGGATTCGGTAAGTATGAAGCAGAGTTCACTAGCGCATCAACAACAGAGTTCGAAGACGGAAGTGGCAATACTGTAAAAATTGAAAATGAATCTCTTACCAATCGCTACTACTACGCAGGTTTAGGAACCAAATTCGGTGAGTTCTCATACGGTAAGCAAGATTCTTCACAGGTAATGCTGACTGACATTACAGATACAATGGCAACATTTGGTGCAGATGCTGCTGATGCCGTTGATGGCAACAAAGATAAGCGTGAGAATAACTTCCTTTACTCTGGCGAGTTTGACGCGTTGACGGTACAAGCTAACTACATCGCTGCAAATGAAAAAGATGCAGATAGTTTTGGCCTTGCTGCTATGTATAACCTAGGCGCTTTTGACCTTGGTGCGGGTTATGTTTCTCAAAAGAATGGTAACTTCGATGACGATCAAATCAACCTTGTAGCTCAATTTTCTATGGATGCGTTTACGGTTGGTGGTCTATACACAATGGCTTCAGTTGCAGATAAAGATTACACAGGCTACGAGCTTTCAGCTATCTTCAAAGCAACTAAACAGCTATCACTAATTGGCGTATACAACTACGGCGAGTTCGATAAAGCGGCTGACGAAGAAGCAAATAACTTTGCTATTGAAGCGGTGTACAAGTTTAACGGCCACATTCGCACATATGCTGGTTACAAGTTTGAACAGCGAGACAATAAAGATGACCAACTACAAGCGGGCATCCGTTACGACTTCTAATCTAAATCGACTTTAGATACAGACTAAAAGGTTGGGCAATAGCTCAACCTTTTTTCATATTCAAATATTCTGACTGACTTCATCAATGCTTTTTCTGGTTAAGTGGTGCTAAATCCGTATCATAGGTGTACCACATCAAATAATTAGAAGCATCATGTCACAACACCATCCGATCCAAGGCGCTAGCTGGATGCTAACCGCAGGCCTAGCCTTTGCCGTTATTAACAGCCTAACTCAAATTGCTAGCATTCATTTCGGACTTACTTCTACCACCGTTGCCGTCATTCAATACGCCATCGCGTTGTTCGCTATTCTTCCTTATCTGAAAACGCTGGGCATTCGTCGCGCACTAAAAACCGACAACCTCAAATTGCACGTATTCCGTGTCTTCTTGTCTGTTATTGGTATTCAACTTTGGATATGGGCACTGGCTTACCCAGTACCAATTTGGCAAGGCATTGCCCTTCTCATGACATCGCCATTGTTTGCAACCATTGGTTCAGGGCTTTTCTTAAAAGAGAAAGTTGGGGCTGCTCGCTGGGGCGCGACCTTAGCAGGCTTCGTGGGTGCGATGGTGATTCTAGAGCCGTGGGCTGAAGATTTTAACTGGGCAACGTTATTACCAGTCGGTGCCGCTTTCTTCTGGGCATGCTACTCACTGATGGTGAAAAAACTCTCTTCGCAAGACAGTCCTTCAACCATGGTGGTCTATCTTCTACTATTAATCACACCATTTAACATCCTGCTTGCTGCGCCAGATTGGCAAACGCCAAGCGGCGGTACAATCTGGGCTATATTGATTGTTATCGGTGTTATGACGGCACTCGCTCAATGGGCGATAGTAAAAGCCTACTCGGTCGCTGATGCTTCGTTTGTGCAACCTTTTGACCACGCCAAATTACCGCTAAATGTTTTAGCAGGTTGGATTGTATTTAGTTGGGTTCCACCGGGTCGTTTATGGCTAGGGGCTGCTATTATTATTGCGTCAGTTGCATTTATAACGCACTGGGAAACTAAAAAACCTTCAAAAGTGAAGAAAGTTTAAGGTTGGTGAAATAAATAGTTCGACAGTCCGTTCTATATGGATAAGAGAATTCAAACGAGGCCGTAACCATGAAGAAACCAGTCAAGATTACACTATACCGTTGGGCAGGCAGTTGGGGTCCATTTAAAGTTAATATCCCATGTGGGGAATGTACCCTTACCAAAGACATTCTTAAGGATACTTTTGAGAATGAGTTATCAGATGTCGATGTCGAACTGGAAGTGAAAGATTGGTTGTCTCACTGGTGGGAGCCTCTAAAACTTGGCTCTTGGCACGCCCCAATCCTTGTTGTTGAAGGCAAGGTTGTCAGCCAAGGTGAAGCGCTTAATCGCGGTGTGTTAATCCAATCCGTGATCAAAGAGTGGACCAAACGAGACAGCTTAAAAGGCAACATCGTTTATGGTAAGGCGACCTGCCCATTCTGTGTTAAAGCAAAGAAAATGTTGGATGAAGCGGGTGTTGAATACCAATACCACGATGTCGTAAAAGATAGCGCCGCTTTGTACCGTATGATTCCAGAGGTAAAAGCACACATTGGTGAGAAAACACCGGTCACCGTCCCGCAGATCTGGCTTGATGGTAAGTACATCGGTGGTGCCGATAACTTAGAAGCGTGGATGAAAGAGAATGGCTTAGATAGCATCCCTAATAATGTGGTCGACTTATCCAATCAATCTGCTGGCTGAGTTCATTAAAAGCCATTAGTCAGAAGCTTAATTAGTGTTTTTTGTGTCCATCCACAACAAAACAAAGCGATAACTTTCACCAATCGCTAAAACGAAAAAGGCCTTAAACTTCATCGAGTTTAAGGCCTTTTAAAATTCCGTTTTTGAAAATGCTTATTTAGCCATTTTCTTCATCATTCGCTTAAAGAACGATGGTTTCTTTGGCTTTGAAGTGCCGTACAATGCTTCGTGCATCATGTTTTTTGCTGCCATTTGACCAAGGTATGCGTGGCCTAGTTCGTAATTCATGCTTATCTCCGCACATAATCAACTTTCTTTAGCGCGGATTTTACACTTAAAACGCCCAAAAACAAGATCTAAATCACACTTTAATGCAATATTAAGCATCCACTTGCAATTAGCCTAATTTTGTCTCTGTGCTAATCAGCATTGTTTTTGTATATCAATGAGTTAACCTAAATTCTGGTTTGAGCTTAATGCTCCATTCCTAATAACAACCCAAGACATTGATTTAGACACTGATAAAAAAAGCAGCTCAATAGAGCTGCTTTCTAAAATGCTTTACTGAGAAACCTAGCTGCGCTTTGGCTGTCTGTAAGTTTTACCGGCAATTTGGTATGTGTCTTTTTGCTTCAATTCAAACATCGTTTCAAAGAACCAAGCTGCAAATTTGATTAAGTCATCGCCTTCATTCATAACATGTTCGATGTACTCTTGCTCTTCGCCTTGTTCATTTTCTTGAAGCGTCACGTGGTAAATACGCTTTTCGCCTTCCACTTCAGCAAGTGCAAATTGACCAGTCAGTGATGCAGCAGCCTCAGCGACTTCTGTATCCTCATTGGATTTCAATAGCTCAAGCGCTTGAGGCAGGCCATCTAGTGCGCAGATAGCTTTTACCAGTACTTCAAATTCATTTTGCTGCATTTTGTTTTTACCTATTCAATGGACCGAAGCATTGTAGAAAACCATCAGCACAAATACAACGTATTAACGATGGTGCGTTAAACGATAGTGAATTTGGCATTTAGCTATATTCCACTTCAACAGTATCGCCTTTCTTGTTCATTTTGGTTGAAGACCAAAGCACTCCGCCCATGGCTGCACCAATAATGAGGTAGAACACGCCTAATTGAAGATGAGTCGTGACCCAACTCTCTACAAGATACCCACCCAATAAACCCGCTAAACACATCTGAATTGAACCAGACAATGCCGACACTGCTCCCGCTTGTTTCTTATGAGGTTCTAATAACATGCTGATTGATAATGGGAACGAGATGCCTTGTGCTATCGCCAACCAAGTAAACGCCCAAACTAAGTTAAAGATGGATAACTCATGAGTAAGAAGCCAAGTTCCCGATGCCAAGATAATCAAAATAGCTAGGCTCATCAGTTGGGGCGTACTAAACCTACGATTGAGTAAGTTTAAAGCGACGCTACCTATCAGTAAGCCTGCCGAAGGGACAATCATCAATGAACCATACTCAGCGGCGGTCAGCCCCAATTGCTCTTGCATTAAGAATGGAAACAGCGATAAAGATACCAAACTCGCCATGTAGCTCATCCAGTTGTAACTGGCACTGGTCAACACTTGGCGATTGGTCAACAAGCGTCCGTAGTTCTTCACCACTTGGCACGCATCAAAGCGGCTCTTTCCGTATGGCAAAGTTTCATGCAGAACAAAGTAACCCAGTGTGAATATCGCTAGTAGATACAATAAAACGAACAGGAACACCGCCTGCCAACCGAGGTGAAATGAAATCCAACCACCGAATACCGGCGCAATGATCGGCATGATCGAAGCGGTGATAGAGATATAAGACAACGCTTTGGTAAGCTGTGAACCATCATAGCTGTCACGAAGCACACTTCGCCCAAGAACCGAGGCACTACCCGCCCCTAAACCTTGCAGCAAGCGACCAACTTCTAGCGCCGTCATATTGTCAGAAAACACAACACAAACGACTGTACCAATCAAATAAACACCCTGACCTAACAAGAAGATAGGTCTTCTTCCCACCGCATCGGACATCGGTCCGTAAAATAGCTGAGACAAGCCAAAACCCACCAGAAACAGCGTGACGAGAAGCTGTACATCTACTTGAGTAGCACTTAAATCAGAAGCAATTAACGGTAATGCTGGCAAGTAGATGCTCACACCCACCTGCCCCGTAGCAATAATCATCATTGCTAAGAGTAACGGTGTTTTTTTAAAGGTCGATTGGCTCAAAAAATTCCCTATTCGTTTGATATTTGTTCATTAGACGAGTTTACATTCAAAACCAATAATTGATAATTAGCTAAATTGGAATTTTATTAAGTCCCAACAGGAAATAATATGGATTGGATTCTTAACGTAAAAAGCTACGTCAGAGTAGTCGAAGAAGGCAGCTTCAATGGTGCTGCTCGAAAGCTGAACACCACCAGCTCGGCGATCAGTAAAAGAGTGAACTGGTTAGAAGAGCGCATCGGCACCCAACTGTTAAAGCGAACGACTCGCTCGATTAGCCAAACCGAAGCAGGTGCGCTCTTTTACCTGCGAGCCAAGGATCAGCTCGACAATTGGCAGTCCATTATTGATGAGACTCGCTCGGTTAACCAAACCCCAGCAGGCCTATTAAAGATTGGCGCTACGATTGCGGTTGGCTCTAAGTTTCTGGTGCAATACATGGACGACTTCTTAGAAAAATACCCTGATATTAAGGTGCAGCTGATCACGACCACGCCAGGCCAATTACCTGAACTGGGCTTAGATCTGGTGATCAGTCGTGAACTAGAACAACTCAACTCATTAAGCTTCAAGAAAACACCGCTGTTTGAACACAGAGCCAGCTTCTATGCAGCACCAAGCTATCTTGCCAAACACGGCTACCCCACTTGCGAGCAAGATTTGGAGCAACACAACTCGTTAATTTGGGGAGAGCGTCCGACCCGTGAAGTAGCACTCACCAAAGGGCAGCGAATAACGTTAAACGGTAACTTTGCGACCACTAATCCAGAGGCTTTGTTTCATGCTGCGAAGCGAGGAATGGGCGTACTGTTAACCATCAAAGCGATGATCAAAGAGGATCTAAAGCAAGGGACATTAGTTCCAGTATTGCCAAATATTACCGCCGACGAAGTGATGGTTTACGCGTACTACCCTAAGCTTGATTACTCGCACACGCGAACCAAGCTCTTTTTGGACCATCTGAAAGACAGGCTAGACAAAGAGCGTAGCACGCAAGCTCTGTGAAATAAGTCACGTTTTAATTTGAAAAGTTATACAACACGGTCAATAATAAACTTGACGCATATAGATTATACAAGTTCGCACATATACAAGATAATACGTATACCGCTTACACAGTGAATCTGGTTAACTAGGGGTGGTGGCTATGACTCAACATACGCACAATAGCATGATAGACACAGAGCGCATTAGCCGTTTGCTGAAATTGGAAGGTATCGACCTTTTAGAGTCAGCTGTGCTTACTTTACATCAGACCTTTGATACTCAATACACCAGCATCATTGAGAAGAAGTACTTCCCTGACCAAACCGTTCCTTTGGTGATCGCCCATTCTGATCATGTATTGCATGACAAAATCAATGCGCGCCATGGTCACATCTACCAACAAGCCGTCAACCAAAGACACCCAGATTGCTCGTTTGCTCAGTACGTCGTCCAGTCATTGCCAACATCCGCATTTAGGCAGGAAATCACCTCACAAAACTCCATCGCGATCCCGACTCGAACTCAAAGTGGCGAAGTGATGGGCGTGCTGTTTTCAACGTTCACCTCGCCTCTTAGCCCTGATCAGCAACAAGACGTGATAAAGCACCATCAATTGTTCGCCGACATCATCATCCACACCTTGCGTGAAATGTGGTTTAACGATCGTTCCGAACAACTTGTAAATCAGCTTAGTTATGAGGTGTCACACGACAGCCTAACCGGGTTACTCAACCGAAGCTGTCTATCAGATACCTTAGAGTCGATTACTCAACAGAGCGTCACTCCATTTACATTGGCTTTACTCGATATCAATAGCTTCAAAGCCATCAATGACATGCACGGCAATTATATTGGCGATAAAGTCCTCCAATTTGTCGCAGAAACATTGCGGAGAACCTTACCCGAGAGCAACCTGACTTTCCGGACTGCAGGCAACGAGTTCGCCTTCATCACCTACCATTCTGATCCGATAGCCGTGTGCGAACAAATACTGGCCAAAATTAAGCAGGGCTACAGTAGCGTTGATATCAAGATAGATTTCGACGTCAGCATCGGTATTGCCAGTTCGGATGGAGACAACAAAGACGTTGAGCAAATCATCTTCAATACCAGCTTGGCGCTTAAAGAGTGTAAACACAGCCAAGATACTCATATTCAATGTTATGACACTCACTTAAGAGTTCGTTACCAAAGAAAAACCGAGCTAGTCGCAGCGCTACGAAGTGAGCTGGAAAACCCAATTTCACAAAGCTATATCCCCGACAGCAATGGAATGTACGTAGTGGTACAGCCGATTGTGGGTCAAGGTGAAACGCAATGGGAATATTTCGAGGTACTGACTCGCTGGAAAACCGCCAGACATGGAGACATCTCACCCGTAGAGTTTATTCAAGTGGCAGAAGAGTCAGGGCTGATTGTCGAATTAGGTGAACGCATTATTGAATTGGTGTGCCGCGCTAAAACCACACTAGAGCAAGGCTTGGGCTACAAGGTTAAACTTGGAATCAACTGCTCTGCGCACGAGCTTACTGATTCGAAACGTTATATATCCTACCTGACTCGAACCATTGAACAGCACCATTTTAAGGCGAATGAGTTTGTTATCGAGTTAACCGAAACCGTTCTGTTATCGCCAACACAAGAGACAAAATCCGCGCTTAACTTTCTGAGAGGACAAGGCTTCACGATTGCACTCGACGACTTTGGTACAGGCTACTCCAGTTTGAACTACATCCACAGCTACCCTATCGATTGCATTAAAATTGATGCGACCTTTATTCGAGACTTGTTAACTAGTTCGACCTCAGAGAGCGTAGTATGGCTGATTGTTCAACTGGCCCATAGACTCGATGTATCTTTGGTTGCGGAAGGTGTTGAGAAGCGTGAGCAATTAGAAAAGCTGCACGCGATGGGATGTGACAAGATCCAAGGTTACCTCTACTCACCTCCAATGCGACCTGAAGCTATCGTTAGCTATGTCGCGCACTCAGAGCCTTTAGTTTAAACCCTTACCGAACCTTCTATTGAGAACTAAAAAGCCGCAAGAGCATCACTTAACACTGACTGTGCTTTGTGATGCTCTTGCGGCTTTAAAACAGTTTAATGGCTAGCTACTTACTAGCATTATTAACCATTGCTAGATTGCGCGTTTCTAACGCTGCCTTCAATAGCTTGTCGGCTTCATCTCTCGCGGCTGTGAATGTCGCTTTTTCCTTTTTAGGCACAGAATCGGCCATTGGGATATTCGCTTTCATCGCATCAACAGGGCGACCACGTTCGATCAGTTCATAGTGCAAGTGAGCACCTGTCACTCGACCCGTTTTACCCGATAGGCCAATACGTTGACCACGAGATACCGTTTGTCCTTTACGAACAAGGATCTTGCTTAAGTGCAAGTAGCGCGTTTTATAAGTGCTACCGTGTTGAATCACCACATAGTTACCCGCATAAGGGTGTTTACGCGTCATGATCACTTTGCCATCACCCGTCGCTTGAACTGGCGTACCAATTGGCGTCGCGAAATCTGTACCGTTGTGCGGTGAGACTCGGCCTGTTACAGGGTGTAAGCGCTTAGGGTTAAACTGAGAACTCTGACGCCATCCACTGCTCACTGGGTAACGTTGGAAAGCACGTTGTAAGCTATCGCCATTGGCATCGTAATATTGCCCATCAGTGTGTAAGTACGCAGAAACAACACGATTGCGATTCATGATCTTAATCGCTTCGATTTCACGCTTTCCGGTTGCGACACCATCAACAAATTGTGCTTTCTGAAGCACTTCAAACTGATCGCCAGCGCGCAGGTCGCGGCTAAAGTTCAACTTATCTTTAAGAAGCGTCACAATATGGTCAATCTCAAGACTATTCAGGCCAACCTTGTTCGCCGACATAGAGAAACTGCCGTGAATATCACCCACTAAAGGCTTTTGTTTCCATTCACCAGGAATAGAGATGTCTTCGAATTCGTAGCTGCCGTCATCAAGTAATCGGTAAACCACTTTGTCCGCGACGCTAAATTGAAGTTCCATTTTAGAAAGGTCGCCGGTCGCTTCATCACGCCAAAAGCGTAATGTATTACCCGGACGAAGCGTATCTAAAGCAAGGAAGTTCAAATCAGTTTCCATCACGCTCATCATCGATTTGTAAGAAAATCCAAGCTGAGTGAAGATGCTACTCAAGTTATCGCCAGATTGAATTTGATACTCAAATGTCGGCGGCTCAATAACGGTAACAGAAGATGGTGACAGAATTGACTCAATAACGGTTGAGTCGGGCAAATCAAGATCGATCGTTTTCGTCAGATCCGATTGTGACGATTGCAAAGCAACACCAATCGCAGCAATAAGTGGCAGTCCCAAAATAGCTACTTTTTTTACAGGTGAAAGCTCAGCAAACGGAGAGGGAAATATTTTTGAATACACGGTAAACAGGTCTTTCTACGATATAAAGGCATAGGATATGCTTTTCAAACGCATAAATCATCAATGCATTGTCATAATATGATGTGAATCTTCCCAACTTAGCCTAAGTCATTGAGTTGCCGTAGATGAAGAGCCACTAGATAAGAAATAAAATTAACCGCTAAATTTAAAAATAAAAAAGCAGAAACGGCTAGTTTCTGCTTTCTATTGGTTGACGTTATTCCGTTTCGAATAATTAATAAACGAAGCGAATTAGTCGCTGGCTTTAAGAAAAGATTATGCGTTTACCGTCGACACTAGGCAGTTGTCTTCACCAAATTCATTTGGGATGTAACGATCGGCATTCGCATCGTTCACCCATTGTTGGTCATCAACTAGGTAGCGGAATTGAAACTCGCCATCTTTAGGTAGACGAGTTTTAAACTTGTAAACCTTCCCTTTGGCCAGTTTTTTCATTGGGGTGGCTTTCCAATCAAGAAAGTCAGCAACGATGGATACAGAGTTCGCTTCCTGAGCTTCTAGCTCGAAGGTCACTTCAACTTCATCTTTCGTCTTAAAAAAACGTTTATTAATCATTCGCAAGCTCCATTTGTAAAAATAAGCGGACACAAAGCTAAGTGTGTCTAAATTTCATTCATCTAACTAAGATAATATGTAATTTGACTCACATAAACAACAGATCCTTACATTCACGAAAACGTTATTGCTTACCAATTGATTGCGTATCAAAAGAAAAACTCATTAACACCTTTTCAGAAGGGGGTTCTGCAAATGATTGTTCCGCAGAATGCTGAGTAAAGCCGATAAAACCTTCCCCAGTAAGTTTATTCTGTGATTGCGAACCTGGCTGCTGAGCTACCTCCAATGTCTGAATTTGTATACGATCACCCAGTAAAAGTTGGTCGACTAACACCACACGGCTTCGTTGCTGGTCATGCTTAAACAGGCCTAGATAATAGAAAACACCGCTGCCTTGGTTAGATATCCACATCGGCGCGACAAAGAAACTCGCCTTGCCCAACGTGGCGGCTGAAAGATTATTGGTGTCTACCGTTACCACACCGCGCTCAACACCTGAGTCATAGCGTCCAAACGCGATGGCTCTAGGCTCATCAACTTCATTGATAAAAGCGTAGGCGTTAGTCTCAGGAACTTTAATTGTCCATGGATTGGTCGTCTTCAAATCAAAAACGGTTTCTACGACTGGGTCATAACTCACTTGAGAAGAAGGAAACTTCGCCAAGATCTCTTCATCACTTAAGCTAAAGCGATAAATACCCGCTACTATCACCACAACCAGCATGACAATTGGAATCAGTAGAATCAGAGGGATAGGTAAGATTTTCTTTTTCATGGGCAATTATATTCTTTTGTTTTCATCCAGTTGTGCAGACCATAAAGGGCTTTAGTATAATTATCAATACAGGGTTAACCAGAAGTGGAGCATGGATGGATATCAATCATATTAAAGATAGAAATATCAGAAGTTGCGAATGCCGCTGTGGAGCAGTCAACCTAGTATGCCGAGGTGAACCTCAACGTACATCTGTCTGCCATTGCTATGAGTGTCAGAAACGCACCGGAAGTGTGTTCGGCATTCAGGCTCGGTTCCCAATAGAACAAGTTACACTCAGCGGTGAAGTGACCTCTTTTTCACGCATCAGCGATACGGGTAATGAAGTCACCTATCAGTTTTGTCCCAAGTGTGGCACCACCATGCTTTTGCAGTCGGTTGCCGCCGCTGATTTTTATATCGTCCCGCTCGGATTATTTAAAGAGCAAGACTTCCCACTGCCGAGCTTTTCGGTTTATGAAGAACGCAAACACGGTTGGGTTAAGTTCGACCACCAAATGAGCCATTACAACTAGTTCGTCATTGAGCGTTATCTTTATCTCGTTATTGACCGTTATCTTTATATAGCAACAGTATTAAAACAAACTGCAATACTGTTGCCTAAGATCAAATATCACCGCTTCACAGCGCTAGCGTATCTTTTGTCTAGCGTTATAATCTTGCTCCTCTATTTAACCCAGGGTGAACCACATGATTTCTAAGTTACCTCGCTGGGTTGAATACGGCGCCCTTTTGTTAGCTGGTCTTGCTGGCAGTGTTAATGCTATCGGCTTACTTGGCTTCCAACATCAAGCTATCTCCCATATCTCCGGCACCATGTCTTTGCTAGGCAGTAGCCTGCTTACACCGACCTCGGCTTCTGTTCACCTCCTATTGGTGATCATGAGCTTCATGTTAGGTGCGGCGTTCAGCGGGTTCTTTATTGAAAACCAAGCATTGAAGTTAGGACGCCGTTACGGTGTTGCACTATGTATTGAGGGTGGATTGCTGTTTTTGGCGCTGTGGACACTGTTGCAAGGCTATACTTCAGGTCAGTATTTCGCTTCAGCCGCGTGTGGTTTGCAGAACGCGATGATCACCACTTACAGCGGGGCAATCATTCGAACAACACACATGAGCGGGATCATTACCGATCTTGGGATCATGATTGGCGCTCGCTTAAAGGGGATGCCTTTTGACTGCCGTAAAGCCAAACTGCTAATTTTCATTGTGGTTGGCTTCCTGTTTGGCGGCTTAATTGGCGCTTGTCTGTTCCAACGCTTCGAAATCTTGGCATTGGCTTTCCCAGCCTCTTTTGCTTTCATTATTGCGTTTAGCTACTGGTTATACTTGACCTATCGAACTGAAATCCCAGTCAATTTATAAATATCTGGCAATATAACCTCAAACTACGTAACATCCGCAACACTTTATTCTAAACTCTTAATACGTTGCAGAATAACCAGTATGAATATTTAGCGATATTTGATGAATAGTATTGCAAGCGATATTAATACTGGGTAATCTTGCACCCAATGAGAAAATACGGACGTTTAGTGAATAAAAATGCCAAGGATGTGGCTTTTTACGTGTAGAAATTCGAGAACAATAACATGTCTAACAACAAGAATACTGCTCAAACAGAGAAATCTAAAGGCAGTTTCTGGGTTTTCTTAATCCCATCATTGATTGGTTTATTCCTTTTCATGGCGCCAATCAGCTATCAAGGTGATCTAACCATCCCTGTAGCTATCTTAGCCAAATCAATTCAAGCGGTTTTCGGTGAATATCTAGTCCCTATCATCACTGCGATCGTTGCTTTCATGTCTGTAGCTTCAGTTTTAAGCACCATTTTTAAGCCTACATTCATTACATCAAATTCATTTTTAAACGGCCTTTTCAACCCATCTCCACTGTGGTTGCTGGTTCGTTTAATTGGTGGTGCTGCAGCCGTTATGGCTTTCTTCCAAGTTGGCCCTGAGGTTATTTGGGAAGAAAATACTGGTGGTCTGGTTCTAGAAGGCCTGCTTCCGACACTGTTCTCAGTATTCATCTTTGCTGGTTTGCTACTTCCGCTTCTACTTAACTTTGGTCTACTAGAGCTGTTTGGCACGCTACTAAGTAAAATCATGCGTCCAATCTTCAACCTACCAGGCCGCAGTGCTATTGACTGTATGGCTTCTTGGTTGGGTGACGGCAGTGTTGGTATCCTGCTTACAAGCAAACAGTACGAGAAGAAATTCTACACTCAGCGTGAAGCTGCGGTTGTTGGTACGACTTTCTCAGCAGTCTCTATCACATTCAGTCTTGTGGTTATTGCTCAGGTAGAACTAGAGCACCTGTTCCTACCTTTCTACGCAGCAATCTGTTTAGCGGGTATTGTGGCAGCGGTGATCATCCCTCGCCTTCCACCACTAAGCATGAAGAAAGATACTTTCATTGATGGCAGCAAGCCGCACAAAGACGCTGACGCGATCCCAGCAGGTCACTCAACATTCTCTTGGGGTCTTGAGCTAGCGGTAAATAAAGCATCTCAAGTAAAGTCGGCTAAATCTGTATTTGGCGAAGGCGTTCGTAACGCCGTAGATATGGTATTTGGCGTACTGCCTGTTGTTATGGGTTTAGGTACAATGGCACTGGTTATTGCGGAATACACGTCTGTGTTCTCAATCCTAGGTCAGCCTTTCATTCCATTCCTAGAGCTACTTGGTGTTCCTGAAGCGGTTGCAGCATCTGAAACGATTGTTGTTGGTTTTGCGGACATGTTTATCCCAGCAATCCTTGCGGCTTCTATCGACAACGAGATGACTCGCTTTGTTATTGCAGCAATGTCGGTAACTCAGCTGATCTACATGTCTGAGGTGGGCGCTCTACTTCTAGGCAGTAAGATTCCAGTGAACATCTTAGAACTGTTTATTATCTTTATTCTGCGTACGTTAATTACGCTTCCAGTTATCGCTGGTGTAGCGCATCTAATATTCTAAATTAGATACTACTTATGTAACTCAATAAAGATTCAGTTTATAAAGCCTCACTTTTGTGGGGCTTTTTATTTGCGAAAATATATACACAGTATTATTTGGAGTTCAATTAATTTATAAGCTCTGCATGTCATTTGATTTCATATCGTTTGTTCACCCCGCCTCTTTTTAATAGAAAACTGAACGCATAACTATCAAATTAATACATTCTTAATTCCTCCTTAAACTCCGTCTAGCCCCATTCCCCAACTCATTGAACCAAATACTAAAAGCAACAAATATGCGCTTTAGTGAATTTTGCATTGTTTAGGTTGTTGTATTTTTGTAGTCTATTTTGTGAAATTACATTCAAGTAAAATCCAATCTAGTCGATATATATAATTACAAAAACACGATTAACTTTAGTCTTCGCAAAGCCTGTGAGAAGGGGAAAACTCAATGAAATTTAGCCATAAGGTGGTTGCTGCATCATCAGCCTTGCTGCTAGTGACAGTATCATTGCTTTCAATACAACAACTTTACACCGTAAGAAGTGCAGTAGAAAACCACGTCAATGCGAGCCTGAAAGAGATGGTCTCGGGCGTGAAAAATACCGTCGTATCGGAGATGAACGCCAAGAAAGCGTTGGCTCAATCGACGACTGAAGTCATCGAGATCAACCCTGAAGATCGCGCTTACGTTAAAGAAATCTTAGAAAAGCCAAAGCTTAAAAACAGCTTCCTAGCGGTTGGTTTTGGTTATGAAGCAAACGGTTTCGTTATTGAAAATGATGATGGTTGGGATGCCGGTCCAGACTACGACCCACGAATTCGTCCTTGGTACATTGATGCTAAATCCAAAAACAGTTTAGTTGTTACCGCTCCTTATGTGGATGCATCAAGTAAGAAAGTCATCATATCAGTAGGTACTCCAGTTAAAGACAACGGCCGCTTTACTGCGGGTATGTTCTACGACCTAGAATTGACGAACCTTGCTACCTTGGTCAACCAAGTGAACTTGTTTGATGCGGGTTACCTGTTCCTAGTAACAGCCGACGGCACCACGATTGCTCACCCAAATGCGAAAAACAACGGTGAAACGCTATCAAGCTACATGCCACAAGCGACTATTCGTGAAGGCTCTCAAGAAATTGAAGTCGACAGCAAAATGTTCCTAGTTAATTTCACCCACATCCCTAGTGAAGATTGGTATATAGGTGCAATCCTCGATGAAGAGATCGCGTTCCAAACCGTTGAAGAATTGAAGAACAGCTCAATGATCTACTCGTTGATTGCAGTTATTCTCAGCATCATTGCACTGACTGTTCTGATTCGTGTGTTAATGCGTCCACTGGATGCGCTTAACCAAGCCATTCAAGATGTGGCGAGCGGTCAAGGTGATTTAACTAAGCGCCTAGATACCAACACAGACCAAGAGTTCTCTGACCTAGCGAAAGGTTTCAACACCTTTACTGAAAACCTGCAAAATCAGATCATTCAATCGAAAGCGATTGGTGTTGAAATTAAGCGTGGTACTGAAATCACGGTTAAAGGTGCAGGCGAATCAGCGAAAGCGATGAATACCCAACTGGAAGAGCTTGAACAGTTAGCGACTGCAATGAACGAGATGGCGGTTACTGCAACTGAAGTTGCAAACAATGCTCAAGGCGCAGCAGCGGCAGCCCGTGAAGCAGACGAAGCAACGCTAGACGGCACATCTGTCGTAAGTGACACCACTCAAGCGATTGATAACCTTTCAGCACGTATCGACCAAGCGGTTGCCGAAGTACAAGTACTTGAATCAGCAACAGCCAACATCGAAACAATTCTAAAAGTAATCAACGATATTGCAGACCAAACCAACCTACTGGCATTGAATGCGGCTATTGAAGCGGCGCGTGCTGGTGAATCAGGCCGTGGTTTCGCAGTCGTTGCCGATGAAGTTCGTACTCTGGCACAACGTACTCAAGAATCAACTACGGAAATCCGCAACATGATCGAGCAGCTCCAAGCGGGTGCAAGCTCAGTATCGAACGCGATGAACCAAAGTAAAGACACAGCCACTGACGCCGTTGAACGCGCTCAGCAAGCGAACTCTTCACTTGACCGTATCCGTGACGCGATTCAACGCATCTCAGATATGAACATCCAGATTGCTTCAGCGGCAGAAGAGCAGAGCTTAGTAGCGGAAGAGATCAATAACAACACTGTTAAGATCAAAGACCTTTCAACACAAGTATCAACAGCGGCCCAAGAAGCGAATACCGCAATGCAGCAGCAAACTGACAATGTTCGCCAACAAGACGAGCTATTGAATAAGTTTACGGTTTAACCAAGGTTTGGCTCAGTTGCCGTTTGGCTGAGTCGCCATTTGGTTTAGTTACCGAGCAATAGCTTAAAATAAAAAGCCCCGATTACTGATTGCCAGTAAGCGGGGCTTCTCTTTCAAGTCTATCCAAGTTAACTCGTGACAGGCTTCAATTCATTCGTCGTTAACATCATACATTGGTTCGATTCCACCTTGATGGTTAAATCCTTACCAACACATTCAAACACATCACCCGACAGTAAATCGGTTACCGCACCAGTCCAATTTAATGAGGCTGTTTTGCTTCGCTTCGACTTGTTGATCACCACAATGCCTTTATCGCCACGGACAAACACCAACAAATCATCATTCGCTTCAACCACACGCATCGCTTCGCCATGAACATGGTTATGGAATTGAATCATGCTTTTCATGTAAGGCGCTTGCCAGTCGTTAAGCCAACGAGGCTGACCGCTCTTGTCCAGAATACCGCTGGTGCTCAGTTCACTGTAAACAAGCGGCACACCGCCGTCTCGACCAAGAATGAAAGCATGAGCCAATCGCTCATCCACTTCATCCATCACATGCTCCAAAAACACCTCGTTATTGGGAATATCATGAGTGACCGCAAACGTGATCGCTCGCATATTCGACAGAGCCTGACCAAAACAGTATGGGTTAATCAAAGACTTAAAGCTGCCCTGCTCTTCAAATGCTTTGAAGATGGTGTTGAACAACGGGAAATCGTAAGCGCCTAAGCGAGTGTGTTTAAGATAAGGCTCAAGGAACAGCTCATACTCTTCTTCTGTCGCGCCGCCATCGGTAATGATCTCACCGAAGATGTGCATTTCTTCGCAGATGTCATCCGTCCACACCTTGCGTAGGTGTGCCAGTGTCATATGCTTTGCCGCATCAATGCGAAATCCTTTCACACCAATCTCTTTCAGTGCTTTTAGGTAGGCTCTTTGTTGTGCCACCACATTATCGTTATCGAGTAGCGTTGGCAGGCCAGGATCGCTGGCGCCACCGGTAATACGCCCGTTTTGCACTTCCCACGTGTCTTTCCAGTTCTTGATACCAAACGCTTCCACGAAGTCGTTCTCATCAAAAAGAGGCTCAGAAAGGTCACCAAACAAACGTATGGATTCATAATAGTCAGCATCTTTTTGATAAGACGCCATGTCTTGCTGATTGGGATACGTTAGATCACCGCGGATACCCGATTCGTTGGCCATGTGGTTAAACACCACATCCACATAAGTACGAAGCCCATGTCGCTTTAACGTGTCGACCATCGCTTTAAAATCTTGTGTGTCACCCAACTGATTATCGATCACACGATAGTCTTGGGGCTGATAGCGTTGCCACCATTGAGTACCAGAATTTCGATCGCAACCTTTAGGGCCGCGCAGCGATTTCATCGCCGGTGATACTAAAACAGATTTATAACCCAACTCTTGGATCAGTGGGGCGTTCTTCATTACGTCAGCGTAGCACCAGTCAAAGGCATGCAATATGACATCTGTCGCTGGATTGCTTAACATAGCTGAACTCTCCATGTTGTTCTCCTACCAAACTCGTTTACAGCTTTCTAGATAAATACAAAGGCTAAAAGGCAAAGCTGCATAAATTTCCTTAAGGATGGTATTTATTATATGAGTTACTCATTAAAAACCCTCCTCCTCCTACCAATTACTCACGGTGGATGGTTGAGGGCGTAGCACCAATTATCGCATAACGTCTGGGATGAACACTCAACCGTAGTGCTTTAAAACGCGCACAAAAGTCACAAAAAAGGAGCGTATATACGCTCCTTTTATTCAATCTAACACATATTTATGACTAAGTTCTGTAAAGAACCTTCACCACATGCCAACCGAATTTTGTTTTCACAAGGTGTGGTACAAGCGTCTCGCCAGAGAAACAAACCTTATCAAACTGAGGCACCATTTGACCTTTTTTGAACTCACCTAGGTCGCCGCCCTTCTTACCAGATGGACAGGTTGAATGTTTCTTCGCTAGCGTTTGAAATTTAGCGCCCTTTTTAAGCTGCGTCATGATGTCTTCTGCTAGTTCTTTATGCTTCACCAAAATATGAAGCGCTGCTGCTGTTCTTGCCATGATAATTCTCAGTTTGTTGCTGCCAGTTTACTTACGACGATTGCTTAGAACATCGTGAATGAACTGATTGTTGTAAATCTGTTTGCCGCTAACGGCTTATCGACATAAATTCATCGACAGCCAGCGTTTAGCGTGATTTTAACCCAAGAACCGCTATTCTTCACTCTATAACCGAAAACAACTGCCTTAAAGGTCATTAAAACCGCATCGCGACTTGCTGCGGCTTCCATTTCCCTTTAAATTAATCCTTATAAATTAAGCGCGTATTAAGTAGGAGCCACTTATGGCCAAACCGATCAGTAAAGCGAGTCAGTCACAGGGAATGTTGATGTTCAAGTTATCCCTCACTCAAAGTTTTGCGATTGGCACGCTTAAGGTCAGAGAAATCGTCCCTTTTCAGCCGATGACTCAGATCCCCTACTCCCATCATCACGTGATTGGTACAGTGACTATCCGCGACCTTACAGTTCCTGTGATTGATATGTCCGCTGCGATTGGCTTCCGTCCGATAACACCCGCTGAATACCAAGATTGTGTACTCATCGTCACCGACTGTTTAAGAACAGTTGTGGCGTTCTTGGTTCGTTCGATTGATAAAATTATTGAATGCGACTGGAAGAGTATTGAATCTCCACCCACCAGTGTGGGTCGCAATGTGTTTGTTACCGGTATTACACGTTTCGAAGACCGTATTGTGCAAATGCTCGATGTGGAACTGCTGCTTTCTAAGATCTACCCAGCTTATGAGAATGCTCATATCCCGATGCTGACCGATGTAGAAAGGGAACGCCTCAAAGCATTGAACATCTTATTAGTGGATGACTCTTTGATTGCACGTAAACAGTTATCTGATGCCTTAGACAGCATCAACATCCCTTACAGCATATGTAACAACGGCTTAGATGCCATCGACCTAATGCGACGCCAAGCCAGCGCTGGCAATGCCATTGATCTTCTGGTGAGTGATATCGAGATGCCGGGATTAGATGGTTATGAGCTTGCATTTGAAGTGCAAAACGACAGCGCTTTAAGTCACGCTTACTGTATTTTGCATACCTCACTGTCCAGTGAGATCTGTGTCGACCGTGCTAATCAGGTGGGGGCGCATGAAGCGCTTGAGAAGTTCAACGCGGGTGAATTAATCGAAGCTATGCTACGCGGCGCAAAAGTCTTAAACGGCGCCTCTACGGCTGCTTAGGCTCTGTTATAGAAGCTAAACCTGGCATAGTGCTCAATGGTTTAGCTTCTTAGTCTCTTCTTTCTTCAAATCTTAATAAGAATAGAGCTAACCGTTAGTCTTTGTTTTCTGGCATAGACTTTTTCGGCATAGAGTAGCTCTTACTCACAAATTCCACTTCCTCGACTTCATTCACATGATTGGTAAAAGAGGCCAATGCATAGAGAGTGTTCGCGACTAGGTTGGCGTATTTAAAAAGAATCGGGTCTGGCGACTTTTTGCTTTCATGATGTTCAATACTCACCAAAGCTCGCACAACTTTCTTAGCCTGACAACGACACAAGTGAAGTTCACTAGACACTCGGTGTCCACCGGGTAAGACAAAGCCTTTAACCCCCCCTTCTAACTGCTCACGGATACGATGATAATCTTGCTTGAGCTCGACCAATTCAGACTCGGTGATGGCAAGCTTACCGCGCACAGAGCCATTCAAATGGTAGATGTTTGGCTGCAAGCGTTGCAGGATCTCACGAACCTGAGGCTCTAGCTCTAAAGACAACACCAATCCAACTCGGCAACAAAGTTCATCCGACAAAATCTCAAAATCACAGATAGGACTGTCTTCATAAATAAACGGGTAACAGAACTCGTCCCAATCTCGACTTACTGGTTTCACGTACCGATCCTTACATATAAATAGTCATCAAACGCCAATATACCAAACTCTTTGATTTAGACATAAAAAAGCCCTCACATTGGAGGGCTCCTAAAGAAATCGATTAAACGAGATTACTCGTTAGATACTTTTTTGTGACCTTCTTGTAGGTGAACGAAATCCACCAGATCGTCGCCTGACACTTGGTATGCCTGACCAAAGCCTTTAACGAACAGGCCGTTCTCAGCTTTAAGGTTAAACAGAGAGAAGTCTTGAAGTTGGCTCAAACCATCAATGATTTCACCAAAACGCTCTTGCATCTGGCCAATCACTTGAGTCCAAAGTTCCGTTTCACGCTCCACAACACTTGCTTGAGCATCAAACGTTAAACGTTTACGTGCGTAAAGTTGCTTCGAGCTCTCTTCGTCTTCAATCATCATCAAAGAGACCTGAGGGTTCGCTTTCAAGTTGCGAGCATGACGAGCAATATCAGAAATTAGAACAAAGTAACCTTCTTGGTTCTGAACGAAAGGTGCGTAACTTACGTTCGGGCGACCTTCTTCATCAACCGTTGCAAGTTGAAGGGTACGGCGCTCTTGGCGAAACTCTTTAATTTCTGGACCTAGGCGACCTTGTAGACGTTCTTGTTTTACTTGCTGTTCCATGGGTAATTCCTTTCTTCACTTTCTCTGATTTATTATTTTTGCCCGAGGTTGAGCGATCATTAGCGAACTAAACGATCCTCGAGCATTGATGTCTTGTTTAAGCCAGTTGGCAACCCTATGTCAGATTACTGCTGATTATTTACTATTGACTGTACTTAAGCTTGTTCTTTTAACGCTTTGAAGCGTTCTACTTGGTCGGCAATAAGCTCACGCTTTTCGTTGCGGCCTAGGTAAATCTTAAAAATGTTCTCACCGGTTTCACTGAAGAAGCCGAAGTAATGACTTTCACGACCCATGAACGCCTTGCTCACCAAACCGATATGTTTAACGTTATCAAGTTTAAGGTGACCATGAAGCTCGCCCTCTTTGCCCATTAGGTTGTAGTAACCACGCGCTACCTTACCTTTCGGGAATGGCGCTTTTACTTCAAAGATAGAACCAAATGAATGCACGATAGTGGTCACAGGCCCCCAACCCACTAAACCTTCTAGAATCTCTTGAGCACGTCTGCCATCTAGCATTACTGCCATGTCGTTTGGAAAAGCAGCAACCACTTCAACCTCTGAAACACCTAGCTTCTCAGCAATTGCTGTTGGCAGTAGTTTTGGCTCTTCTTCTAAAATTCGAGCTACGCGTTGTTCTAGAGTTTCTGTCATTTCTAATGTTGTATCTGTCATTGAATATGTTCCGTATAAACGAGTAAGTTATAAACTAAAAATTCGATATTAAGCGGGCTTCAAACTTGCATGCGGGTGTACGCTCGAACCTGACGCTTTAGGCGCTGGGTGCATAGCTTGGTATTCAGCGTTAAGCACTTGAATCACACTCTGCGCTAGGCTTACCGCCCAAAAGCTGCCAGCAATAGTCAGGCTCAGATAATCTTCCGAAAGCTCAACTAAACCGTTATTTTCCCAATGTGCGAACAAAGGTTTTAGGTAGTCGAACGTATCTTGCCCCATAAAGGTCGGTAATGTGCTTCTTCTAACAACACCAGAATCAAAACCTGCCTTCAATGAAGAGAAGCTTGGCTCTAATGAGCTTTGCTTGGTCATCATGGCTATAGGCAATTGACCTTGCTTTATAGACTCCATGTAGCTGTCTAAAGTTCGATGCTGCATCACACCATGACCACCAATGTTGCCACCAGCGCCACAACCAATCGGCAAAACTTCGGCATAGGTTTTCGCTAAGCTGTTGTAAATGCTGCGTTCTCGATTATCACGAGTCCAGTGATTCACGCTCAGTTGCTTCACTTTATTTTTTGCCATGAACTCAACACCCGCCAAATACATACTCGCCTTATCTGGCGTATTGGCCGGTGGTGGGATTTTTCCTTTCTCAACGAGATTCAGCATAGGAGCATTGCCCGAAACGATCAGTTGGTAGAGGTCAATGCCGTGTGCGCCAGTAGACATGTAGTCTTCTAAATCTTGTTGGAACACTTCCATAGATTGGTGCGGTAATCCGTATAACAAATCAAGAACGATCGGAGCTTGTTCAGTGCGGCTCAAAGCACTGATACGTTCCAACACCACTTCTCGGTCATCCAAGCGCTTAGCACTGCGTCGAACTTGAGTATTGAAACTTTGAATACCGAATGAGAAACGATTGAAGCCACCTTCAAGCGTACGATCAAACATCTCGTCGCCAAAGCGATTGATTCGCCCTTCCAATGTCATCTCAACATCGTTCGCTAGTGGGAAATATTGGCGAATAGCCTTGCCTAACTGCTCTACTTGTTGAGGAGACAAATCGGTAGGTGTTCCGCCACCAATATAGACGGCGTGAAATAGTCCAGACTGAGCCCATGGCGTTTTGGCTTTTTGCTTTAGCTCAACCATCAGCGCATCGAAATACTCATCGACTAATTTACGGCTGGCGGCATTTTGGAAGAAATTGCAGAACGTACAACGCACACGACAAAAAGGAATATGGATATACAAGCAACGTTTATCCTGTTTTTGCCCTTCACTTAACATCAGTTCATCAAAGAGCTCCAACTTCTTGCTCGGGTCGACCGGAATTGAACTTCCTCCGGCATGGGCAGAATGCTTTTTAGCAAACGCAAAACGAAGCGGATCAGGGCTAGAAATACCCAAGACTGATTCGTCATACTTATAGATATTAAGACTCATATAATCTCTCTAAACACTTACATAGCAAAGTCTGGAAGACTATTCGCTAAAACTGAAATAATCATAAATAGACGCAAATGGTAATGCAATTGATAATTGATCTTATTTAGATTCTAAGCAATAATCCGATACAGATTTTGGATTTGGTAAAGGATTGAGTGTGAACGTTCCTAGATATGTTATTGCAGGCGGTGCATCGTTAGTGATTCATGCCGCGTTGTTGTTTGTCGCTCAAGAATCCAAAGTATTTGCGATGCCTGCAGGTAGCCAATCGAACACGGTATCGATCAACTTCACTCCTAAGAGCGTTCCTTCACAAGCTCAGCAAAAAACAATCACAGAGCCAGTTAAACCTGAGCCAATAAAAGAAACCGTCTCACAAGCCGAACCAAAAACGGTTGAGCCAAAGCAAGCTAAGCCAACCCCAAAGAAAAAAGCGATCACCAATAAACCTCAACCAAAGAAAGTTGAGAAAAAAGTGATTGAGCAAAAGGTTGTCGAGAAGAAGCCGGTTCAAAAGAAACCAGTAACTGAGAAAAAGGTAGTTAAGAAAGAACGCCCAAAACCAGCCACTCAACCAGAGAAACTGGCCGACAAGAAAGTCGATAAGAATATGGACGAGTCTGCCAACCAGCCTCAGGAAGTAAATCAAGGCGTATCAAACCAAGAGCCGGTTTTAGTCACTAAGCCTTCGTTCTCTGCGCGTCCTACCCCACCGAATTACCCTCGCCAAGCAAGACGTCGTGGCGTTGAAGGTGTCGCGACTTATGAGATCTGGCTAGACGCTGAAGGCAAACAAATTAAACAAGCATTAGTAAATTCATCAGGCGCGCTAATGCTCGATAACGCCGCATTAGATGCCATTAAACAATGGAAATTCTCACCTCACACTGTCAATGGTCGAGCGATTGCTCACCGAGTACAAATACCTGTTCGTTTTAGGTTGGATTAATCATGCAACAAATCAGTTACTTACAAGATCAACTTGGCTTAATGACTTGGCCTCTTCTTATCTGCTCAGCATTAACAGCAATGATCATCGCTGAACGTGTCTTCCAAGTCATGCTCAGCATTGGTGTGGGCAAACGTGCTATTCGTCGTGAGCTTAACCAAATTTCACCAACCAACAGCAAAGAGATTGAAGCGCTTGCTCAGTCGATTTCAGGTAAACGCCCGCTCTTGTACAAGGGCGTGTCAATGTTGCTTGCTCACCACTCTTTCTCAAAAGGGTTACGTGAAGATGCCGCTGGGATCTGGCTACAAGAAAAACGCCACCAGCTTCATGCAGGTTTAAGACTGCTTGGTTTGATCGGCGTGATCAGCCCACTCATCGGCTTGCTTGGTACGGTACTTGGTCTTATTGAGATGTTTAAAGGCGTTGCCGCGACAACAGGCAGCATCACGCCTAATGATTTGGCAGACGGTCTTGGATTAGCAATGCGAACCACAGCAGCAGGTTTGATGATTGCGCTTCCTGCTATTTCTGGTGCTCAGCTACTAGGGCTATGGGCCGATCGAGTGCTGGCTCAATTGGAGCATACATTGAACTATGTGAATGTGTGGCTAGAAGGCATGTCGATTCAAACCAATCAGTCTGATGATACTCAAGGTAAGCCTATCAACAAAACCTCTATCGGTGATGTGAGTCAAGCATGATTAAAACGCCCCACTCATCTCACACACAGAGCCTAGCGCCAGACTTAACACCGCTGCTCGACATCATTTTTATCGTGATGGTTTTTCTACTGCTTACGGCATCGGTAAAGCTGGAATCGCTAGAAGTTGAGCTACCAAGCTCGGATGTTAAAAACGTTTCTGAAGTCCACAAAGACTCGATTAGCGTCAACATCCTAGACCATGCCCCCTACTGGGCGATTAACGGCCAAGAGTATATCAACTGGGAAAACTTCAAGATTGCCTTGTTAGAAGAGACAGGCTCAACGGATAAAAAACCGATCATCATTGGCGCGGATAAAGCCGCCAATGTTGAAAACCTAGTGAAGTTGCTTTCATTCCTTCAAGAGAACGGAATACCAGCGACTCAACTGCTCACGGACGATGGCTAGAACAACACTCAATTTTTATGAGGCCTAGCGTTTATAAAATTTGGCTCCTGATAGCTAAGACCAAATAGACAGAACTAAGCCTCTCTATCGATTCGAACTCACAATGCGAACGGACTGCTCACTGAGTATCTTCGCGATACAAAAAGAAAATATAAAGAACTTATTATGAACAACTTAAACGTGCTCAATAAATTAAAGACCAAGACACATCTCCTTTCAGTTGCCGCTATGAGCCTGGCACTTAGCGCACCCGCAATGGCCAACGACGCTGAACAACCTCGAATCATCAGTGCCGGTAGTGCCGTTACTGAATTGGTTTTGGCATTAGGTGCTGAAGAGCAGCTAGTCGCGATTGATGTGACCAGCCACTTTCCTCAAGCAGAAAACCTGCCAAAGATTGGTTATCACCGAAACCTGTCTGCTGAAGGTCTACTCGCCCTAGAGCCAACCACATTGATTGGCTCGGATGAAATGGGACCAGACAACGCTATCTCTCAATTAAAATCGGCAGGCGTCGATGTAGAGATTGTTAACACTGAAGCAAACGTGGAAGGGCTATTAAAGCGTATCGACCAAATCGCAAAGATCACCCATACCGAAGACCACTCGCAGCAAGTGAAAACCGATGTGAATCAAAAGATCGCAGCACTGAAAGCGAACCAAGTACCAAGCAACGAAGCGAAGAAAGTTCTATTCCTGTTGCTGCATGAAGGTCGCCCTGCCAACGTTGCTGGCGGTGAAACATCACCAAACGCAATCATCGAGTTAGCTGGCGGTATCAACCCTGCCGCTCAGAGCTTAACGTCTTACAAGCCACTTTCAATGGAATCACTCGTTGAGATGCAACCTGATGTCATTTTAGTAAGCGGCCGTAGTTATCAAAAAATGGGCGGCGCAGATGCCATCCTGAAATCACTGCCTATGCTAGCGGCAACGCCTGCAGGTATGAACAAGCAAATCATTACCGTAAATGGCAGTGCTTTGGTTGGCGGGCTTGGCCTAGAAAGCCTCTCTGAAGCAAAGCGTCTAAACGCACTTATCTACCCGCTATAACTCAACCACCCTATTTCTGCTATCGCTAATTCGCTTCCCTCACCAACTGACTCACGCTGTTGTTGAAGGAGGTCGAAGTTAGCGATAGATATTGAGGCCCTTTATGTTGTTACGCTCCGTCCCACTGAAAACGTCGATGTTAGCTCTAGGTGCAACCCTAGCTTTTGTCGCGCTGTACTCGATCACTGTTGGGCCAATGAACATTAGCTTAGCGGACAGCGCCACAAGCTTAATTAAACCAAACAATGACTTAGCACCTCACATCAACTTAGTGATTCAAGAGATCCGCTTACCTAGAACCATCTTGTGCATGCTGATTGGTGCGATCCTCGCCTTGTGTGGTGCAGTGATGCAGGGTTTGTTTCGAAACCCACTTGCAGAACCTGGCATCATAGGTGTGTCTGCGGGCGCAGCATTAGGTGCTGCACTGGCTATCGTTTTGTTCTCTGAGCTATCGCTTCAATACCCTGCTTTCATGAACTTTGCTGCGGTTCCTGTGTTCGCTTTTCTTGGCGGCGCTTTAACCACGCTGCTGGTGTATAAGCTGGGTACAGGTAAATTCGGCACCTCTGTCACCATCATGTTGTTGGCGGGTGTGGCGATCAGTGCGCTCTCTGGCGCAGGTATTGGCTTCTTGAATTTCATTGCTGATGACCAAATGCTGCGCGATCTTTCATTGTGGTCGATGGGTTCATTGGCGGGCGCTAAGTGGTCAGGAATTTTGCTGGCAGCTGTCACGCTCGTTGGCTTGTTTGTTGTTTTCTACCGCCAAGCGATGTCTCTAAATGCTCTATTACTGGGCGAGTCAGAAGCGCAACACCTTGGTATCCCAGTTCAAAAGCTGAAACGAAAGCTGATTCTACTGACGGCTGCGGGCGTTGGTATCACAGTTAGCCTGTCTGGCATGATTGGTTTTATTGGATTGGTTATCCCACATTTAGGTCGCATGTTGGCAGGCCCTGACCACCGAGTTCTGTTGCCACTATCAGCGGTACTAGGCGCACTGCTGCTAACCGCCGCAGACATGTTCTCACGTGTGGTACTTGCTCCGGCAGAGCTACCTGTAGGTATTGTCACTGCGATTATCGGTGCCCCATTCTTCTTATATCTACTATTTCAACAGAAAGGGAGAATCCTTTAATGTTTCCTTCAGCTTTAAAAGCGACCGATATCGAAGTGAAGTTCGGCAGTAAAGTGATATTAGATGGCGTTTCTATTGAGATTGAAGCGGGAAAGGTAACTACACTGCTTGGGCCAAATGGCGCAGGTAAAAGCACGCTGCTTAAAGCTTTATGCCAAGAGATATCAAGCAACGGCGATATTCAATACTTTGGACACAGCAAAGACAAGTGGCCTTCTCAAAAGTTAGCTAAGCACCTTGCTATGCTTCCTCAACACAGCACCTTGACCTTCCCATTCTTGGCACATGAAGTTGTCGAGCTTGGTGGGATTCCTCTGCAAGAATCCAACAAAAAACTAACTAGCATTGCTAGCCAAAAAATGGATGTTGCTGATGTGACTCACCTGAGTGAAAGGCTTTACCCTTCACTATCAGGCGGTGAAAAGCAGCGAGTGCACTTGGCTCGAGTATTAACTCAGCTTCACCACTCTGGTGACCAATGTATTTTGATGCTTGATGAACCAACCTCTGCACTGGATCTTGCCCACCAGCACAACACCTTAAAGATTGCGAGAGAATTAGCCGATAACCACAATGCCGCGGTTATCGTGGTTTTGCATGATCTCAACTTAGCCGCGCAGTATTCCGATCGATTGGTGGTATTGAAAGATGGCAATTTGGTGTGTGATGGCAAGCCTTGGGATGCACTGAAACCTTCGATGATAGAAGATGTGTATGGTTACAAAAGTATCGTAGAAAAACACCCAACCATGAGCTTCCCTCAGGTTCACCCCGCACAATAAGTCCGATTAAGGAGCGACTCGTTTTGAGTATTCGTTCTTGATAACAATGACGTAATCCTAAGCCTCGATTTGTTCGGGGCTTTTTATTGGCTCACAGCCACTCTCTCAGCTTAAACTCAATTTTATTAATAACCACAACAGCAAGCACCAAAACGACTCACCTTGAACATTTGAGGCTCTAGAAATGAACTCTACTTGTTAGGGTTACTTAGCTTTTAACACTGAAGAGAAAAACAAGCCGCGGGCGTAAGCATATAAAAAGAAAAGAAATAACATCATTCAGCAAACAGCAACATCGGTGTGGGATTGAGAGAAAAACGCACAAGAAGTGAAACGGCAGGCACAAAAAAAGCCCCCGCAGGAGCTTCTTTTATTGAGTGCTGATTATTGGCTCATACGAATCAATGATTTACCAATCAACCACTCTAGTTCTTTACCGCTAGTATCGCCAAACTGAGTTTCAGTCAGCTTGTATAGACGATCAATACCGTTTGCAGCGAACTCATGTGCGCTCTCAGCAGTAACGATATGATGGAAAAGTAAACGTAAGATTGCTAGGAACTCAGCGTCTTCAAGTGCTGCAACCCAGCTAGCTGAAAATGCGTCAAGGCCATTTTCGAAGTCAATGTGTTCCATGAACATCTTGAAAATACGACCGTCTAGAGCAGCAGTAAAATCCGTTTTCTTTGGAAAGTGATGACTTATACCTGTACGAGAAACACCCGTTTGTTGACTCAACGTCGTGTATGACATCTTGTCGTAACCCAATCTTAGTAGCTGGTCTACAACGGCATCCATGATTTTCTGGATCGTGATTTCTGTATCTTCTTTACTACGCTTTGGCATATTCAGGCTCTTCTCTTTGTAAATCCATCTAACTCAATCAAATGAAGTCAGAATGAAAATCGTTATCAGCATTATGTGAGCAAGGTATTTTTTCGCAAGTATTTATAACTAAATTCACACAAATACTATGTACGAACAATTTTACAGTGATGCCTCTTTGGACACTTTGTCTAATTATTCTTCGAAAATCACCTTACAATCCTAAGTCGATAAGTTTAAATAACGACTTAGAATATGAAATACCCAACGAAAAATTCATTGTATAAATACCTATCAAGCGATAGATAGTCTTATAAAATCATTTCTGGCGCAACTAAGTGAATGATATTCTGACATATTAATAACATTCCTTTTCAACAAAACGTGAGGTAAATCACATACATATTTGGCGGCGCGAATATAGATATTCATCAAACACCTTAACAAACAACATAGCATACCAGTATAAATTAGTTCAAAGGTTTTAATTTTTGTAGATACAGTTCAAATTGCTCGTTAGAATAACCTCAGACTTTGTAAGAGGATTATTTATGAGCCAAGATATTGGTAACAACGATGTATGTGAGGCTTGCGGCTGTGCAGGCGAAATCGGGTTCATCATTAAAGAAGGCGACGATGTTGCTGAAGTAACGGTTTACGGAAACTCAAAAGCACTGATTGAAGCTGAGTTTGCTAAGTATGTTGAACTTGCTAAACAAGTGTCTAGCAACGTTGAGTTCGAAGCATCAGAGATGACTGAAGAAAGCACAGAGTTGCACGCTCGCTTTAAATTTGAAGTTAGCGCTGAGAAGATTATTTTTGAACTTAAGACTCGCTCTCTAGCGCGTTAATATAAGCATTTATATGCTTATTAAAAGACGAGTGAATTACTCGTCTTTTTTTAATTGAACCCAAGCCAGTGACCCATTTTGCTCAAAATCGTTTTCTGCAGCGCACTGAATCACTACGCCCCCCACCTCTAACACAGCCCCAATGCTATAAGCCTTGTCATCGTAATAACAAACTCGTTGCTGTTGACCGCCTTGTGTCACCACCACCGCAGCTTTACCGGGCGTTGAAATTACTTTGTTGGCACTCGCAGACATTGAGCCAAACACTGAAGCGGCTATCAGAAAGACCTTAATAATTCGTATATTTACTCTAATCATTAATTTACCTATCATCTTTGCTCCATTCCTCGTTAATCTACCGCCAAATGGGTAAAACACTATGCGAGATTAATTTTTCCATTATAGTGTAAGCGTCTATCGTAATAAGAATCCTGTTATGCTCAGAATAATTGCACTTATTATTGGTTCCTTAACCATAACAAATGTCAGTGCTGAACCACTCGATCACTATCAAATATTGAACCATCTCGATAATTACGGAAACTTATATCTACGAAATAAGCCTTATACATCACTTCCAACTGGCTTGGTGGTAGATGGTAATCTCAATATAGAGAATACTGCGATCACACGCCTACCCAAAGGGTTAGAAGTGAACGGCAGCCTTAAAGGCTCTAACAGCCAACTCGCTCGAGTCCCGAGCGGGGTTAAGATAAAAGGTTACGTCGACTTGATTGGCAGCCAAATCACCAGCTGGCCAAGAGGTGTAAGAGTGGGCGGCTTTATCAACCTCACCGACACTCCACTGGAAAGGCTACCGAATGGCTTTAGAGTAAAAGGCGATCTGAGCGTGATCCGCACTCCTTTAACCGAGTTACCCAACGGGATCGTGATTGACGGCGACCTTTATATAGGCGGTTCTGGGATTACAACATTCCCCGAGACCATGACAGTCAAAGGCAACATCTATCTGGGCGGCAACACCGTAACCAAATGGCCAACCAATCTAGATCTCGGTGGTGCAGTCGCTCGCTAATTCAGGCTAATGCTCTAATGCTCTAA
>NZ_JBFRSD010000001.1:175844-177993 GCF_041473395.1 Vibrio sp. 10N.222.55.C6
TAATGCTCTAATGCTCTAATACGTTAATGCTCGATCGCAGCAACAAATGGTGATTCAGAAACAAAAAAGGAGCCCAAGGCTCCTTTTTCAATTCAATCAAGTTGCTAATCAACTAGCAAGCTAACTAACGCTCGTTAACCAATGTTCTTCACTGGGTTGGCGTAGCTATCGATCAAGTACTGACGCGCACCTTGTGGCAGGCTCGACAGTTTAGCTTCAAACTCTTGTTTAACGGCCGCTGTAATCGACTCATCTTCTTTTTCTGCTGCCAGCAAGTTTACTGGGAACAGTTTGTAGTTATCGTGGATCTGACGATCGATCTCTTCAGCAAGCGCTTCAGGCGTATCAAAATCTTGGTCGATAACCTGACCGAAACCAACGTGAACGCGTCCTTTATCACCGATGATGCCTTGAATGATACTTTCGATATCTTCAAACTCACCCTTTTCGTAACTGCCGTTTACGTCTTTTTCGAAAAGCTCTATCGCTTTAGCCGTGTCACATGGGTCGTTCTCGTAAGAAATAGCCACAGGAACAATCTTCAATGACTTCACGTATTCAGGGAAAGCAATTTTTTGCTTACGTCCTTCAACGTGGAACATTTTCAAAATTGCTGGCTCAGTAAAATCGTTACCGTCTTTCGCACGACCTTCCTTTTGAGCGATCCAGATTGAGTTGCCCGTTTCTAGAGAGTGCTTAATGTAAGAAGACAACTGCCCTAGCGCTTTCATCATCTCACGCGGTCCTTTCAAAGAACGCTTTACGATGAAGCTCTTGTTTAAACGCATCAATTCAGTCGCACATGGCTTTTTCAACAGGTTGTCTCCGATAGCGATACGACAAGTCTGATGATTATTTTGATGCAGAGCGTAATTTACTAACGCAGGATCCATAGCAATGTCACGATGGTTTGATACAAACAGATAAGCTTGGTTCGCATCCAGTGACTCGATACCCGTGTACGTCACACCGTTAGTGGTTTTCGCTAACGTGTCGCGTAAGTACTTTTTCACTTCAATCTGAATGGATTCAACGCTAGTCAGCTTGCTCCACTTCATTTTTAAGTACACACGCAAAATCGGGCTCATTAATGCTTTGAACCAAGACGCATGGTTTGAAAAACGGTAGTGCAAGATTGCACTGATAAATTCTTCATCATTAATAAGACGGTTTAGTGCCGCTGGAATTTCATCATCGCCGTAAGGACGAATATCAACATATGGATCGGTTGGAGAGGTCATTTTTTAATTCATATAATAAAAAGCTGGCTCATTCTACGCGTTGTTTTGACTTCTCGCAGCTACAGAGCCCATACTTTTGACAAGGTCAGACCAGAAACATTGAAAATCCCCTGTTATTGTTGGCATTCTTTAAGATTAACGGTAATCTTGACGCCCCAAAATTAAGGTACTATCTATGAACTTCGCTATTGAATATACATCGGCTTACTTTTCACACTTGGTGATCACACCACGCAAGAAAGTACTTAAACATAGCCTTGTATCGGTTCAAAGTGGCTTGGTTTTGATTAAGTTAGGCAAACAAGAGTATGCCGTTGAACCAGGACAAAGCGTCTGGATTCCATACGACTGCCTAACGTCACTGACCTACTTTCCAAACACTCAGGTTAACCGTGTCGATTTTTCTGTTCGTTTGACGGATTCATTCCCAAGACAAGCGGGTTACATCACGCAAACCAACCTCTCTTCGGCACTACTAGAAAAGCTAGAACAAACCAAAGCTCGCGCTTCTAATGCCAATAATACGGAACAAGCGTTTAAAGATATGCTTTCTGTATTGAAGCAAGAAGTGTTGTCGTTTAAACCCCTGCTTTGCGAAAGTGCTCTTTCTCAGCGATTCAATCAATGGAACATTGATGACTCAAACTTGCCACAAGAGCACACTCTGGTGATGGTGATGCGAGAAGCGAAGAAACGCATGCAGTCAGGTCAAAAACGTTCACTTGTGATTGATGATCTGTTCTCAGGTAAAGAAGAAGAGTTCGAGCAACTGTGTATGCTTGTTTTTGGTGAAGATTTATAGCTTGGCGGAAAGTGAGTGCTGGTATTAAAACTCGCAAGCCAGATACTAAAAAGCCGCAAAAACTGAGTTTTTGCGGCTTTTTTAATTCTCAGCATCTCAGCATCTC
>NZ_JBFRSD010000001.1:178629-408874 GCF_041473395.1 Vibrio sp. 10N.222.55.C6
CATCTCAGCATCTCAGCATCAATTAGTAACCTAACGGTCTAGAACGGCAATTCAACCTGCATCATGAGGTCAGCGTCTCGTGAGTCATGCCAACGGTAATCAAATCGCATGCGTGGTTGCCCTTCTACTTTATCACCAAAGCCAATGCTTAATTGAAGGCCATGATTCATCAACCACTCTTCTGTCGACATATCATACTGATCATCTTCGAGATCTTCTGGGAACCACATACCTAATCCAACGTAGTTAGATTCAAGGCTTTGAGTTAATAGAGGCGCATCTTTGCTCTGAATAACCCAATCAGACCAATAGTCTGCCGTTGATTCAGGTTCATCTTCGCTTAATCCACTGAGCTCCATCATACGTTGACCGAAGGATTCAAGGCTCGTAGACAAGTCTAAACAGTTATTTTCATCGTCAGAAGTCAGCATGATCGAATCTAAGCTAAAGAAATCACAATCAGCGTGAGCAGGCATACTGCATGCTGCAATGATCATCGTCGCTGGTATCGCGCGCTTTAGCATAGTCATCAGACCTCTTAAATTAGTGAATCTACATTATTGTATACAGTTCACCATCTTGCAATATCTTTGTAACTGACTTTGTACTCAATTTCGCCACATTGCTCCCATTTTGCAAAGCAAGGCGGATATCGGTACTACGAATCTTTACTTTTTCAGGGCAAGCCATCACAGACCACTGCTTGGTAATCTCATCTGATTTATAGAAAGATGAGAATTTAAAGAAGTTATCTGGGCCAATAACAAACGTCAGTTCAGCGTCACGATGTAACTTTTGGAGTTCACTGAGCACTGCATAAGTCGTGACGCTTTCACCTGGAGTAAATAGGCTCTTTTCGATCAAAGAAAGCTCCACTTGATCCAGTGAAAGATCGCTAATAAATGCGTTAACTAACTGACATCTCGTATCAAAGTCTAGCATCTCTTTTCCCCAAGCATGGGAAATACTTGGAACAAGTAGAATTTTGTCAAAGTGAGCCAACGAATCAATCACACTTTTGTGCCCTAAGCTCGGCGGATTAAACGCACTACCGAAAATGGCTATTTTTTCCATTATTTATTACTGCCTTCTCTTTCTAAGCTTGTGCAAAGAGGTTTTTAAATCGGATGATTTAGGTATGATAACACTAGATTTTTAATTTGCTTGCAGGAAAGGAATACGAATGGAACAGTTAATTCGTGACGAAATGCGCGTACTACCTTCAATTGACCCTCACTTCGAAGTGACTCGTCGTGTGGACTTTATCAAAACGAAACTTCAGCAGTCAGGCTGCAAGTCTCTGATCCTTGGTATCAGTGGCGGTGTGGATTCGACAACTTGTGGCCGTTTAGCACAAATGGCAGTTAATAGCCTGAATGAAAGCGCTGGTAGCGACAACTACCAATTCATCGCCGTTCGCCTACCATACGGTGAACAAAAAGATGAAGACGAAGCACAACTTGCTCTCTCTTTCATCCAGCCTTCTCAATCTGTTTCTGTAAACATCAAAGCGGGTGTTGATGGGCTTCACGCAGCATCTCACGTTGCACTTGAAGGTACAGGTTTACTACCAACAGACTCAGCAAAAATCGACTTTGTTAAAGGTAATGTGAAAGCTCGCGCTCGCATGATCGCGCAATACGAAATTGCGGGTTACGTTGGTGGTCTTGTGATTGGTACTGACCACTCAGCAGAAAACATCACTGGCTTCTACACCAAACACGGTGACGGTGCATGTGATTTAGCGCCTTTGTTTGGCCTGAACAAGCGTCAAGTTCGTGAACTTGCAGCAACGCTAGGTGCGCCAGAGCTATTGGTTAAGAAAGTGCCTACTGCCGACCTAGAAGAGCTTGATCCACAGAAAGCCGACGAAGCAGCATTGAACCTTTCTTACGACCAAATCGATGATTTCCTTGAAGGTAAAGAAGTCCCTCAAGACGTGTCAGACCGCTTAGTAGGCATCTACAAAGCAACACAGCACAAGCGTCAACCGATCCCAACGATCTACGATTAATTGTTTGAATTAATCTTAGAATCAAAAAGGCCGGAAGTTCATTTCAGTGAACTTCCGGCCTTTTCTATTCAATGTGCTTTTCTTTCTGGCCTTCCGACACCGAGTTAGTCTACAACTTCGATATCAGTTTGAGGCACACTGCAACACGCCAGTATTTGCCCCATGTTGCGTTCATGCTCTTGCAACGCCGGTACATCAGGTTGATGAACTTGCCCAGACTCAAGGGTCACTTTACAAGCACCACAGAAACCCGCGCGACAGCTTGATGCGATAGACACACCTGCCGACTCAGCTTGCTCTAGTAGTGTTGATTGGTTGTTGCCTTCGAACAGGTAGCCGTTAACGCTCAACTGCAGTTGCTTCACCGCTTCTTCCGTTGATTGAGCAACACCAAACGCTTCTTGATGATAATGTTGAGGGTTAAGCCCCATTTGAATCAGTAGTTTCTTGGCATTGTCCATAAAGCCGTCAGGGCCACACACGAACGCTTGACGCTTGTGTAGCTCTTCAATTTTAGCGACATGCGACACGCTTAGACGCCCAGACAAACCATCCCACTCTTTGGTTGGTTGGCTTAATGAATAGATCACACGAAGACCCGCGTGCTCACTGGCGATCTTATCAATCTCAGCTTGATAAGGGATATCTTCTTCGCTGCTGCATTGATGATAGAAAACCACATCATCAATTTGACCATGGTCTGCCAAGTAACGAAGCATCGACAACATAGGGGTAATGCCGCTGCCTGCAGACAACAGCAGTAATGGGTGAGTTGGATTCGCTTCTAAGTAGAACGCACCATCTGGGTTTTGAGCAACTAGCGTATCGCCCACTTGGAAATGATCATTCAACCAATTAGAGATCTGGCCATCGTCCACTCGCTTCACGGAAATCGCCAAACGACCTGCGCGTGAAGGGCTAGAAGATAACGTGTAACGACGAGACACTTTCTCGCCATTAATCACCATTTCAATCGGTAGATGCTGCCCCGGCTGATAGCTTGGTAATAAATTGTTCTCTTTCGCTGGCTCTAGCCAAAAGGTTGTGAAGTCGCGAGCGATCTCTTCACGCTCGACGCAAGTTAAGTGCAGTGACTCGACCCAAGAGTCTTCGTAGTGTTCTTTCTCTTTGGTTTCAAGTACCTCAACAACGTCACCCGCTTTCACCAGACCTTCATTTTTCGCCACAAGGTTCTGACCAAAGAAAACGCCACCACGTTCATTGGCTCTGAACGTAGAAAAGGTATTGAGTGGCTCTTTTGTTGCTCTGAATTCGCCGCTCTCAACATCGACTGTCGTTAGGATACAGCGCTCACAAGGCTTCACCGCTTCGAATTCAACCTCACCAATTCGAATGCGCTTCCAACCATCTTCAGCAAACGCTTCAGTGTTTGAGACGACAAAATTGGTGCGGAACTGATCCATGGAATGCGTTTCAGGACTACGGCGATTCAACTCATCAAGCGAAGCTTGGCTGATGATTAACATCGGGTAACCATCGGCGAAACTGACATTCTGACCAAGCTTTTCTCGAACACGATTAGATTGCTCACCACAGAACAGAAGTTCTACGCGAACACCAAGCACATCGCTAAACCAATCATCCGCCTCGTCGTTGGTGGTATACGCAGTGAAGCTATCTTTCCACACTGTTGCAGGCGCTTCTTGCATCTTGAAGTTTGCATATTTTAGGCGCAGCGGTTCTTTGCCTTCGTAAGTAAAAATCAAACCGTCTGGCTGCAAGCTAGAAGACACATTGACCATTTTAGGGTACTTACGCGCCGTCACCATTGAGCCGTCAGCCAAGGCCAACATAAAACGTCTGTCGAAGGTAAGGCCCTGTTTTTCGACCCAAGCAGAAGAGAGTGCAATCCCACCTACTGATTTAACCGGAAACACATTAATTTGAGATAAGGAGGGCTGTTGACCTGAAAGCTCTTGCTCCAAAGCCTTTTGATCCAAAGGTGACTGCGACATAACGATTCCAATGTTTTGTTGTTTGTCCCAATGCTAACAAATGGTTATAAATAGATAAACTGGCAGGCATTAAACACTTGATACTAAGTAGGCATGATTAAACTAATAGAATGGCATTATGTTCCGGCAAACCTAAAACTCTTGAAACTAACGATGATGCTTTACACACTAAAAGTAACCCGAATTTATTCACGCTATTTTTAAGTAGATCAGCAATATGCTGCACCTTGTTTCGACAATTGACTCAATGAGCCAGGTTTGCCTAAGTGATAGCCCTGAAAATAATCTATGCCCTGCGATTGTGCAAAACGTAAATCTTCATGGTTTTCTATACCTTCAGATAACAATTCAATCTGATACTTCCGAGCTAAAAATCTAAGACGCTCCCAAAAGGTCGAATTATCACTCCGGTTTCTCATTAACGACCGATCTATTTTCACTATGTTCGGTTTAACAACCCTAATCAGTGCTTCACCAGTGTTATAACCACTGCCATAGTCGTCTATCGCGATTTTAATTCCAAGACCACGACATACTCCAAACTGGGACATCATCCTTTTCTCGTCAATGCCAACCGGGTATTGTTCATTCTCAGTAAGCTCAATCCATAAGGTTATACCCAACTTATTACATGCTTGCCAAATTGGGGAAATATCACGTAGAAAAGTGAAACTTAAAACGTGATCAGGGGAGATATTAATAGTCAGAAAATCAATCATTTTCTTCTGAGACAATAATTCCTCGGACACTCTTAACAAGAATATTTGAGTAAACCATGCAATCTTCTTAGAGTCTAACAGACAGCGAATTGACGATTCAACATCGTGCCCTTTTTCCCAACGTAACAAAACCTCAGCACCGACAGTTCCATTGCCATTAGTTATCGGTTGAAAAACAGGATAAAACAATCCCTGATTAACATCGTCAACAAGTGCTTCGGCTTGTAAATTTTCAGACAACATATTCGTATTCATAAACAAACCTCTTTTTGTGATTAATCCATACTACAGATCAATAACTAGCAAGGATTAGCATGAACAAATCATATGTAGCTTTACATGCCTACTTCTTAACCGTGAAGACAAACTGCATAAGTAGTTAAACGAACTCCTGTACAAATACACAATGCCGTTTCAAAACGGTAATCTCGAGTCTGTTACATTTAGATAGGTTATTAAAAATGCCATAAACTATCATAGATGCCTATACTTCAATTAGATCAAATTACGCTTAGGGATAATGTATGTTTGGTGACTATTTAAAGGAATTGAGAGTCTCACTAGGTCTTACTCAGAGTGAGCTTGCTGTTAAGTTAAACCTTGCAAATGAAGAGTTTCGCTCTGTAGACGTGGTAACTCTCAGTCGTTGGGAACGAGGAAAAACCAAACCAACACTTGCAAAATGCCTAAGAATCTTGCGTTGTTTACAGGTTGACCTGAGTGACTTTTATGAATTAATACCTAATCCAAACGAAACAAAGCTACTAGACGAGATTGAACAACTTCGTTTTAATAACAGGGTAACGAAGCTTTCATCATTAAGTTATGAAGAGCCACAAGAGCCACAATCAACTTTAATTACTGAGATGCCACTTCTTTTGAAAGATGATGACAAGATACTATCTAGCCTTAAAATCTTTTACGAAACAGCCATCCATACACCGAAGGGTTTTTTCGAAATTAATCTATATGACTACCAACAAAACAAACGAGCTATTTTAAAAAGATTTATAACAGAAAGCGGGCAGTTGGTAGGTCACTCAATTAGTTTTATATTCGAAAGTGACTATTTTGACAAAGTTACTCATTCAAAAATCATTGATATCGACCTGACAAAATCTGTCAGTTATAAAAATTCGACTAAGTTATCGGTTTGTAATTATAATCGTTACTCTTCTAATTTCCAGATATTTCGATGTATGTTAGTTTCTCAATTTATAAACCTAATTCACTATTCAAATGTTCAACGTTATTATTTCTTTACTGCATGGCCTGAAATCGGACAAATTTTAGAGCAACTTGGATTTAAGAAAATAGCATTTGATATTGAGTCAGAAAAAGGAGGTTTTAAATTAGGCAACCGCTCATTCGAACATTGCTTATACGAAATTGATACAGCGACACTTCTTTCTCAACCCGAAATAATAACCCTCATAAAAACAACCCAGTGGGATAACCAATACTCAATCAAAAATCATTAGGCATAGCCAAACAGACTTTAAATTAAGATGCCTACCATCTTAAGTTTCTACACATAATAATACTTCGCCTTATGCAAAAGATTGGAGAAAATTACTGTGTTTGGCGAATACTTAAAAAAATATCGAATCGCGAATAAACTAACACAAAGTCAAGCAGCTACAAAGCTCAACTTACTCGGAGGAGATCTATCGAACATTGATACCGTTACACTTAGTCGATGGGAAAGAGGAACAACTAAACCAACTCTTAGCCGTAGTATTCGTGTTTTGCGAGAATTTACCAACGATCTTGAGCCTTATCTATCTAAAGTTAGTCATTTACAACATCAAGACCCTAGTTCTAAAAATAGAGTTGATCAATTCAATACTCTGATGGAAGAGAAATACCGTAGTTTAAATAACTTGATCGCCAGAGCAAATTATCAGTCAACATCGATGATCGAACACAATCCTGTTTGTGAATATCCGATTGGAAATTCTAATGATAGTGAGATTGTAAATTCTGTACTTGTTTTTCATGAGAAAACCTCTGATGAGAATATTAAGCATGGACTCTATAAAATCGATTTTTTAAACTATTGCAATGAAAAACGTTTCATTGCCTATAAATATGTCGACAGCGTCACAGGGGAGCTATTAGGACATAACATAGGCACTATATTCACGACTGAAGGTATGATCTCCGAAATTGAAACACTTTCTCAAAAGTCGATTGATGAAATAGATTTAAGAAAAACCGTTCCTTATAATAAAAGCCGAAAATTAGCTTATTTTGCGGTGAGCCAGCATTCGCTGTACGAGCGACCTTTTCGTCTACAATTAAATAGAGAATTCAGGTTTCTAGCAAAACACGCTAACATTACCGACTACTACACAACAGTTGCTATAAAGAGCTCAGCAGAAGTACTCGAAAAAATGGGATTTTCTGTTGTTTCGTACGAGAAAAAATCAACCAACGGTGCAATCAAAATTGGTAAACACTATTATTCTAAAGCTTTAATGCACATAAAAACAAGCCAGCTATTTACTCAACCCGAGTTCTTGAACTTGCTTACAGGCTGTCAAACCTGTTCAAACCCATGCTAAATTAGCTCTCAGTGTTGCTAAGCGGTCTCTTTCCGCGCACATTAACAGGAGTACCAATCCATCGAAAGATAGTTCTGATGGATGAACTCCTGCTTGCTTCAATCTTTCAAAACACAGCTCTACAGTTTTGACATTCGTATTCGATATTATTGAACCAATATACCTCATTATTTTCCCACTTAAATTATCAGTACAATCTATATACTATGTAATTAAGCGATTGAGTATTAAAGCATATGGTAAAAAGTTAGAATCTAATATGCTATGTTCGCTTGACTACATGTCAACCTCACGAACAATTACATCATCTACTTCATTGTTTAGTAATGTTACATAACTGCTCTGAGTCATGCCTCTTACAGCTTTCGTGTTTTGCATGCCATCCACATTCGTTAGACTTTTGTCAGAATAAATTGCTCGTATATCTCCATCGACTCGGCCTGAAAACGTGACATCATCAGCACTAATAGAAGCAATCGCTGAGGTTGCAAAAAATAAAAACGAACATAAAACGACCTTAATATTGACAAACGACTTCATAAACACCTCAAATGTAATTGGTTACATATGAGAGTTTAGCTTATTCGCAGGAAAAAAGAAGTCTAATGCCTATCAGCCACTCTTGCATCCGTGATGTTAGATTTGTAAACATTAATTTGTTCAGAAAAGTCCATTCATAACGATCATGACATAGCATGGATACGGCCACATCAATTCACCAGACTTATGCATATTATGCACTGGTTAGCGATTTGATGGCAGTTAAACCTTAGGGAGAGACCGAAGAGTAAAACGCTAATACATATCTTGCAAGTCTTCATAGTAGTTTAATGGTTTTACATTAAGAGAATTAAATTTTATCTAACTTCGTAATATTTAATACCTGAACCTAAGATCTGGTATGTAAACCATGATTCTTGGCAACACTTGATTATTCACATCAACGTAAGCTATGTAAGATCATAGATGAATAGTTAGACAGATTTAATCGAGTGCAAAAAAAAAGCATCACCATACCTTATAAGAAATAGGTCTAGTAATACTTTAATATTGATCAGGTTACCGGTAAGAGCTTATTCTAATACTTGGCCAGGAATGAGCAAATCAGGATTTTCAATATCATTACTCTCAATGATCTCTTCTAAATCGAAGCCGAACTTTCTACGTAGTTCATATAACCAATCACCTTCTTGTACGACATAAGGTAATGTCGGCTTAACAGCAACTTCGGATATACTGTTAGACATAGTATCGAAGTCACAGTCCGTATCAGTTGGGTCAGATGTGCAATCCGGAGCTTTCGTAATTTCAAGTGACGAAGGGCGAGGTTCAACTTGGTCAGACTCAATCTTACGCTTGCTGTCATTGAAATAATAAGATAATCCAACCACGGCTTCTCGTTGATTTTGCCCAAAATCATCATTCAACGTTTGATTAAGTGCGATACTCGCACCGAAATATTCATTCAAAGCATACTCAGCAAGGTACTCTATTGTTGGATATTTATCTTCAAATCCGACTCCAACCTTTAAATCAATTTCTTCTCCATCATGTATACTATAAAGCAAACCTAAATCAGGTATGTACTCAGAATCATCTAATAATTTATAATGTTTGATACCTAGATTCAATTGAAGTCGGTTATATTGGTAGAGAAAATAAATAGATTGAGAATTCTCAAACATATCTCCATCAAAATTATAGCCATAGTTTGCCCCTACCCCCAAAATATGAGCAGTTGGCTTCTCAGCAACCGCTGCACCGCTGGTTAGTACTAGAAACATAAAAAAAATATTATTAATTAGTCGGTTCACAGGTTCACCTCATAAACAACATTAAACGACCCTTGGTAATTACCTGAACTGAGTGCATTTCCATCGACATCAAAACTAACATCGTATGCTACATCAACTTTGTTACTACCTTCTCCATTCACTGTAATCACTTCTGAATCAGGAAAAGATGCGGTATTAAGTACTCCGTCTTGGACAATCACCTTGTCAGGGCTTTCGCAGCCAATGGCACACGTGATTGTGTAGGGTATCTTTTCTAGCGAGTTATCAATATTTGTAAGCTCATAGTCACCTGACGTAGGGCTAAATGTCATAATAACGCCTGTAGGTAAAGTCCCTAACAAGCTAACATCATACCTCGTTGTACCAGAGATCCTTTTTGTTGCAGTATCATACTGGGGTTCAATATTCCCGTCTCCAAGTACCGTTAATGATTCAAGGATCGCAGCTTGATAATCAATCGTGATAATTAACGTCTCCGGCACTCTGGTATAAGTCATCGTACCGGTTTGACTTGTAAAAAAGTAAGTGGGTGAAAGGTTAATTGATGCCGTAAAAGTTCCAGATCCAACAGGGGCTGCGAACACATCATTACTGATATTAGGCAAAGCGAAAGCAGGTCGATAAAACTTAAAAGGCTCTATTCGGCTTGTTGCTGTGTAACCCATTCGCGACACACACAAAGTCGACTCTTGGCCCACTTTCGCACTCGAACCACTTATATTTGTAGCTGCACACTCATTGGCAACTCCCATTCCCACATTTGACCCGTAGTCTTTTGATGTGAAATAACTAGCCGAGCTACCCAAATTGTACTCAACGCCTAACAACTCCAGGCTGGTGTTAAAACTTTCGCCTGTAGAATGATTAACAAAGCTAACGTTATTAACGGGTTGGTTATCCATCGTTGCGGGATACCACTCTGCCGTTGGTTGCTCTTGCGCTATCGTCCATGCAGATGGAGATATAGCTTCACTACCGAAATAACTATTTGGCGCCGCATTGTTCCAAACCACAGAGTTGTTTGCTGTAATCGTTCCGTATACATCTGCAGCATGGCTACTATCTAAAGCCGTGAATAATAGCGCTATACTAATTAGGCTATTTCTTTTTAATAGTGATATTTTTGTTATAACTGTAATCATGGTTGGCTACCTTAACGGATAACGAATCGACATTTTGCAGGCCTTCTGCTAATTTTATGGTTTTCTTTCGACCAGATAGTATTGTATTAGTTTGTTTACATTTGTTACTAACAGAATTCGGTTTACAGTTATCAAACTGTATGTAGAAAAATGTGTTACCATTATTTTCCACATAAACTTCTGAACCGTTATATTTAACTTTGTAGTCAACATTGGTATTTTTTGCAGGTACAATATAATAAGGAGCATAACCATAATTAATACCAATTATACTTTCTTTTTTATCTCCATCGATAACGCTAGGCATGAAAGTCACTTGATAAACTTTGTCCTTCTCTAAATCATCACAATTAACCTGACATAAATTCTTTACTGATACACGACGTCTTTCCCCCGGATTTAATATCAGTTTATTGGGTAATAGCGCAAGATCCCATAAAGGTAAATTATCTTTTGTTAGCTCTACCTTTTCTAACTCTCCGTTTTCAACCTTTACTTGGCTAACGTTACCTTTTATATATTCAGGTTCAGTTTTCGAACTAGTCAGAGTAAAAACTTCATTACCATCTTCTCCAGCTATAAGAAGCATTTTATCTATGCTAAATGCATGGCTAAAAGAGGTCGTCATTAATAGTATCGAAGTAAATATTACACGTTGCATAATTTTCTCTATGTTAGTTATAAGCATATGGCGTCATCTCCATATGAACTGCATAATTAATGAGTTCATCAACATACAGTTTGTTTGCCGTAGTTAGTTGCTCAGGAGACTTAGCGAATATATACAAATAACCGCCAAGCTTTTTGTTTATAATTTCAACACCTGAGTTGTTCAGTTTGTTCTGATAGTTCAATACAATATTACTATCCTTGTATTGCCCTAAGTAGTAATAATAAACACCATCAACTAGGGCTATCTGATAACCTTCACTATTTTCTTCGAATGATGGCATACAGAAGTTATTACCTAAATTCAAATTATTAACCGATGATAACTCCGGTATTACACATTGGTTTTCCTTAGATATAATTTTGTAAGGTTGTTTATCTTTCACCTTAAATTGATACACACCTTCAACAAGCTTGTCAGTAGAAACACAACCTCCACCGATACATTCAACTCCGTCTATTGGATTTCCATTTATATCACTAAACGTCGATATAAATGATTTCAACTCAGACAACGACGTATCCAAACGGATAACAGTTCCTGGATAACTAGTAGCCGACGTATAAGACTCACCATTGTTGTAAAAATCAGAGGCTTCCGTATCAAGCTTGAATTCATATTCATAGAACTCTTTTAATGGATATACCGTCAAAGCATCTCCACTAACATAAGCATTGCTTTGTTTTCCATTCTGCTCGGAGTTAACTACCGCCAAGAATTTTCCATCCGAAGACAGTTCCCCTGTATCATTATTCGAAATAAAATAAGAAGATGACTTTTCACTCGTAAACTCTATTCCTTGAGAAGTTACGATATTACTTGTACCAATATATGCAGAAACACTTGTATTACTACTTGAATTGATATAGGCATAAGAGTTTGAGTCAATATATTTATTCTTATAATTTGCAGACAATGATAAATCGGCACTGCTTTGGTCTTCAGTAGAATCTTGATAATAAAGTCCCGCAGAGCTTGATACATTTAGATTGTTTCTGTTAATTAGACTACTTGAGACTGTATCTCTATGCGATAGCGCAACATCACCACTATCATCTATTTGTGCTTGTGTACTATGTGTGTATGTGTTTTCCTGGCCTATTGGAATAATTATTGAGGCCATAACACCATAATTTATATCACTCGATTCACTTGCTGATAACTCTAAGTTCACCTTTGAGTCAAGTGGTAATGATGATATCTGCACGCCACTTCTTGCAGACCAACTTTCTGATTCATTATTATAACCATTACTAAAATCTTTATATTGGTTTTTTGTTAATATACCCGATATATATGATGATATATTTCTCGTTAAGTACTTGTTGTAATTTACTGATAATGACGTATAGTTCGAGTTACTGAATAAAAGTTGAGACAAACTAATATCTCCAATACTATTATCATTTTCACTATCAAATTTTGTGTAAGATACACTTAAGTTATAAATCCCCACATCAAAATTATAAAAACTAGATCCATCGTCAAATAATCCTGTTACTGCCGATATTCTGGACACTTCCCCTAAAGATAAGTGACCACCAACATAATTATAATTATCTTCCCCTGTAATAAACGAACCTGCACCCAGTGCAAAAAAATCCGTAACTTGATAGCTCAATTTCCCATTGGTGAACATTGGACTTTCATAATTATCATAAGCAAAGTTGATGGATTTCTGGTCAAAATCGTCCTCTAGTCCCGTATTCGTCAGGTCTCTTGATAAATAACCGGCTGTAATATGATAATCTAGTTCGCCGGTTTTAATCGACGAAGAGCTTGTATTGACTATCAACCTATCTTCTGTGTAAAACTCTTCACTGCCATCAAATATTCGAATTGTCGCAGTATAAGTACCAAATGGTAGCTCGTTATAGTCAAAGTATTCTTGCCCTGCATCCACATTACGACTTAATAGAACACGGCCTCTATCATCATTAATTTCTAGTCGACCAGCTCTTGAAATGTTCAAATATACTCGTCTAGAATTAGGAGATGATTTTTTTACTAGCTCTCTCGTCGATCCAATCGACAACATGTAACCAGAAGTTTTGCTGCCATTTTCTAAAAACTGAGTACTATTCCAAGAGCGTTCTTGGTATTTATACCCGACAGAGAAACGAGTATTACCACCAACATAGTTATACGATGAGTCATCCGAACTGAAACCATTGACATCACTAAAGTTTAGATCATTATGCAAATAGCCATACTTGCCAAAACCTGCATAATTTTCATGTTGATAAGAATAAGACGATGTATAATCAGTGTTGTCGCTATAAGAACCAGATAGATTCAAACCATGTGACATAATGATCGCGTTTTGATCGATCTCTTCTTTTACAAATTTTATTTCTGACTCTTCTATTATCTCAGTTAAGAATTGTGAGTTAACATGAATAATCAATGATTGGCTATCTGGCACATAAACAAAATCATATAAATCAGGTAGTAGACCACATTCACTTCGATAACCTTTACAATCTAGGCTCGATTCAACCCCATTTACCAGTGTTGTTGCCATCGCATCGCTAACATCTTTCTCAATACCAAGTTCATTCGCCAATGCTTGTGCTACAAGTTGTTTTTGTGAAGTGGGAATTCTTACTTCATCACCCGAGATGAAAGCTTCCGAATAGAATAATTTGTTGTTATCAGCCGAGAGAATTAGTGGCATTCTTATCAACTTCTCTTCAAACATATCTTCAAATCCATCTGGAATATTTGCGACGGATTTTGAACTATATATTATGGCCAAGAAAAATATGATAATTAAGTTTAAACCAAACCAAAGTCTAATAAACATTATAGTTGAAGCTCCACATTGAACGTAATACGACCATTGCAATCTAATGGCTCATCACTCGGTATATTTTTATTTGTCACTAATTCAAATTCATTGGTAGAGTTTTCATATTCAGTATTTTTAATATTATTAAATTCAAAGTTTGGTATATCTAAAATATCAGAGTAATGTTTTCTATCGATATAGAGATCGACAAAATCATCATACATAGTCTCACCGCTATCGTTGAGAACACATTTAGAAGTGAACTCTGATATGTTATAACTGTATTCAAACGAATCCCCAGTGCTTGTTGGTATATTCGTTCTAATATAAGAATAAAAACGCCCATTTAGAAAGGTTTCGTTCTCACTATCATACTTCAGTGCAATAAACTCATCAGATAAATCTACACTTATAGAATAGTCATACAAATTCGCTCTATTTATTTGTGTATTTACTGGAAATGAATAGCTTTCATAGCCAAAGCTATTGAAACTAAAAATAACAAGCAATAATAGAAAGAAATAATTTATATAGATATTCATTTTCATCAGCCTCGAAAAACAAGGCACTCAATTAATTAAGTGCCTATCAAATAATGAGATTTTTTCTTATGGCAAAGTTGCAATCATATCAACGTTAACGATAACTTCTGTACCAGCAATATCATCTGGAGTTGAGTGTACTGTATCGTTAGCAACATACAGTTGAATCGTATCGCCTGGTGAAAGTAGAGTTGAAGCTAAGTAGTCAGCTGAAGTAAGTTCCGTCCCTGTAAGGTTATCGCCAACGACAATGTTAGGCTGTACTTCACCCATTGAAGCTGGAAGCACATTTACTTGTGATACCGTCCAGTTAGCTGGAGTTAAAGCCCCAAGCACAGCCCCCGTGTAGTCATGCGCTTCCAAAACAACTGGTTTAGTCGTTGCGAACGTACCGTCAGCGTTCACCTGTAACGTACCAACAAAAGAACTAGAGTCTTCACTACCGCCCGCACCAGTAACAATGATGTCACCGTTGGATACAAAACCAGGAACAAAGCCGCTGAATACTGCAGAACCAATAGAGGTATCGCCAGGTGCAGCAAAAGCCGGAACAACAGCAATTGCAGACAATAATGTAATGAGTGTTAATTTTTTCATGTTATTTCCTTTAATATAATATAAGCATTGCGTTAGCCTCTTGCTAAACAGCAGGCATATAATATTAAAATAACTACGTTTTAGGTTAGCACGTTGGAATTATTTATAGTTAAATATGCCTAGTCGATATATCGCCGACTAGTTCATTTATCTAGGGAATAAGATCTGTACAATAAATACTTTCAGTTACACTAAATTGGATATCATAATAACCATTATCAAACTTTGAGAAAGGTGTTTCAATTGGATATGAGAAGGGGTAACGCTGGTGACTATCTGAGTTATAAAAATGAGCATCATAACTATTTTATTATATTGCTTTATATAATATTAATTATGACCATCACAAGTTAAACTACCTAAATCGTGACCTAAGTTATTATAATCTAGCGTTTAATTTACAAGTGATGTCTTTAGTTGGGGAAATAGAGTGAGACGGAGAATTTACCTTTCGGTTATTAATTAATAAATATCAACATGACAATAACACGTAAATAATTCGCATTAAAAATGCCAGTAACATCGCTACTGGCTTACTAAAGATTTTCAACCTACTTTAAAGGAAGACAGACTCATAACTATCATCTATAGCATGATAAAAAAACGTGTACTTGGACACCAAGGTAATTATAGGTGGCCTCATAAGTATCTTCAGGACCTCTATAATACGTGATACCACCGTTTCCCCCACTTGGGTCCGAGTAATTATTAATGTAAAACTTATAGAGATAACCACCTCCTCGGAACCAAAACTCATCTAGGTAATCGGCATGTGAATATATACGACCTGCAGGTATGGCTTTATATGCAGGGTCTTCATTCCAAGCGCTAGCAAACCGAAGTGCAATAGTTGACGAGTCAAATTCTTTCCACCCACCACCATCGAAGTTTATTGATGAGCAGTAATATTGAGTCTGGCTGCTATTATATCCAGACTCTATAAAGTTCGTGTCATCTGCGTTATACCCATCACCTCCGATTATCGAATACGTAAAATCGGCAGTATCATTCGGAGCAAAAATCGAAGTATCATTATCACTATAGCGGAGTACTTGTTCTCTCGTAAGCAACGGAAGAAATTCACTTCCTTCATATGAGGTTATACCCAAAGGTGCGAGTAAAGTAACGTTCAAGTTATCACAAAATGAGGCATAGCAAGCTTCAATATTAACATTAAATTGATCTGTATTTGCGGTAGAATACGCTGTCAAGATACCTGTATGTTCATCAAAGGTAATAGCGTCCAACTCAGTTACTGTCCAATTGACATATTCGGCTGGAACTTGTTCCACTTCGCCAATTGAGTTAGTTATAGTCGCCTGATATAATTCATGTTTATCTGAATCTAAGTCAAGTTGAATCGAAGTCACACCATTTAAACTGATAGATACTGGGGTGATTTCTGGGATATAAAAAGCATTAGTACAAAGAACATAATTTACCTCTTCATTATTACTAGCAGTGACTGAACCATCAAATAGATTGACTAGTGTTGTGGTAGTTTCATCAACCTGGTCACGAGTCCAATACGGTTTGTCATTTGGATATCTATAGTCTGTAAATATTTGACCATCAGGCTTCCAAGCATAAAGTTCTTGCAAATCTGCTTGATCCGGTAAAAAAGCACCTCTTGCAGTACAAATTGCTTCAGCAACACCTTTCGAATGCGCTACGGTTGTTACATTATCGACGGCATTGGTGCCATCTCCTGTTCCTATTATTTCGAATTCAATACTCGCAGTTTCTGCCTGCTCCATAGTTAAAGGTGGAGTAACAGTAGCAGATTTGACTTCATTAAAATCAATTATCGGGTATAAGTCTTCGGATTTTAACTTTATTATCCCGGTGGCATAGCCTCCTTTGTTATCAGAGACAACGTAAGTGATATTGTGATAGCCAGAATTAGAAGTAGTAAACGTGAAAATAGTGTCATTGAACAGATTACCATCTAAGTTAGCATCTTCTATAATGGCAACATCAGCATCGTAAGCATAGACATCAATTAATTGTAATGAATCACCATTAGGATCAGAAATGAGACTCAAAACGTCAATTGTGACCGTTTTCCCGTATGGAACTTCTGACACTATTTTTAAGGTATCAGGATCGGTAAATGTCTGTATATATGTAGAGTTAGCTATTGGAGCACCATTTACTGTTGTTGAAACTGCAATATCCAGGCTACCACTAAGAACATTTACTCCATCGCTATAGCTATATAAAACCCTCTCAACTCCGGATTCAAGTCCAGCACCTGGAGTATACTCTATAACGTTATTCGCGGGATCAGATACTGCTGATGAAAGCGTTGAATCGCTATTAGGCAAAGTTACCGTCATACTAAGTGTATAGCGACTCGTGTCGACCTCGTACCCCAAATTTGCTAACTCGTCCTTCACGTTCACCGAAATGGGTGTTCCAGTTGAAGTTGCAGATGATATGGGTATTAATTGTTCACTGTTTTCAGCTATAGCGATTCGAGCTGTAGCCTCACTATAGCCATCATAAGATATCGCTGTTGACATTCTTGACACAGAGGATCCAACACGAAATCGGTAGTCACATAGGTTTACTTGCGTTGCTTTAATATAAAAACCATTTTGGTCGTTAGAAACCACATCGCAATGATAGTCAGAATTAAGGGATTCAACATTCAGCAGAGCAACAGGTGTCCCATCAGAACTTTCCATATTGTTGGAGAGATCAACATAAAAAGTTTCACGAGGTTTAGTGTGCTGCATGGTATCTTGAACGGAGTAAAGTACGTTCGATTGATCTGGGCTATCTGGGCTATCTGGGCTCGAAGTAGAACCAACTCCTGAATCACCATTACAACCTGAAACAGCCAAGATTAAAGCTACCTGTAACAAATTAGCCTTCTTTGGCAACACATCTAACATATCGTTTGACCTTTTTAAAATTTAACCTTGTAGCATACGAATTCTACATACGATTGCGATGTTATCTTTTTGCAACTGGATATGTTTAGCAAATATGCAAAATTGACTCTTGGAAATGCCTAGTCATAAAATCACGGCCAAACTTCAAATGATTAAATGTATATCTTGATGGGAATACTGATTATAAGCATTTGGTTATAAATAGATAAACTGGTAGGCATTAAACACTTGATACTAGGCTAGTATCTTGAGATGTTTAGCTTTCTATCTTGATACATTAAGGCAGCAATTCAGTAACACTCTCGAGACGTTCTATAATATGAACACGTTTACCGCATTGAACTTTCATTGAATAAAAAGGATTTATCATGAACAAACTCGTCATTATCATCTTATGTGTACTGCTTCCGCCTGTTGGCGTGTTCTTCGCTCGCGGCGCCGGGAAAGATTTGGTGATTAATATCATTCTTACTTTCTTCTTCTGGGTTCCAGGAATGATCCATGGTCTGTGGGTAGCCACCCGCTAACCCTTATTAACAAATAGATACCGAATAAAATATCCATAAAAACAAGCTCCTAGCCATGAAGAGTTAAAAATAGGATGAAATGAAAGTACTTTTCCACTATCATCCTGTCGCCTAAACGTAAGCGATTGCTTTCACAGATTTCGCTGAGTTTAGGCTCCAACTACATAACACTTCAAATGGTGGGAGCCTTCAATGACACAACTTACGATTACTCGTCCTGACGACTGGCACGTTCATCTACGCGATGGCGAAGTATTAAAAGATACAGTTCGCGATATCAGCCGTTACAATGGTCGAGCGTTAATCATGCCAAATACCATCCCACCGGTAACCGATACCGAAATGGCTCTTGCTTACCGTGAACGCATCATGGCAGAGCAGCCAAGTGAACAATTCCAGCCTCTAATGGCACTTTACCTGACAGACAACACAACACCTGATGAAATTCGTAAAGCGAAAGAATCTGGCGCTGTTGTAGCAGCGAAGCTATACCCTGCTGGCGCGACGACTAACTCTGATTCAGGTGTAACTTCAGCTCAAAAGATTTACCACATACTCGAAGCAATGCAAGAAGTGGGTATGTTGCTGCTGGTACACGGTGAAGTAACGGCTCACGATGTTGATATCTTTGACCGTGAAAAAGAGTTCCTAGACACAGTTCTAGCACCGATTGTTAACGACTTCCCTAACCTGAAGATCGTTCTAGAGCACATCACGACGGCAGATGCTGCGACTTTCGTTAAGAACGCTAACGAGAACGTAGCGGCAACCATTACTGCTCACCACTTGCTTTATAACCGCAACCACATGTTGGTTGGCGGCATTAAGCCACATTTCTACTGCCTACCTATCCTTAAGCGCAACACACACCAGTTAGCACTTATTGAAGCAGCAACAAGCGGTAGCAAGAAGTTCTTCTTGGGTACAGACTCTGCACCACACGCTAAAGGTGCAAAAGAGTCAGCGTGTGGTTGTGCAGGTTCTTACACAGCGCACGCTGCGGTTGAACTGTACGCTGAAGTATTCGATTTAGAAGGCAAGATTGAGAACCTAGAAGCATTCGCGAGCCACAATGGCCCAGACTTCTACGGCATGCCACGTAACTCAGATACAATTACGCTCGTTAAAGAAGAGTGGAATGTTGCTGAAACGATGCCTTTCGGTTCAGACATCGTTGTGCCAATCCGTGGCGGCGAGGCGATTGCTTGGTCTGTAAAATAAGCACTTGGGCTGTTAAATAAACACCCTCCATTTAGCGAAAAGGGTCACCATAGTAATTATGGTGACCCTTTTTTGTTTCGATAAAAGACTGTCTTATTCCCAGCAGTAATTTAACGATTACTTACCGCGAATTTTTCCGATAGCAGTCCAAATAGCAACGACAATCAATCCAGATAAAACCCCAATCACACCATTTAATAGCGTTGGTACCACCGCAGTCGCAATCGTATGTCCACTGAAGTCCATAATAATCGGTTCAATTAAGTGATGAATTGCTGGAACGTTGTGTACCACAATACCGCCGCCAACCAAGAACATCGCAGCCGTGCCGACAACCGCAAGCATCTTCATTAGCTTTGGTGCAAATGCGACTAACCCATTACCCAATCGGGTTTTAATGGCACTCCCATTTGATGTGCGCTGGAGATAAAAACCTAAATCATCCAGCTTAACGATCCCTGCCACTAAGCCATAAACACCAATCGTCATCACAACCGCTATCAAACTCACCACAAGAATCTGAGTCACGATACTTGTACCCGTTACGGTACCCAGCGCAATTACAATGATTTCCGCAGATAAGATGAAGTCGGTACGAATTGCGCCTGAGACCTTTCGCTTCTCATACTCTTCAACAGATTCACCCGAGCTGCTTTCCTCATCTTTCTCTTCGTGTTGATGAGCATGAGGAAAAAGCTTTTCTAAGATTTTCTCTGCCCCTTCAAAACAAAGAAACAGACCACCAATCACCAGTAGTGGCATGATCAACCAAGGAATGAATGCACTGATCAATAGTGCTGCCGGAACCAAAATCAGCTTGTTTTTAAATGAGCCTTTTGCGACCGCCCATACCACTGGGATTTCTCTTTCAGCAGAAACACCGGATACCTGCTGGGCGTTAAGGGCTAAATCGTCACCTAATACGCCTGCGGTTTTTTTAGCGGCTACCTTAGACATCAATGCGACATCATCCAACACGGTTGCAATGTCATCTAACAGTGTTAGTAAACTTGCTCCAGCCATTTTGTTGTCTCTTTATAAAGAATTGAACCATCAATAAAATGTAACACCATCAATTCACTCATCAAAGTTATGAGTCTGTAAAAAATAAAGTCACAAGTTGTGTTTTCTATTGCTGTCTCTGTTAGACAGGAATAATCTGTCTTAATCTTTCACGAACATAAAAGAAAAAGTATAGATGAAAAGTGAATCTACCTACCCGATTGGTAAGCCAGGGCAAAAATGGCAACAAGCAGAACGTGAAGCATGGTTAGCTCAACGAACGGTTAAGCGTGAATACCAGCAAGAAGTTGTACCAAAGATTAAAGCACTTGCAGACCGCTTTGACATCGAACAATACGGCGCACTGAGCTACGACGAAGCTCGCTTCCCACTCTTCGCTATCAAGAGCAAAAACTGGGACGAGTCAAAGCCGACGATTCTGGTGACAGGTGGTGTTCACGGTTACGAAACCAGTGGCGTGCATGGCGCGATCAAATTCGCTGCGACTCAAGCAGAAAAATACACGGCGCACTTCAACATTGTTGTCGCACCTTGTGTGAGCCCTTGGGGCTACGAAGTGATCAACCGCTGGAATCCAAATGCTGTTGATCCAAACCGCTCTTTCTACGACGGTACGCCAGCAGAAGAATCAGCAAACCTACGAGCTCTAGTAGCGTCTCTGCCAGAAGTATTGGTTCACGTTGACCTGCATGAGACGACTGACTCTGATGAAACTGAATTCCGACCTGCACTCGCAGCTCGTGATGGCATTGAGTACATCGAAGGTATGATCCCAGACGGTTTCTACACTGTTGGCGATACTGAAAACCCACAACCTGAATTCCAAGCTGCTGTCATCGCTTCAGTTGAAAAAGTAACCCACATTGCGCCTGCGGATGACGAAGGCAAGATCATTGGTTCAGACGTCACTCAACACGGCGTGATCAACTACCCAATGAAGAAGCTTGGCTTATGTGGCGGCGTGACTGCCTGTAAGTACGGTACAACCACAGAGGTTTACCCAGACAGTGACAAAGTAACAGACGAAGAGTGTAATGATGCTCAAGTTGCTGCTGTTGTTGGTGCTTTAGATTACGTTATTCAGCACGAATTGAACGCATAAGCTCATACCCGCTAATAACTAGAACCGAGCACCTAGAACTAAGAACGAAAAGAGCCACAAGTGATGATTCACTTGTGGCTCTTTTTTATCTGGTCTCTGATTTCTTCCTAGGCATAAAAAACTCTCTTGCACCAAGTACAAGAGAGCTTTGCATCATGCTGAGTAAAGTAAATCTCTATCTAGCGACTTACTTAATTCACGATTTATTTTGTAGTTTGAGTTACGGTTTCTTGCCCTTTACCGACTTCTGTCAGTAGGCCTTTCAACAAGCTCACACAACCAATCAAAAGAATGATCGTAAACGGCAGTGCTGCAATAATCGTAATAGATTGCAGAGCTTGGATTGATTGAGTACCACCAATCCACAGCATCACCATCGCGATAGCACCTGAGATAACCGCCCAAACGACTTTCTGTTTCACTGGCACTTCTAATTTACCACCCGCCGTCATGCCATCGATAACGATAGAACCTGAGTCCAACGTTGTAACGAAGAACACGATGATCAGCGCGACTGCGAGAACAGACAGAATGCTACCGAACGAGTAAGCATCTAGCATGTAAAACAAGCTTAGAGATACATCTGTAATGCCTTGGTCGAGGCCAAGTTGCCCCACCTGACTAATCACTTGCTCGATAGCTACGCCACCGAAGATAGACATCCAAGCTGAAGTCACCAATGTTGGGATAATCAATACGCAAAGTAGGAATTCACGAACCGTACGGCCTTTAGAAATACGCGCTACGAACATACCGAAGAAAGGTGCATACGCTACCCACCATGCCCAGTAGAACACAGTCCAACCATGCAGCCATGTTGTGTCTTCACGACCCGCACTTTGGCTCAAAGCTACGATATTTTTCACATAGCCCGTTGCCGCCGTTGCCATTGAATCAAGCACAGTTGTGAAATTCAATACAGCGATAAGACCAAGGAATATGAATGCAATAACCATGTTCAGGTTACTTAGGAACTTAACACCACCGTCCATACCACGTAGTACAGAGATGATCGCCAAGCCCATGATCAGAACGATGATAGATTGCTGAAGGAAGATGTTGTTTTCCAAGCCGAACACGTGGCTAATACCACTTGCTGCTTGTGTACCACCTAAGCCCAATGAAGTCGCAAGGCCAAACAGAGTAACCAGTACGGTTAGAACATCGATTACATCACCAGTTTTGCCCCACACACGCTCACCCAGAATTGGGTAAAACACAGAACGCATTGATAGCGGTAAGCCTTTGTTATAAACAAAGTACGCCAGACAAAGCGCCGTCATGCCATAGATAGCCCATGCATGAAAACCCCAGTGGAATACGGTTGCGCCTAGCGCCAGTTCACGACCAGCGGCTGTGAAAGGTTCTGCGTCTAATGGCGTTCCGAACCAGTTAGTGAAGAACGCAGTTGGCTCTGCAACACCCCAGAAGATAAGTCCAATACCCATACCTGCTGCGAATAACATCGCAATCCAAGATGACATTGAATAGTCCGCCGTCGCGTCTTCGCCACCTAAACGGATTTTACCCAACGGTGAAAAAGCAAGAACAACAGCAAACGCTAGCATTATGTTAGCTCCCCACATAAACAGGAAGTCAAACTTTGATAGAACAGCACCCTTAATAGAATCAATTGCAGCTTTAGCATCTGCAGGAGGAAGAGCAAGAAGAGTGATGATGAAGAGAAGAGATAAGCCAACTGAGGCTACGAAAACTGTGTTATGGACATCCATGCCCCATTTACTGACGTTGTCTTGACCAACTTGATAGTCAGTAGAATCAATACTGTACTTTTTTGATTTAAAACTCATAAATTATGATGTTCGCATATCCGATTCAACGAATATAAGGACGCTCTCCATATCCAACTACTACTTGATTGGCTCGCCGCATCGCCTAAATAAAAGGCAATAAAAATCACAATAGTTAGTGATAAATGGACTTACTGGCTCAATCCCAAGGCGAGTATTATAGCACAGCTCAAAGCATTTTGACTGAGATTTCGCTCAATAGTCGCCCAAACCACCGTTGACAATGATAGTTAACCTAATAAAAACAGAATAAAACAAAAGAACAAAATTATTTAAATACAACAACTTAAATCAAAACCACACACTGTAACGTCACATCCAAAATTTCTGCATATAATTTTGATAATCGCCCAATTTACTTATAGCTCTAATAAAAAAGCCCCGCTATAGGGGCGGGGAAAGTTACCAAAGGTAAAAGAGAAATCAGTGCTCAAATGTCAGTGCTGCGTCTCACAGATCAGCACTGCACATTTCAAAGACAGTTCGTTAGATTGCGAAGCAAAAACCTAGGTTATAGTCTTCACCATTTTTCGCCGTGAACTCTTTGTCTTCACTTGATGCATTCGGGCGGCCACTTTCATCGCCTTTTACTAAGCTCACCCAGTGACGGATGCCAGAAGAACGGCTCGCCTCAGTTTGACCAAACGTGGTGCACGTCTCTAATTGGATATCTTGAATATCAACCAACTCCAGGCGGCCAGTGCCTTTACGAGCACCGATTGTCACTTCAACGTGCGTACCGCTTTCATCACGGAATAGGATTGCTGAAGGCTTAGATTTATCACCTGTGTAAGCCACAAAGTGTTTAGCGCGTTTCAAACCTGTGTGTTCACCGTTTTTGAAATAAACCTGAACGTGTCGGTAATCGATCTCGTAGCTCACTACATCTTCGTGAGAACCAGACTCGAGAGGGAATAGAGTATCAAGCAACTGTTTCGCCATTTTCTGCTTTTCGAGTTGCTTGTCTGCTTTCACCATTTCGACGGCAAAGACAGCTTCAGCAATAAAAGTTGAATGGTTTCTGTGAAGTTCTGTTTTGTCTAGTGTCAGCATATTCATAGTCTATCCCTCGTACGGCTTTAAATTTCATTAAGGTCAAACATCCCAATTGACCCTTTTCAAAATTGTTCTTTACTGTGTGGTTTCCATGTTTTTCATACTACTGTTATTTTTGAAACAATTTCACAACAAAAATTACACAGTGTGAATTTTACTAAATTGCTTTTTTACACAAACCGGCATTTCGAGCCCCCAGCCCTTTATTTAACTGGGTTGAGGGTTCCGTAGAAACGCGTTTACGTGTTGTTTGAATTTGTGTAATAACCCACCCCAACCAACTTATTGTCGATAACTCGATAGTAAGTGTGCTTAGTTTCCACTTTGCTCGACAGCGGATTTAACCATCGATAGGTGTAAACGCCACGACCATTTTCTTTGGCTAGATTTAACATCTCAGTGAGAATCGGTTTATCGTCAGGACTTAGATTTTTACGCTGATTTTTCCATCTTTCAGAGTAAACACGTCGACCATGCGAGCTTCGATGATGCTGCCATCCGGGTTCGTAGCAGAAAACGTTGATTCACTCACCGCGCGGTCACCACACACAAAGTGGACAGGGTCGATCCAAGCTGCATCTGGAAAGTTCTGCCAAACCAATTCAAAGCTATTGCGAACGGCTTCGTACCCTTCAATAGTATTTCCAAGCAAGCCTTCACCTGCCACGGTGTGGAAGACACAGTCTTCAGTCATGAACGACATTAACGCTTCGATATCATGGTTATTCCAAGCATCACTGAATGACTGTAAAAAGGCGGTGTCGACTTGGTTTTCCAGCACGAACGTCGTTGCATTGGTTTGCATATTCATATTCCAGAATCCTTTATGTTTACGTTATTGGTTTAAATTTCAGTAGCTTTGCGCCACTTTTTTATTAGAGTTTTTAAACTAGAAACCTGATTAATTTAACAACTTGATAACAAGTCGCACAACTCTAACTTCGAGTAGTGTTATATACAATCTCTAAGCTCACAGATTTCGTATTTTTATAAATTTAATTAGTGTTCTAAGTTTATTTAAACAAGACTTCACTCTATTTAAACAATTAAAATCAGACTTGAGCGAAGCCTTAATTTTCAATAAAGATATTAATCGTTAGTCGAAGTCAAAATCTTGATGGTACTTTCGACCATATTGTTCCAAAGTTCGATTATGAGTATTAACTTGTAATTCGATGTTGCTTCCATCTTTACCCATAACCTTATTTCCATCGACGTGTGATTCATTTTTCAAATCAACCAGTGTCTCTTCGTTATACTCTGCAGGTTCATTTAACACATTCATGGATATTAACTCCTTTATCAGATTTACTTTGGCTGACGGAAGAACATGAACGGATACTAGACCGTTTGAATATTCTTTCTCATCGTACAAAGGCTGAATGGCATCATTACTGCCGTCCTTAAATGGATGAATGGAATACCACTTATCCGTTCGTTGCTCTTGCTTATCGCAGTCGGCTACTTTGAAGATCTGAGTTCTTTCAAGTTCATAGGGTGAGTTAAAAACACTAACCCTATGATAATTAATCGCTTTAACAATATTGATGCAGTCTTTACTTTGGCTATGGCACACAGACCACAACGCATTAATCAGGCTATCTGTCCATTCAAGTAAACGGGTGGGAAAGCCCTGCTTTTTGGCTAAACACATCAATAACCAATCATTTATGTCGTATGAGCTCAGCGAGTGACCACCGTAAACTCTCACTGTTGAAAGCAACTCTTGTTCGACACGGCGAATGTTTTTACGATTTGACCGGCCTAAGCTTGGCATCAGATTACGGTTGTCATAATCACACACGTTATAAATTAAACCACGCTCTCCACTACACCCCATGATAAGTGAATCGATTATTTCATACAGCTCTTCGAGTGAGCTTATATAACGTTTATTGTTCACAGCATGCATGTAATAGGTCACTTAATTTAAATTTATTACAATTAAAAATTAACTATCATGGTTAATCAGTATCGTTACGAATGATTTTAAAAATGACAATAGGTATATGTCTTTATCAATGGCCATATATCCTCATCAATAACTAACAGTTATAAAACCATTAACTAAGGAGCAATTAGCTAAGGGTCGATTAATAAGGAACGACAAAGTTTATATAACTAAAACCACTTATATGTACAACAGCCATTTAATTCATGTTCTAACGTTTGACTAAGGATTATTGAAATACGGGTTGCCGGTATTCACTTAAGTACATTGCCAATACCCGTTAATATTGCCCGACCACATTCTCGATTGCACTTTCTCTAACACTCTCGAAAATACCATGGCCGGACACATAGACAGAACCTTAAGCACTAAGCTCAGCGTAAATTCCGTCTAACGTAATGTTTTCTTTAGACTTCCTCTGCGCGGACTTTTGAGCGTTCCTTGATATATAACTGGTAGCCCATTCGATTTTATTGCTGATTTCTGACCATGCGCCGTGACTGATACATTCAAATATTGGTAACAGCCAGACATCCACATTTTTTGCCGCTTTAAACAATGAGACCGATGGCATTATCTGAAGCGCAATACTACGCCTAATGATCAGCGCAAGTAAACTGGCCCAGATGAGCCCATCAACGATGGCCTTTTGTGCGGTGACAAATCGTTGCCAGTTGGTGTGAGACTTTAACTCTTTAAAAAGCAGTTCCACCTGCCATCGACAGCGGTAGATCGCCATGATTCATCGGCAGTAGAGGTGTCTGAAGGTAAGTTAGTTATCCAAATGCAGAATCGTTTTTCTTCAGCAAACCATCGTCGCACGACTCTAAACTCTTGTTTACCTCGAAGGACTTTTAGGTCAAGGACCTGCGAACGGTTGGTACCTCGAGTAATGTCTTTCAGCTTCTTCCCTTCTAGCTTAGGCAGCAGTCGCCCCTTGCCATTCCTTGCCTCAATAATCATAGGGTTCAGAGACTTAGCACCTCGGACAATATAGAATCCGCCATGCTGTTCAAGCTCTCGAAAGAAGTGGAAATCAGGATACCCTGCGTCAGCTAACAGCAATTTGTTGTTCATCGTTTTGGGCTCAGGTAAAAAATCTCTTTCTGATGCCGTATCAGCGCTGATGTTCATCGCGACTGGAGAAAAGCTTTTCAACGACATTGTCATATGACATTCAACCGCTGCAGGGTTACGTTTAAATCGACTCGGATAAACATCCGCCAGGTCACGATGGATGTGGAAAGAGCTGCCATCTTGAAGCAGTACATCATCAAAGGTGTCGAGCTTATTTGGTAGACCGACATTCTGCTGGCGAGCAAATTGAGCTATTGCTCGCATAACAAGTTGCCGCATGAAATTAGGAAACTCATTTTTCCTCAACTGGTTATGGTAAGGCTTGTATGCCACGGCACCTTCAGGGCTCAAGCACATCCCATTGAATTGTCGCAGTAAATCCGCAATGGAAGTGCAGTTTCCTTTGCTTAACGCGGCCACTAAGCTAATGACTAGCTGCTCGGGTAATATCGCCCGACACCGTTTCATCAGGCCAGTACTTTTCGCCATTTTTTGGAGGGTGTCAGCATTAAAGAATTGCTTAAATTGCTTCTGTAAGGAGATAATCGTCATCGGCTTCACTATTGATGTAGGTAGTTTGTTTGGCGACGATTATCTGATCATAAATGAAGCCTTTTTTCTATCTAAATAAACAAGTTAGCTCTTAAGATCCTGTCTATGACAGAGTTTAAGGAAGGCATTCTTCCACAAAGTATCCAGCAACCCATCGCATTGGTATTGGACGAATACGACGCGGGTCGACCTGATGTGATGTTTGTGATTCAGCAACTCTTAGAGCAAGACGGCAAATACACTTCTCTCGAGCAAAACCGCGTGATCACTCCCCACCCTTCTTTCCGCCTGTTTGCTACGTGCAACACGCTTGGCTTGGGTAATTTTTCAGGTTTGTATTCGGGTACTCAAGTGCTTAACCACAGTCAGTTAGATAGATGGAACATCATCGCTACGCTCAACTATTTAGACCCACAACATGAAACCAAGATAGTGTTGTCAAAGCGCCCGGAGCTAAACGATGAAAGCGGTCAACAATTAGTAGAGAAAATGATCGCCACCGCTGGTTTAACGCGTAACGGGTTTCGGGCTGGCGACCTTTCGACTGTGATGTCTCCGCGTACAGTGCTCACTTGGGCTGAAAACATCCAAATATTCGACGATGTAGCGACGGCATTTAGGCTTTCATTCTTAAATCGCTGCGAAGACGAAGAGAAAGAACTGGTTAGCGAATACTATTTCCGTTGCTTTGGTGAAGCCTTGGAAGCGCATACTCAAAATTATTCGCACTCGGAGTCGTAAACCATGGCCAATATTTCTTCTCAGCAGAAAAAGATCCTCGATATTGGTGTGTCTGTCGCCAGAGCAATCAGTGGTGAACTCGATCTGAACTATCGGGGAGAACGACTCTATAAAGGCAATAAGCCCTGTTATTACCAGTCTGCCCACACCAACGATCTCACCTTTGTATCTCGCCACGAGCTGAAAAACAGTAAGCTTTCGATGCAAGGCAAGATCGATTCATCGGCATTACGACTCTTGCTTTCAGATGCTGATCTTCACTACTCATTGCGACCGAAAAACGAGGTCGAACGTCTGTTATATGACTTCTGCGAGCAGGTGCGAATTGAATCGCAAGTTCCATCTTATCTAAAAGGCGTTACCACCAGCATTCAGTTCAACTTTGCGTATTGGAGCGGCCAATATCATCAGAATGGCTTCACCGAATCACGAATCGGCATGTTGCTGTTTACTCTGATGCAAGTCATCCACACCCGTTTAACTGGTGTTCCCGTTTCTGAACCTATCGCTGAAACCATTGAATCGACTCGCGCCGGCATCGTGCCTACTTTTGGGCATAGCCTGAAGCACTTAAAGCAACATAGAACCGACCAAGAGTCATTTGTACACAGCGCCAACGAGTTGGCAGCCCTTGCACAAGAGCTCATCAACCAAGAGCAAGAGAGCGATAACTCGCCCACGCCAACCGTTGAAGAAGACATCAAGATCCTTGCACAGCTTGCCTTGATTGTTGATGGTGACATTCAAGATCAAGACGTCGATACCGACATCACAGGCAGTAGCAAGGTATTCGAGTTGTCGGGCGCCAATTATCAGGTCTTTAATTCAGAATTTGATCAAGTCATCGCCGCAGACAAACTCGTCAGGCGTACCCTATTACTCGAACTGAGACAAAAGCTAACCGATGACATCATGGCGAGACAAGTCAACACTCGCCGTTTAGCCGCTATGCTTACTAGCTTTGTTGCCACACCACAGAGGAACCGACGTCAGGACCATTTAGAAGAAGGCATTGTTAACGCCACCACCATCACCAAGCTCGTCACATCGCCATTGGATAGCACTGTCTTTTATCAACCTGACATCGGTACATCTCATCAATGTGCCACCACATTTTTGATGGACTGCTCTGGCTCAATGCAAAAGCACAGTCACAAGCTAAGCCTACTGATTGATACAATTCTCAAATCCGTTGGACTGGCCAACATCCCTTTCGAGATTATTGGCTTTACGACCAATAACTGGAACGGTGGCAAGGTCTATCGGCAGTGGCTTAAACAAGGCCAACCAAAGCACCCGGGCCGCTTAAACGAAGTTCGGCACATCGTGTTTAAGGATTTTGATACCCATTGGAGACGTTCTCGACTTGGCATTGCGAGTCTTCGTAAAGCCGACATCTTTAAAGAAGGGATTGATGGCGAAGCGGTTCAGTTCGCGAGTCATCGATTGCAGCAGCACACCGCCCAGCGAAAGGTTTTGATTGTGTTCTCAGACGGCTGCCCGATGGATACCGCTACCAGTACCGCCAACGATCAGTTCTATTTAGATAACCACCTCAAACAGGTGATTGAGCGCGAGTCGACCAAAAACGGTATTGAGATTCATGGCGTGGGAATGGGCGTCGATTTAAGCCCGTACTATCGCAGCAACATCACGTTAGATGTACAAGAGAGCTGCTTGTTTGGGCTATCTAGGAGCATATTTGAGATGCTAAAGCGTGTTTAAACAGGGAAGCTTAGGCTAGCGAATCACTAGCCTCCTTTGTCGAGAATGGTTTTACGAGGAGCCAAACAACGACCATGCAGAGACAGCCATCAAATATCCGCCTATCAGCATTAACACCGTAAACACCAGCTTTCTGAGTTGATCATTAGACAACGGCGATGGGAAACGCCGAGCAAACATTGTGACAAGCGCCACCAGAGGAACAGCAATAGCGGATAACCACAATATGCTCTGTTCCATGTCGCCCGCCGCATAGACATTGACCGTACGGGACATCGACGTACAAGCGAAAACCATCAGCAGTGTGCTTCGCACCAGATCGAGCGAAAAAGGTTGCCGATAGAGATGATAAACAATCGGTGGACCTGCCATCCCAAATAATCCCCCCGCTAACCCAGAGCTAAATCCTGAGACAAGGAAAGATACGGTTGTCGAACGGACCGTTCTAGTTTTAGGTTTAAACATAAAGCTCAAACCAGCGAACAACACCATGGCACCCAATAGCCCTCGTAGGATTTGGGTTGCCGACTCGCTCAACGCGTCCAGCAAGTACACGCCCATCGATACGCCGGGAAAAATACCGATGACTAACACCACCAGAATCTTGAGTTCCCCAAGCAGTGGCTTACCCATCAACGCCACCAAGCAATTGAACAAGGTCACAATACTGACCACAGCGGCTATAACGGGTAGGGATACCAAATTAAGGCTGACCGTTAGCCCAATCACAATGATACCGAGACCAAATCCAGTGACAGTTTGGAAATAAGTACCTACCGCAATGGTGGCAAGAATGGCGAGTAAAACAGGTAACTCCATTAGCTATCCTAATTAGGTTATTTGGGGGTAAATATGAGTGCAAGATTCCGCATTAGTTTAAGCAACGAGTGTTAATACCGGAATTCAAACTCCGACTCTTCTCTTTCTTCAACATCAGCTTCAGAGTCAGCCTTAGAGTCAGATGCTTTCCCTTGCTGCGCTTGTACCGCGGTAACGGCAATGACATTAAAGATATCTTCGGCACTACAGCCTCTGGACAAGTCATTCGCTGGTTGATTCAGCCCTTGCAGCAACGGGCCAATCGCAACAGCCCCACCTAGCCTTTCCGCAAGCTTATAACCGATATTACCGGCTTCTAAGTTAGGAAATATCAACACGTTAGATTGACCTTTGACCTCTGAATCAGGCAACTTTTTCGCCGCTATTTCAGTGACAATCGCCGCATCGAGTTGAACGTCCTGATCGACGGCGATTCCGGGACAACGTTGTTTCACGAGTTGAGCAGCATTACGAACCTTATCGACCGATTCGTGTTTGGCACTCCCGTTGGTCGAAAACGACAGCATCGCGACTTTAGGCTCTTCCATCAGTAGCGTTTGAGCACTGTTTGATGCGGCCACGGCAATCGATGCCAGCTCGGTTTCAGTGGGGTTAATCACCAAACCACAATCGCTGAAAATCATACCGCCTTTAAGATTATGGAAAGGCTCACACAGCATCATCAAGAAGAAACTTGACACCAATTCGCTGTCCGGTGCAGGGCCGATAATCTGCAGCGCAGCTCGCACCACATCAGACGTGGTATAAACCGCGCCATTAACTGTGCCGTCTACCAGTCCTTCCCTTACCATCAAATTGGCAAAAACAAGTGGATCTTGAACCAGCTCTAGGGCGTCATCATAAGTCATGCCTTTAGCTTTTCTTAATGTATACAGCCGCTCAGCGAGCACTTCTTTGAGTGACGACGCCTGTGGAGAAACAATATGAATGCCAGCGAGGTTAATGTGGTGAAGTTCTGCAGCAGCGATGATCGCCGATTCATCGCCCACAAGTGTGATGTGAGCGAGCTGTTTGTCGATTGCTATTCTTGCAGCAGCTAGCACTCGCGGGTCCTCCGCTTCACTCAAAACAACGCGCTTACGATCTAAATGAGCTTTATCAATAATCCGTTCAATCGCCTTCATCTTTAAATTCCATTTATTGAGATTAATTGTTCCATAATTTATATTTATATTATTGGAATAACAAAAAAGGTCAAATTTTATTCAGATAATTGAAGAATAATGATTTGGTATGTACACTCTTAGGCATAGACATATCGCAAGGATGAATCACTGTATGCAAACAGAAACACCGCAAGTTCAAGGGGATACACCGACCCTCCGACTTTTTGCACTATTAGAGGTGATAGCGCAAAAAGACGAGTTTATTTCTCTGCAAGGTTTAGTCGAAGAGACCGGATTGCCAAAACCCACGCTGCACCGAATGCTTCAACAGTTAGAAGCGGCGGGCATCATTCAAAGAGATGGCGACGAAAAGCACTACAGCTCAGGTATTCGACTCAGAAAACTTGCCGAAAACCTACTTTTGAATAGCACCATGCACAGCGCGCGACGCACTATCCTTGAGAACCTGAGAGCAGAAGTCGGTGAGAGTTGTAACCTGACCGCTCTTTCAAGTGGCGAAATCATCTATCTCGATCGTGCCGAAACTGAAGCCCCCCTTCGCTTTCACCTGCACCCCGGCTCTCGCGTTCCCGTGCACTGCTCAGCGACAGGTAAACTGTTTTTGGCTCACATGTCGAAATCACAGCGCAGAAGACTGATTGAAAACGTGCCACTGACTCAGTACACAGTCAAAACCATCACCGACTACTCAGTGTTAGAGCAAGACATCGAAGAAGCGAAGATCCAAGGCTTTGCGATTGATGACGAAGAGTTTCTGCCAGGTTTGGTGTGTATTGCGGTACTTATTCCATCGCCTACGGGCCAATCTAATCTCGGCTTAGCAATTCAAGCACCTGTAATTCGAGTGAAACCGGACGAAGCAATAAAATTCTTGCCCGCACTTCAAAAAGCAGCAAAAGCATTAGCGAAGATAGAAGCAGACAACTGGGCGCAAGAATAACCTTGGCAGGCTAAAGCGAATCATCAGCACTGCATAGACATCAACTCAATAACAGCACCAACACGTGTTAAGTAATCATCAAGAAGGAATCACATGCTAGAAATTAATAACCAGCGCTTACTCTCTTTTATGGTGACAGAAGCGAATAACGCGGTTGCCGTGACCAATCCAGCAACGGGTGAACTCATCGGGCACGCACCGGTATCATCAAAAACAGAGTTAGCGAGCGCGATTGAACGAGCTCATTTAGCACAGAAAGAGTGGGCAAAAATTCCTGCTAAATCTCGTGCTGCACTGCTTCATCGCTGGCACCAGCTGATCCTTGAAAACAAAGATGACCTTGCTCGAATCATGACAATGGAACAGGGTAAGCCGTTAGCCGAAGCGACAGGCGAAGTGGTGTATGGCGCGAGCTTCATTGAGTGGTTTGCAGAAGAAGCAAAGCGCACTTATGGTGATTCCATTCCTAGCACAGTCGCTGGCAAACGCTTGGTGACCATCAAGCAGCCTATTGGTGTCGCATGTGCGATTACGCCATGGAACTTCCCGATTGCAATGATCACTCGTAAAGCGGCTCCTGCCTTAGCTGCGGGTTGTAGCTTTGTCGTGAAACCTTCGGATGAGACACCGCTTTCTGCGTTTGCTGTGGTTGAACTGGCTTATCAAGCGGGTATCCCTAAGGATCTACTTCAAGTCGTTCTTGGTGAAAGCCCTGAACAAGTGGGCAACCTATTCACTTCGCATCCGTTGATCAAAAAAATCTCTTTCACTGGGTCGACCCGTGTGGGCAGCATTTTGATGGCTCAAGCTGCAAAAGGCATCAAACGCACCTCTATGGAGCTTGGTGGCAATGCACCTTTTATTGTGTTTGACGATGCTGACATCGACGCGGCCGTTCAAGGCGCAATGGCGTCGAAGTTCCGTAATGCAGGTCAAACATGTGTCTGTGCGAACCGATTCTACGTTCACAGTAAAGTGTACGATGAGTTTGTGGCTAAATTCGATCAAGCGGTTCAGCAGCTTAAGATTGGTAACGGTTTAGATGAGGGTGTCACGATTGGACCTGTTGTCAGCCTGAATGCGAAGAACAACATCCAAGCTTTGATAAACCGAGCGATTGAACAAGGTGCTGCGCCTGTCACGCCAACTCAGGAGCTTAATGGGCTTTTCATTCAGCCTGTTGTTCTTAAAGATGTAAAACACAGCATGGACATCGTTCAACAAGAGATCTTTGGCCCAGTCGCGCCTGTGATGAAATTCGACACGGACGAAGAGCTTATCGAGATGGCCAACGATACGATTTATGGTTTGGCGTCTTACTTCTACAGTCAGAACATCCACCGAGTGTGGAACATTGCAGAAGCGCTTGAGTACGGTATGGTCGGCATTAATGATGGTCTAATCTCAACCGAAGTCGCGCCTTTCGGTGGTGTGAAACAATCAGGTATTGGCCGTGAAGGTGCGAAAGAAGGCATCGATGAGTACATGGACATTAAGTATCTTTGCTTTGGCGGAAAATAAGGTTGGTAGTAACTAAGTTCTGGCAGTGATTAGGGCTCGGAAATAATTAAGTCTTAGTGAGCACTAACCTGCCCCATTCTCCCCCCTTCCCACCACAAAAATGAATCAAAAAAAAGCCGCGCTATAAAAGCGCGGCACCTTGGGCTCGGTTAAAGGGGGGTTCTTTTTTTAGTATTTTACATTCTCTGTTTTTGTTATTCGGTTGCTTCACTATCCCTGCGCTTTCAGTTTTAGACGCATCGCGTGCAGCACTGGCTCGGTGTAACCGCTCGGCTGAGCACAGCCTTCGAATACCAACTGACACGCCGCTGAAAATGCAATGCTGTTTTCAAAATCAGGCGCCATGTTACGGTAACTCGGGTCGCCAGCGTTTTGCTCATCCACCACTGCGGCCATACGCTTCATGGTTTTCATTACCTGAGCTTCCTCGCAAATGCCGTGACGTAACCAGTTCGCAATATGCTGGCTTGAAATACGCAGCGTCGCTCGGTCTTCCATTAACCCTACATCGTTAATATCAGGTACCTTCGAACAACCAACGCCTTGGTCAATCCAACGAACCACATAACCCAAAATACCTTGGGTGTTGTTATCCAGTTCACTTTGAATATCTTGCGCGGTAAGCTTTTGATCGCCCAGTAACGGGATAGTAAGAATATCATCGACATTGGCTCTCACTCGCTCACGAAGCTCTTTCTGACGGCTTGGTACACTCACCTTATGATAGTGCAGCGCGTGCAAAGTCGCGGCGGTTGGAGAAGGAACCCAAGCGGTATTGGCACCCGCTTGTGGATGTCCGATTTTCGCGTCCATCATCTTCGCCATATTATCCGGCTCTGGCCACATACCTTTACCAATCTGGGCTTTACCTTGCAGGCCACAAGCTAAGCCAAGATCAACGTTTTGATCTTCGTATGCGCCAATCCAAGTCATGGTTTTCAGCTGTGTTTTAGGAGCAAAAGGCCCCGCTTCCATACTGGTGTGAATCTCATCACCCGTTCGGTCTAAGAAACCTGTGTTGATAAACACAACACGATCTTTAGCTGCACGAATACATTCTTTAAGGTTAACCGAAGTACGACGCTCTTCGTCCATGATGCCGACTTTTATCGTGAATCGATCTAGCCCTAATGCATCTTCAATACGGCCAAACAATTCATTAGTAAAGGCGACTTCTTCAGGGCCATGCATCTTAGGTTTTACGATGTTGATACTGTTCGCAGTCGAGTTTTGGTACGCGCTGTTGCCTTTTAAATCATGCATCGCAATTAACGAAGTGATCATGCCATCCATAATGCCTTCAGGCACTTCATTACCTTCGGCATCAATAATCGCAGGGTTAGTCATCAAGTGGCCGACATTACGGATGAACAACATGCTGCGGCCTTTTAGTGAAATCTCACCACCCGTCACGCTGGTGTATTGGCGATCGGGATTAAGGTTACGAACAATAGTTTTGCCGTTTTTCTCTAGTGATTCTTGCAGATCACCTTTCATCAAGCCTAACCAGTTACGGTAAGCCAATGCTTTGTCTTCACCATCAACTGCAGCAACCGAGTCTTCGCAATCCATAATGGTTGTTAGGGCAGCTTCGACCAACACATCTTTAATACCCGCCACATCAACGCTACCAATCGGTGCGCTTGGGTCAATTTGAATTTCGATGTGCAGATTATTGTGTTTAAGAAGAATGCACGAAGGGGAACTTGCGTCACCTTGATAGCCAATGAACTGGTCGCTATCAATGAGAGTGACTTCTTCGCCGTTATCGAGTGTCGCTATGAGCTTATTGCCGATGCTAGCGTTACTGATGCTGTATTTGGTCACGTCTTTATGAGAGACACCGTTTAATGGCGCTGCATCATCAAGGAACTCACGAGCATAAGTCACTACTTTAGCGCCACGAGCAGGGTTAAAGCTTCCGCCCTTTTCCGCGCCATCACTTTCACTGATCACGTCCGTTCCGTAGAGCGCATCATATAGACTGCCCCAACGCGCATTGGCTGCGTTAAGTGCAAAGCGTGCGTTCATGATTGGCACCACAAGCTGCGGCCCTGCTTGTGTTGCGATCTCAGGTTCTACGCTGGCTGTCGTCACTTGAAAGTCATCGCCTTCAGGAACCAAATAACCGATCTGCTGTAAGAACTGTTTGTACTCTACAGGATCTAGCGTTTGCCCGGCACGCTCTTGGTGCCAAACGTCAATTTGATGTTGAAGATCTTCACGCTTGATAAGCAATGCGCGATTTTTTGGCGCCAAATCTTCAAGAATGGTTGCAAATGATTGCCAAAAGTCTTCAGCGACAATGCCTGTTCCAGGAATCACCTGCTCATTAATTAATTGGTAGAGGGTGCTATCAATGTTCAAGCTTCCCTGTTGAATACGACTGCTCATAAAATCTCTCTCAAACTAATTGATGGCTACTCAATAAATTTTCGTGACTAGCTCAAATTTACTTTACTGATTTAAACTTACTTAACGGACATGAATTTAGCTAATTTATGCCGGTTATATTGGATATTCATATAAAAAATACCCTACAAACTATGTTATTCCGTCACTCCACTCTCGATTTCGTTAGCGACACTTTTAATCAAACGACGCATCCACTGATGGTCTGGATTGGTTTGTAACAATGGACTCCACGCCATCTTCACCTCAAAGGGTTCAATCGCAAATGGCGCAGGCTTGATCAACAATCTAGGATTATTGCGCTGCAGTTGAGCTGCTTTGGTAGGAATAGTCAGGATAAGGTTCTTCTGCTGAGCGAAGAGAATCGCCGACAAATAGTGTCGAGTAAACACCGTGATGTTACGGGTTTTACCGATGCGCATTAATGCCTCATCTATCCAACCGAGCTTTTGCGCTTCGCTTGGGTTGATCCCAACTCCGGTTCCCATTCCGGTCTTACTTACCCAGATATGTTGCGCCTTTAGATAAGACAAAATATCGAAGTTGTCGGCTATTGGGTTATCACAACTAAATAGGCAAGAAAACCCGTCGTGCCAGAGGCTCATCTGGTGAAACGACTGAGGAATATCGTCAAATCGGTTGATAATTATATCAACGGTACCTTGCTCTACATCCTGATAACTCACGTCACTTGGCGTCATGATATCCAGTCGTATTTTCGGTGCTATCTCACTTAACCTTTTCAGAAGAGGTTGAATAATGGTCGACTCTGCATAGTCACTCGCCATGATACGAAACACGCGTTCACTGTCTTCTGCATTAAACTCTGTGGTCGGTTGCAGTGTCTTCTCTACATTCGCCAAGATGTTTCGAATCAGTGGCTGCAACTTATGCGCGCGTTCGGTCGGTATCATCCCTTCACTTGTTCTTACTAATAGCGGGTCTTCAAACAGATCACGCAATCGGCGAAGGCCATTACTCATGGCAGGCTGAGTAATACCCAATTGATTTGCTGCTCGTGTAACGTTTCTCTCACGTAGCAACATGTCTAAATACACAAGTAAATTAAGGTCTATACGAGCAATATTCATAAGAAAAATACCGAATATAATAACTATAAATTAACAAAATTATCACATACATGATTATTATTTGTCCATGGTTAGATTTAATCCAAATCAAATGACCTCGCCAAATTGGCCAACATGTCCACGTGAAACTAAGGAATAGTTATGTCGCAAATTACACAAGATATCGAAATGATTGAAGTTGCAAAAAGCGCTGCTGGTGCTCCATGGGATGCAATTAACCCTGAATCTGCTGCTCGTATGCGAGCTCAAAACAAATTCAAAACAGGTCTGGATATTGCGCAATACACGGCAGATATCATGCGTGCAGACATGGCGGCTTACGACGAAGACAGCTCTCAATACACTCAGTCTCTGGGTTGCTGGCATGGTTTCATCGGCCAACAAAAGCTGATTTCTATTAAGAAGCACTTTGATGGCAAGACTGACCGTCGTTACCTATACCTTTCTGGCTGGATGGTTGCTGCACTTCGCTCTGACTTTGGTCCACTTCCAGACCAATCTATGCATGAGAAAACATCCGTTGCTGGCCTAGTAGAAGAGCTATACACATTCCTACGCCAAGCCGATGCTCGTGAACTGGGTGGTTTATTCCGTGAGCTAGACGCTGCGCGTGAAGCAGGCGATGTGAACCTACAAGACCGTATTCAAGACAAAATCGACAACCACGTGACACACGTAGTGCCAATCATTGCCGATATCGATGCTGGTTTCGGTAACGCAGAAGCGACTTACCTAATGGCTAAGCAGATGATTGAAGCGGGAGCTTGTTGTCTACAAATCGAAAACCAAGTAGCCGATGAGAAACAATGTGGTCACCAAGACGGCAAAGTAACGGTTCCACACGCTGACTTCCACGCAAAACTTCGTGCGCTTCGTTACGCTTTCCTTGAGCTAGGCATCGACAACGGCATCATCGTTGCTCGTACCGATTCACAAGGTGCTGGCCTAACAAAAGAAATCGCCGTAGTGAAAGAGCCGGGCGACCAAGGTGACATCTACAACTCATACCTAGATGTTGAAGAGATTGATGTTGCTGATATGGCTGAAGGCGATGTTTGTTTCAACCGTGACGGCAAGCTAGTTCGACCTAAGCGTCTACCTTCAGGTTTATACCAATTCCGCCAAGGTACTGGTGAAGATCGTTGTGTATTTGACTGTATCGAAGCAATCAATGCAGGTGCTGACCTACTTTGGATTGAGACTGAGAAACCACACATCGGTCAAATCAAAGAGATGATGGACGGCGTACGTGAAGTACACCCTAATGCGAAACTGGTTTACAACAACTCTCCATCATTCAACTGGACGCTAAACTTCCGTCAGCAAGCTTACGATGCGATGGTAGCAGAAGGTAAAGATGTTTCAGCTTACGACCGTGCAAGCCTAATGAGCGCGGAATACGATGAAACTGAACTGTCTGCAAGCGCTGACGAGAAGATCCGTACATTCCAAGCAGACGCATCACGTGAAGCGGGTATTTTCCACCACTTGATTACGCTACCGACTTACCACACTGCTGCGCTGTCTACTGACAACCTAGCGAAAGAGTACTTCGGCGACCAAGGCATGTTAGGTTACGTTGCGAATGTTCAGCGTAAAGAAATCCGCCAAGGCATCGCATGTGTTAAACACCAAAACATGTCTGGTTCTGACATGGGTGATGACCACAAAGAGTACTTTGCTGGTGAGAACGCACTAAAAGCTGCAGGTGAAGCGAATACATCGAACCAATTTGATTAATCGCTAACGCTAAAGCCTCCCCCGTCCTTCTCTCTTACTTAGGTAAGATCCGGGGGAAGGCTTTGAGATAAAGCTTGTACTGCCAGCTTTATCTCAAAGCCTCAGATTTGTGTTCCACACCACGGTTAACCGAACAACTTCTGTTTAAGCTAACTGTATACGTATTTGTTCAGATTCCTATTTGTTAAGATTCTTATTTTTTGAGAGTGCCTATGACTTCAATACCTACACACCTACAAGATGCAAAAACACTGTTATCAGAGAATGGTTTCGCGACGGGTGATACTTGGTATCACGGCACATCTTCCGCTTTATTGGCTTCTATTCAAGGCCAAGGTTTAAAACGTTCTGGAGACAAAGCGCTCAACGAAGCAGCTTCAAAAACTATGGCAACCATCGGCAACAACTATACCGAATCGGTTGAGCCAGTGTTTCTCACTCAGAGTAAAGAACTGGCGTACTACTGGGCTCAACAAACCGTTCGTGAGCGAGGCGTTCGATTCGAAGGTGAAGAACAACCTATCGTACTAGCGGTAAACCTATCTGAAAAGCAACGCACCAAAGTAAGACCGGACGTAGGAGCAATGAGTCTATTGATGATGAGTGTGGGCGAGCAATTCATGTCTCACCTCACTGAAATTTATCAAGCCAATAACATTGCAGGCCCCGACATCGAGCTTCGCACTGCTGATCGCATGGACTACCTCAATAAACTCGGTATGGCCTACATTGATGAAGACATCAGCCGTGCTTGTGTTCAGGAGTTAGCTGAGCCCGAGTTGGCCGACTGAAAACGTTCAACAAATCAGTCTTCTTAAAAACAAAAATGGCTCCCAATACGGAGACATTTTTATTTGCTATAAGCCTATCTCACAAGATACAGACGCATCTAGATTATGAGCACAGAAGACCTTTCTGTGCAGGTTGCGTCATTTCGATGTCACCTTGTAGAGAACGGTAAACGATGGTGTTCCACACTTCACCATTATCCATTTCAAACTCAATAGCGTAATTCAAACCCGCGACAACCTGAGTTCGCACACTCAAGATCTGCTTGAGCTCAGCTGAAGTGTTCATTTGACCAAGAACTGCGTTTAAAGCTTGCTTAGCTTCTGGTGTAATCTCACTTTGCGACCAACCACCCGTCAGGTTTTTAGTACTGCAGATAGGGTTCGCATTCTCTTGCGGTTGAGTTGGTACTTCTGATTTCTGACTACACCCAGCTAACGCCACGACACTAAACAAGGTTGCTGTTCCAAGTAATGATGTTAATCGTACGTTCTTCATAAATTCTCTCTACCTCAATCATTTACGAGGGATTACTCGCAATAATGTTTCATATGCAGGCAAGCTTAAACCTCGAATGTCATCACTTCATCAGAGATTATGGTGTAACTACTCTATAAACACAGGAGATTGTCAGGAAAACAAGACGAGCACTGGAGCTCTGCTTTTATCCACCTGATATTTAAATCATTAAAATGAGTAGCGAGAGAATAAGCGAGTATAAGACAGATATAATGCATCAGTTAATTACATATCTTACACCAAATACATTCACGCCGTAATTAATAAGATGAGCTCATGTTGATTTGGATTATGATATTGGTTCAAAAAATAGATATTTGAGATTATTTTATAAATTCAAAAGTTTATGCTCGGCTTAATCATGTCTGATTTTAAAACTGTGAACCAGCCCTACAAGTTGTTGATAATAATGTACTTTGTTCATCTGTGAATTCATTCAAATATGGAAAATCTTTATTGTTAAGGGTGGGTGCAAGTAGTAAAATCTCACCCGATTATGCAACTTACTTCTCACAACATGGACACAAGTAAAGTTACGATTGGCTCTCTCAAAGTAACGTAACTTCAAACACATACCTAAAATCAGTGTCCTATAGATAGTGCAGATCAAATAAAAATAATTATATAAACCTAGGCTAGGTTAAACATGAAATTAACGTCGTCTTTAGGCTCACTGTTGGCTAGCAGTCTGTCTATCGAAATAAAACAGCGAGCGCTGATAGAGCTCGTCATCAACACTTATCAGCCACATGAGCGCACTGAGCTTTTTCAAAACGTGACTGAATATCGTAGAAGCCAGTTAGAATTGCTTTTCCCAGAGCATCAAAACAAAAGCTACTCTGTATTGTTTGAGGTGATGGACTACCGCGATCTGATTCTGCGCTATCCAAATACACTATCTGCAGAGATTGCTCTTCTAGAGCAGGCTGTAGGGCAGTGCTATATGCATTGGCTAGATTTCTGGTGTGAGTGTGAAATTGCTGCGATCAAAGCAAAATCTCCATTAAATCCAAGCTCCATTTCTCATGTCGACCTCCCTATCAATGACAGTGCTTATTACGGTGCGATCATCGAACAGATAGAACATGAGCCACTTTTGGTACAAACACCGAGTCACCCACAAGGAATGCCAATCAGCGATGCCATTGCTTTAAGCAATCTCGAGGTGTTCATCAAGGGCGAGAAATGGTTTGAGATGCTGCCTTTATTACACCTTTCTCAGGCAGGTAAGCATTTTATTCTGCTCAAGCATCCAGTCGATGAAGCCTTTCCAACACTGGTTTCCTCTGCGCTGATTCAAGACTGGTCTAAGAATGACACTTGGCTAAGTTACGCACCGCCGTTCAGCAATGAGCAATGGCAATACTGTTTACCCAATTACGGCTACGATGAACTCGCAGGGTTACAACTTTTCACACCGCCTACACTGTCAAAATGTTACTCTCTCCCAGAATTTGACCAACAATTCCAGTTACAATTGTCCGACAAAGATGCCCTGTGTGAGGTGTTACGTCTGACAGTCAGTGGCAATACCCAACAAAAGCTCTATTTCCTCTACCTTTCTCAAAAAGAGCTGATGAGTGTGTTACACCAAATAGGCTATAAGATTGGCTTCACTATTATCGAGCAACCTTTCATGCTTCAGTTTTATCAAACCATTGATTCCAATGCATACTTCCATTCTGGATATTGCGAATTAAATGACGATGGCACGACAATTTATCGTGGATTCTGGAATTTTGAGATGATGGTAAAAGCGTTCAATAATGTCGATTTTCGAAGCTACAAACGCGCAGTGCGAGAAAGCAGAAAGTCATTAGAAAAGTCGCGCTCGGCAGGAAAAACTAGCTCGGTGAAAAAGGATGAACATGTTTGATTTCGGCCTAGAGGCGATCATCTATGCAAAAGCAATCACACTGCTTGCAACCGTGGCTGTGGTTGTCATGTGGTTGTTCTATTACTGCTATCGCCTGAAACAGAAGAACGAAGTGATCGCAGGGACACACCATGCCCCTTACATCGCGTATTCGATCTGCATTGTTGCGTGGATCAGCAGTAACGCTTATTTCCATACCGACTTATTACCGGAACTTGGGGCCTCGGCCGCCGTGTTCGCCGCAAAGTTTGCCAACCTCGCCTCGTTCTTTGCGTTTGCCTTTGCCTATTACTTCTCGTGCAAACTCGCCGCTGAACAACGTAATGGTAAGGTTCATGTGTGGCAGCAAGCCATTTTCGTCACCCTGACCGTCTACTCCTTCTTTATCAATTTAAGTCCGGGGTTAACCGTTGAACACGTCACCATTGCAGGCCCAAGCCAGTTCGTGATTGAGTTTGGCCCGCATACGCCGTACTTCTTTATTGGGATGATTAGCTTTGTAGTGCTAACACTACTCAACCTGGTGGCCATGCGCGCCAACAGCAGCAAGCTAACTTTAGCCAAAACCAACTATATGATCGCCGGCATTTTAGTCTTTATGCTGTCTACTGCGACGATCCACCTAGGCATGACCTACTTCTTGCGTGATTTCTCGCTCACTTGGCTGCCACCAGCTTTGTCGATAAGTGAAATGTTGTTCGTTGGCTATGCCCTGCTGACCTCGCGCTTCTACAGCGTGAAATACCTGGCGTACATGAGCCTAAATGCGATGTTGGTTTGTGCTATTTTGGTGATCCCTTTTGGCGCGATATTTATCCCGCTGACAGACGACAGTCAATGGCTTGTTGCTATCCCAATCTGCGCGATTATCGGCATCACGTGGCATGTTCTCTACAAGCGCGTAAGCCACTACGCCTCGTTCTTTGTCTACGGAAACAAGAAAACGCCAGTACAACAGATCCTCTCACTAGAAGACGATTTCAAGCTGTCGATTGATGATGCAATGCGTCGATTAGGTAGCCTATTGCAGATTCCCGAAGACAAGTTGCGTCTGGTGAACAGCAACTACAACGAAACCTTCTACGAAGATTACCTGTCTACCAACAAGTCCGTTTTAGTGTTCGATGAGCTGTCTCAGGAGCTTGATTACACCGCACCAGCCAAGCGCTCGATAAAAGCCCTATATGACAAGATGAGCTCAAACGACACCGCTTTGGTGATGCCTTTATTTGGTCAGGGGAAATCGGTCACGCACTTATTGGTCTCATCACATAAGAGCAACGATAAGATGTTCTCTAACGAAGAGATCTCTGCACTGCAAACCTTGTTAACTCGTGTACAAAGCACCATTGAAGCCGATAGACGCATTCGCCAAAGTCGCGCGCTTGCTAATTCTATCGCACACGAAATGCGTAACCCGCTGGCTCAAGTGCAGCTGCATTTTGAGGTGTTAAAACAGCACATTGATAACCAAGCCCCAGCTAAACAAATCCTAAAGGATATTGAGAATGGCCAAGCGGCGATTCAACGCGGGCGACAACTGATTGATATCATCCTGCGCGAAGTCAGTGACAGTACGCCTGAACACGGCCCTGTGGCCATGACCTCTATCCACAAAGCCGTAGATCAAGCCGTAAGCCACTATGGTTTTGAGAATGAAAAGATCATTGAACGCATTCGTTTACCACAACACGCTGATTTTGTAGCAAAGCTCAATGAAACCTTATTCAATTTCGTTATTTTCAACCTGATACGTAATGCAATCTATTACTTTGATTCTTATCCAGAAAGCCAAATTGAGATCAGCACCAACACAGGGCCTTACGAGAACGTTCTGATATTCCGAGATACCGGCCCTGGCATTGACGAAGCCATTGCACATAAGATCTTTGATGACTTCTTCTCTTACCAAAAAAGCGGTGGTAGCGGCCTAGGGCTTGGCTATTGCCAACGTGTGATGCGTTCATTTGGCGGCCGAGTTGAGTGCCACTCTAAACTTGGGGAGTTTACTGAGTTCCACCTGTACTTCCCGGTAGTACCCAATGCACCCAAAGCAGACGCACTTCGTACGCCTTACTTCAATGATTGGAAAAGTAATCAAACCACAACTGAAAACAAACCCAACGCAGAAGTTAAGCCAGATAACCAAGCGGAAACGCAAAGTTCAGAGCCAACAAGTACGCTAACCCCAGAGAACCATTTGGCTCCAACCGTGCTTATCGTCGATGATAAAGAAGTGCAACGCACGCTTGTTCAGATGTACCTGAGTCGACTTGGCGTAAATAGCTTACAAGCTAAAAACGGCGAGAATGCCGTCGAGCTGTTCAAAACACACAAGGTCGATTTGATCTTAATGGACGTACAAATGCCGATAATGAATGGTTTTGACGCAAGCCAAATCATCAAGGCACGCTCTCCTCAAACGCCAATCATTGCTTTATCTGGCGAATCAGGACAACACGAGTTAGATATGATCAGCAAACTGATGGATGGTCGCCTAGAGAAGCCAACCTCTTTGAAGGCACTGCAACGCGTGCTCGATAACTGGCTAGAGAAAGGCTGTGCCTCAAATGCTTCCAAAGAAACCGAAGATGAAGAGTAGATGCAGGAAAACACGAATCGCAATTTAGCCAGTTGATTACTGTTTGTCTCATTACATTGCTTTAATTATTCATCAAAAAGCCAGCCGAACAAGGCTGGCTCTATCAGAACTAAACGCTCTAATTAATCTAAAAGTGAACGAACATAATCAGCGATTTCTTGGTTTTGGCAATGCTCAAAGAAGCATTGTTGGAAACGCTCGCTGCCAACCGCTGTTTTCACTAGATCTTGGTCGATAGCTCTCAGAGAATCAATAAAGTTATCTTTTACCACCGCCGCTTTCACTTCATTCAAAATTGCTGCATTACGTTGCTGTGGTTCTGCACGTTCTAGTGGATACCCATTACCACGCTCGCCTGTGAACGCTTTTTCAAAGATATAACGAATGTTGAGTTCACCTGCCCAGCCAAAGCCTTTAGCAAAAGCGAGAGCGAGAGCATTGCCGTTGTTGATTTGGTTAAACAAGAAAGCATCTGATGGCTCTAGGCAGTAACCACAAACCACACCCGGGTGCAGGTTCAGTGACATCAAAGCACCTTGCCCTGTTCCACATCCCGTCACAACAAAGTCCACAGCCTTTGAGTTGATCAGAATACTGGCCATGATACCTAAGTGGATATACGTTAAGTGGTGATCATTCTCGTCGGTCATACCTAAGTTGAAAACATCGTGACCAATGCCACCCGCCACTGACTCTAGCTCAGCTGCAACCATGGCATTTTTACCTGCCTGACTGTTTTCCATCATTAAAGCGATTTTCATTTATCTTCTCCTGCAAGATTGCTGCAAACTCAAAATTTAGAATAAAAAACCAACTAGCGTGCTAACCAACCACCGTCAACAGCAATGGTATAGCCATTAATGTAATCCGATGCTGATGATGCTAAGAACACACAAGGACCTGCGATATCTTGCGGTTTACCCCAACGCTCAGCCGGAATACGCTCAAGAATCGCTTGATTGCGCTCAGCATCTTCACGCAGAGCTTGAGTATTGTTCGTTTCCATATAACCGGGTGCTATCGCATTCACATTGATATTGTCGCGCGCCCATTCGTTCGCCATCGCACGTGTCACGCCCATCACAGCACTTTTTGAAGCCGTATAGGAAGGAACTCGAATGCCACCTTGGAATGAGAGCATCGATGCAATGTTAATGATCTTTCCGCCAGTACCTTGAGCCTTAAATTGCTTTGCAACAGCCTGAGACATAAAGAACACCGTCTTGGTGTTCACGTTCATTACGTCATCCCAATCTTGCTCTGAGAACTCAATAGCATCTTGGCGGCGAATAATTCCTGCATTGTTCACGAGAATGTCGACTTGGCCAAACTCAGCCAAAGTGCGCTCTATAACCCCTGGAATGCACGCTTGCTCGAGAAGATCAGCACTCACGTTTAGGAACGAATGACCTGCTGCACTCATTTTCTCAATAGTCTCTTCAGGCTCTGTTCGGTTAACACCGACAACCTTACAACCGGCTTCCGCTAGGCCTAATGCAATACCTTGCCCAAGCCCCGTGTTACAGCCCGTCACTATCGCTACTTTACCTTCCAGACTGAATGACTCTAAGATCATGCTCGCTTCCTCAATTACATTGGATTCATTGCGTATCGTTATTACCAATAATTAAATCATACAATAAGATGTAAATACGAGAGCGACGTTGTAGAAGTTCGATCTTGCACCAAAATCAGTCGAACAAGTGAAACGGCACCACAAACTAAATGAATAGGGGAAAGTGATTTGAAGACGAGAAACCTATAACCCACTATGAACAATGAGTTCGAAGATCACCCAAACCAGATATTTTAGGGATTTGGCAACAATTCCATGATTTAAAAGAGTAAAAGGGTTATACATAATAATGTGTTATCTAAATTACTGAAATTATCATGACGCTCAAAGAGATCCTTAACATTCCCAATGTCCGCTACTTCTTGATGTTTAGAAGCAGCTACTTTGCGCGTTTTTACTACCCTATATTCACCCTACTTTATTTAGATTACGGGTTAACCCTGTCTCAATTCGCGATGCTCAATGTAGTTTGGGCGGCCACCATTGTGCTTGCTGAAGTACCGTCGGGTGCATTCGCCGATACCTTAGGCCGCAAGAAACTGGTGGTGCTGTCTTCGATTGTGATGTTTGTTGAGATCGCCATGATAGCGCTCGTACCAACCGGAAACCCAGACTTGGTGTTCATTGTTTTTCTGATTAACCGGATTCTCAGTGGCTTAGCGATGGCACTGGCCAGCGGTGCTGACGAGGCATTGGCTTACGACACCTTAAAAGAACAAGGCAATGAAGAGTTGTGGCCGCGAGTGCTGCAAATCCAGCTTCGTGTCGCCTCAACGGTCGGTATCTTTGTCACACTAATTGGTGCGGCGATGTACGACGTGAATTTTATGACGAACATCTTTCATTTCCTTGGACTAGCCGAACCAGAAAGCACTAAAGACCTGATGCGTATTCCTGTGTTCGCCACCCTATTTGTAGCGATGATCGCCATCTATGCCGCGATTAATATGCGCGAAGAGAAAAAGGTGATGCCAAGCGACCAAACCAAATTGGCAACCACCATCTCAAGTCTTAAATTGACGATCGATGCGGGTAAATGGGTATTCGCTACGCCTTACGTGCTGTTCATCTTGCTCTACTACAGCCTATTCGAACACACCTCACGCATGTTCCTAACCATGAACAGCCAATACTATCTGGCCATTGATATTCCAATTATCTACTTTGGTTTTATTGGTGCGGGTATCAGCTTGCTTAAGATTATATTGGCAGGACAAAGCCGAAGATTAGCAGAGAGTATGGAGGCTAAAACCTTCATTGTGGTTATGGGATTGGCAAGCATGGCGACTTATTACTGGATCAGTTTAGGTTGGTCGATTTACGGAGTCATTCCGGCACTAGTATTAATCTTTATCATCATGACGATGAACATTTTCATCAGCTACCACCTGAATAAAAAAACCGAATCACACAACAGAGCCACCGTTCTTAGTTTCAAAGGTTTGATGTTTAACCTCGGATACGGTCTGATCGGTATCTTGTACGCTTACTACTATAAGTTGGTGTCTCAGGGCTACACCGAACAAGAAATAGAACAGAACCTTGCCTTCTTGGCCTCACTGTCTTCTTTTTTCTATTACTTCACCTTACTGTTCGTTTTGATCAGCGCGCTGTTCTACTTCAAGAACAGAAAAGAAGCGATTTTCTAAACAATCGATTGATGTCGAGTGACAAGTAAATGAAGCCGTTAAGGTTTACAGCGCAAGTTTTAAAGACCGAATATTCTTCAAAACCGAGCGATTCACGCAACTGACTATTGCTTATTAAAAGAACAAGTCGCTTCTTATATTGGTTTTATTTGTTAATATAATCAGCAAATTACATAACACATGGACGCGTCATGTCTTTTAGTTGGATAGCCTTTACTCTCCTTGCTGCCTTTAGCCAATCTTGGCGCAATGCCTTTCAAAGTAAATTAAGTGGCACCATGAGCGTGGCTGGCGTAACGTTAGCGCGATTTATTTGGGCTAGCCCTATCGCCCTTATTTACCTCTGCGCCCTCTATCAATGGCAGCCCGTATCCGCACCGGATTTTTCGGGTGAGTTTGTTTTCTATATTGTTGCTGCCGCCATCATGCAGATCCTCGCGACCGGCTTAATGGTGATGCTGTTCAAGCTCGAAAACTATGCGATAGGCGCAGGCTTAGCCAAGTGTGAAGCCCCCGTATCTGCTGTGCTATCCGTATTGTTTTTTGGTACTGCTTTGACACTAACAGGTTGGGTCGGCGTACTTATTGGTACTTTAGGCGTGCTAATCATGAGTAGCGCTTCTGGCTGGCGAAGCTTGTCCCCGAAAGTGTTCTTATTAGGTATGACGTGTAGCACCGCCTTTGCTTTAACATCTCTTTGGGTACGGGAAGCAAGTTTGAGCATAGGGTTGCCCTTCCCTCATAGCGCTGCTTGGGTGCTGTTCCTCGTCATTTCCCTTCAGACAGTGATTATCTGTACGTATCTCTTTTTCAGAGAACGCGACACGCTGCGCCTGATATTCAAGAAGTCGAAACTAGTCATCATGACAAGCTTAGCGAGTGTTATCGGTTCTCTGGGTTGGTTTAGCGCGATGTCGCTTCAAGCCGTGCCGTACGTAAAGACACTCGGGCAAGTCGAAGTGATCTTCATGGTGTTGATATCCTATTTCTGGTTAGGGCAAAGCATCGCGCGCAAAGACATTCTTGCGCTCATCTTGCTTTCTATCGCAGCAGTATTGGTTATGTGGCAGTGACGAGCTCGTTAATATGACTAGGACAAATTGAAGTCATATTGCGACCGTTTGTTTTCGCTTGATATAACGCTTTGTCGGCTCGGCTAATAAACCCATTCCAACTCTCATGCGGGTGAAGCTGAGCAACACCAAAACTCGATGTCAGAAACATCTCATGTTCTTGTACTGCTGATACCTCTGAAATAGATAATCGCAGCTTACAAGCAATAACCTGAGCTTGTTGGAAATCGACATTAGGCAATAAAATCATTATCTCGTCTCCGCCAAAACGAAACGCACTGGCTTTAGGCGATGTTTTTATCGCACTTTGAACCATTTCAGCAAAAGACTTGATCACGAGGTCACCTACAATGTGTCCGTGTTGGTCATTGATCGACTTAAAATTATCAATATCCATCATAATGGCACTAACAGGTGCAGTTTCCGCCTGCTTCATGATAACTGGAACCATCTCATCTAATGCTCTGCGGTTTCCCAGTACCGTTAGAGGATCGCTGTAGGACAGCTCGTGAATAGAACTAAGCAACCTTGCGTTAATCAGCCAAAGCATTGTAAAGCTCATCGACACAATAAGAACGATGCTCACTAAAAAGGCAAGTTGATGAATGAGAGTGGCCGCCATGAAATCCTGGAGCTCAGCGGAAAATAGTGTCACCACAACTCGAAAAACCATAAACCCGCCATATATCGTAAATGACAAGGCCATCATTCGAGTTGCTAGGGTCAAGTCATCACGTTGACCCTTTAACACCACAAAGGCAGTGCAAAGAGTAACAAAGGCCAAATATAAACTAATGAGGATAATTCGAGCCTTTATGGAAGGCTCATAGAACGTGAAGTAAATAAAACATGGCAAAAGAGCCAACATCATTAGACTACTGAGGTAGGTGCATTTGAGAGAGTATTCTCGAAACAGACATAAGCTATACAAGGCGAGATGAAAACCAAGCGCAATGACCATGTTGGCGCCAATAACAGTGATCCAATCAGGGAGTTCCCCTCTTAGGCTCAACATCAACGGCCCACTTCCGATAACAAATATTGAAATGGAAAAAATTGAAAGCCCTTTAATGGACTGTTGGGTAAATTGGAACAGCAACAAGCCAATGCAGTAAATGAAAGAGAACAAAATAATAATAAAATTAAGTGTTCTCATATCCAGCGAAAAACCATCCATGATTTTCTATCTTCCATACGCAACCAAATTTCAACATGGTCAATAATCATGCAAACCACAAAAACATTCACCATATGAATCTTTTCATTTTATAAAAAAAGGGGGTAGATCACATATGCGGAGATTTTTGTCGCATGAGTCCATGATGTGGATAGGCATGTAACACTCGCCCTCAATATTGCTTCATAACATCACCGAATCTACAGGCTTCTTCACTCGTTACTTGGTTGAATGACAACTGTCTGGCATTATGCGCCCAAGAAATCTCTAGGGGCTGTTGACCTTAGTTATTATACAGCAAAGAATGAACGAAGGTAGTCAGTGGTAGAAAACAGCCAACAATTAAGTGACCGTTACGACGAACATGGTTACTTTGTTATCAGAAATTATTTCAATGAAGCTCAAATTGCATCGCTTAGAAAAGTCGTGCTGAAATTTCATGAATCATGGAAAGCAGACAACGAAGAATTCTATAAAGAAGAAGCATTTAACTCGTCTTTAATTACGGGAAGCGAGTATTTGCCTGCCGACGATAGAAGCGTGCTTTTCGACTTCATCAGCTCGAAACAAGTGATGGATGTGGTTGATGCGGTGATTCCGAACAAGCCGGCATTCATGAATACACAGCTGTTCTTCAACCCAGTAAACCCGCAGCAAAAAGACTTCTGGCATCGTGACTGTCAATACGACTACGACATTGATGACCAGATGAAAGTCATCATGGAAACCCAGGTATTGCATCTGCGAGTGCCCCTTTTTGATGAGCCCGGCATGGAACTTATCCCTGGCACACACAAGCGTTGGGACAACGAAGAAGAGTACAATGTTCGCCAAGAAGAAAACGGCAAAGTGAGCAGCGATGACATCTCTGGTGGTAAGCAGATACCATTAGCCGCCGGTGACTTATTGGTGTTTTCAGCGGACATGATCCACCGAGGCCGATATGGCTTGGATCGTTTGGCTTTGGATATTTTAATCTTTGATTCGGCGGCAGACTATGTCGACTACGTTGATGACGATTGTCTGCCAACACCAGCCATGTTGAGCAACATTTCCGACCCAAGATTATTTATGAACACGCTACACTTAAAATCGATGCAGTACTCATAATCCATAAAGGTGCCCAAACTATGACTGACACTAAGCAAAATACCCGAATTAGCCAGTTCCGTTTCGGTCAGCCAAAAGAATCTCTCAAGTTAGAACATGTCGCTTTAGGGGTACTAGACAAAGATAAAGTTCGCGTACAAATTGAAGCGACTAACATCAACCCTAGTGATCTGTTGTCGATTTATGGTGTGGGCCAATACAAACATAGCCATCAGCCGCCGAGAGTACCGGGATTTGAAGCGGTAGGAAGGATTGTAGAATCCAGCAGTGCTGAGTTTATAGTGAATCAACGAGTGCTTGTGGCAACCAGTGGAACATGGCAGAACTATGTCGATGTATCACCAGATGATCTGTTCCACATTCCTCAACATTTAGACAATGGCTACGCCTGTCAGTTGTACATTAATGCGCTAACCGCATGGGTGCTAACGACAGAAATAGCCAAGCTGACCCAAGAGGATGTGTTGATCATCAACGCGGGCAGTTCAGCCATCGGTAAGATCTTCTCCCAGTTATCAGCATCACTCGGCTTCAACATCATTGTCGTTACATCACAGCAGACACAATACCCTGCCACTTCCTGTTGGGTGATAGATGCGAACTCTGATCTAGTTTCTCAAATTAAGGCATTAGGCTTGCCTATGCCAACCGTTGCCTTTGATGCGATTGGCGGCTCACCCGGAACCGATCTTGTTCACACCCTTGGCAACAACGGGCGCTTTATCAACTATGGGACGCTGTCGTTGGATTTTTACGAGCCACGCTTCTTTGAGTACGCGAAAAACCAACACATCGATTTCAGCACCTTCTTCTTGCGTTATTGGGAGGAAGCAGAAGGTAAAGATGTTCGCCGTGATAAGTTCACGACCATGCTAGATCACTTCATCACAAACGACATTCAGCTCGACGTTGACCGCTATCTACCATTCGATGAAGTGCAAACCGCGATTGATCTCATTGAATCGAAAACCACACGCCTAGAGGGCAAGATCATCTTACTGCCACAGTAAGTGAGAGTTGGACGATATATACCTTGTTTATTTCAACAGGCAAGACGTTCAACAGCTTACAAGCGTGCTTGTTAATACACCATCGCTTAGGAAGTTTGATTAAAGAAATCGAAGATTGAAAAGATAGCGAAGAGTTGTGGTGCATTTCTCCATAACTTAAGTGGTTACGAGATGGTCATGAATCACATTTATTTGAAACATCAATCAATTATATCATTAGAAATATGATACTGATCACCCATAAGATAACCTCGATTCTATATGGTAGCGTCATACTTAAAACCACGATGTGAACATACTTATGAAAAGACACATACTATCAAGCGCCATCCTACTCTCTCTAGCCTTTCCCACCTTTGCAGCTGATGGCGATATACACGATGTCACGATACTGGGTACTTCAGATATCCACGGTCATTTTATGGCGTGGGATTACGCGGCAGATAAACTCAACACTCGTGGTAGCTTGAGCCAAATCGCGACCAAAGTTGGTGAGATCCGCAAAGAGCAATCTAACATTATCCTTGTCGACGCTGGCGATACCATCCAAGGCAACTTCGTAGAAACCTTCAAAGACGAGCCCGTTGATCCAATGATGCTTGGCTTTAATCACATGAAATACGATGTGTGGGTTTTAGGTAACCACGAATTCGACTTTGGCCTCAAAACCCTCAACAGGGCCGTTACCCAATTTAAAGGGCAGTCTCTCGGTGGCAACATCAAGAACAAAAACGGAAACCCATTCCTGCCTGGTTACACCATCCTAGAACGCGGTAGCATTAAGATCGGCGTGATCGGAATGGATACCCCAATGACGGAGGTCTTTGCGCAAGGTACCAACCGTTTAGAAGGCGTCACTTTCACTAATCCAACCTTGGAAGTGAAGAAAATCGTCAAAGAGATTGATGATAAAGTGGATGCCATCATATTGGTTGCCCATATGGGAATTGAGAACGAGAATGACATTGCCGACACCGGTGTCACCGACATTGCCAATGCAAACCCAGAGCTTGATGCCATCGTCGCTGGCCACATGCACACTCGTATAGATAAGGCTGTTGTGAATGGCGTTATTATTACTGAGCCCGACAAATATGGCCGAGCCCTATCTCGTATTGATCTTCAATTTGAAGAGCGCGATGGTACATTCACTCTCGTCAACAAAGACAGCTTCACCTATAAAATTAAAGGTATAGATTCTGATGAGAATATGGACGAGTTATACCAGCCTTATCACAAACAACTCCGAGAAATGGCGAACAGACCTGTCGCTCAGCTTACCGGCGTTGATTTAGTCCCTGAAAATGAAATCCGCGGTATCCCTCAAGTCCACGTTCAAGACACAGGCATCAGTGCGCTATACCAAGAAGCGAGCTTCTTCTATGCACCCAAAGCCAATGTCATTGCACTTCAAATAGACAACGACAATGCAGAGCTCGATGTTGGCCCAATCAAAGCCAAAGACATCGCGTACAACTACCAATACGCAGGTGGCGAAATCACTGTCTACCAGATGACAGGCAAAGAGCTGAGAACCTACATGGAATGGTCTGCGGGCTACTTCAACTCAGTACAACCTGGCGATGTAACCTACAGCTTTAACCCTGAACGCAGAGCATCAAAATACTCGACCAATGACTTCTTCGCGGGCGTGACTTATACCATCGACCTCACTCAACCTGCAGGTACCCGCATCACCAACCTCGCGTTTGCTGATGGCACACCGGTTACTGATCAAACAGAGCTCCGTATTGGTATGAATAGCTATCGAATGGGTCATCTAACCAAGAAAGGCGGCGTGTTAGAAGGTGAATCATTCCCTGTACTCTTTGATACGGAAGCAGAGTATGGAGAAGAAGCAGGCACGATTCGTAACATGACTATCAAGTATCTTAAAGAAGAAAAGAACGGCCAGTATGAGGGTAAGCCTCAACAACGATGGGCACTTTCTGGTTTAGAGAGTCGTTACAATGAACAGCGTGAGATCGTAAAATCATTGATTAATGATAAAACCATATCAATCCCAACCAGTGACGATGGCCGCTACACAAACATCGCTTCTATCAACGTAAAAGAACTGATGTTCAAATCTGACGAAGCCAAACAAGCAGCCATAACCACACGCGAAAAGAAACTGGCGCAGGCGACTGAGCAAGAGAGTAAGCAAATCAAACGCGAAATCACTCTGATTGAAGCGCTCAATTAACCCCTGACCTCAACCAATAACGACTTAACAACGCTTGGAGCGTGGTTAGGTCGTTTTTGTTCCCATTTTCCAACACCACATCTGTACTGAGTAAAACGGTTAATATTGGATGAATGATCTGCAAAGGCCAACTCATAGTTGGACAAAATCTTCTCAGCGAGTTTCCTAAATTAGTGATTTATGAATCACTTCAAGTATTGCAAACCTCCAATCAAGTGGCCAAATTCACTCAGCCACTACAGTACCACTACACGGTTGCTATAACGCCAACTCGTAAAGGTGATAAACGTCTTCACTGGTCAACGTTCTTGGGTTGCCTCCCATACAAACATCATCCATGGCTTTTTGAACCCAACCATCAATATCCGCATGCTTAACCCCAAGATGAGCCAGCCCAGAAGGGATACCCACTTCACGAGACAACGTGCAAATCAGGTCCACCGCTAATAGGGCTGCATTAGTGTCGTCTAACTGAGACGTATCCCCACCCATCGCTTCAGCTACTTCTCTAAACGCACTTGGAATCGTTTGAGCATTGAATGCGCTCACCACAGGCAGCAAGATAGCATTACAAACGCCATGCGCTAGGTTGTGTGTTGCCGAAGGCTGATGTGACAACGCATGAACCGCGCCTAATCCGGCTGAGTTGAACGACATCCCCGCTAAAAATTGCGCATCAGCAAGTGCCGACCGAGCTTCTATGTTCGCTCCATCCTTTACTGCCATAGGCAGCCATTTGGCAATTAGCTTAACCGCCTCGAGTGCGGTCGGAAGTGTTAAACGATGGGCGCCAGGAGTCACAACCGACTCAATGGCATGGGTCAGCGCATCCATACCCGTTGCAGCGGTAACAGAGGCAGGCAAACCAACCATCAATGATGGGTCGTTAACCGCAACATCTGGAATCTGTTTGGTGTCGACGATCACCATCTTAACGAGATTCTTCTCATCGGTAATCACCGAATTGGACGTCATCTCCGCCGCTGTTCCCGCCGTTGTATTAATAGCAATAAAGAACGCACCGCTATTCTTAACCAGGCCGACCCCATTATAATCGGTGATTTCGCCTTCATTTGATGTGACAATACGAATCGCTTTCGCACAATCAATAGGGCTACCGCCACCAACCGCAATCAAACAATCGCACCCGCTCTGTTGGTAAAACTCAGCACCTTGATTAACCAAACTAACGGTCGGGTTAGGGGTGACCTTATCAAAGGTGACATAATCGAACCCTTTATCATCGAGTGCACAATAAAGAGAATCTAATATCCCCAATTCAATAAGGTTTTTATCTGTCACTATCATTGCTTTTTTTACGGGTCGACAGTCCAACACTGCAACAGATTCTGCCACCGCACCTACGCCGGATAATGATAGTTTTGGTAAATTTAATGCAAAAACCATAGTCATTCCTTTACGGTAAGAGCCCGACGGATCGGGCCGATATCAATTACTTCTCAACTCGCAATCCATACGTCTTGAACTTATCGAGTACATGATCCATCTCTTGGTTTGGAAGCACTGGAACGTCTGGCTGAATCGCTGCACACTTGAGATAAAGCTCAGCCAATACCTCGGTTTCATGTGCTAACCACAATGCTTTCTTCAGATTTTCACCAACGGTGATCATGCCATGATGTTGAAGAAGAATAGATTTACTTTGACGAATGCCAGCATCTACATAATCAGCCAACTTAGGAGAGCCAAAGGTAGCATAAGGTACACAAGGTATTTCTGCCGCGCCCGATGCTGCAACCATATAGTGGATCGCCTGGATTGGACGATTGAGTATAGACACTGCTGTCGCGTTAATGGCGTGGTTGTGAACAACGGCATGGCAATCCTCTCTCGCTTGGTAGCAGGTTAGGTGGAAAGCCCATTCGCTTGATGGAATTTTGCCTTCCTCAAATTCTCCGGATTCGCTTACAAAAACGATCTTTTCCGGTGTCAGATTCTCATATTCAATACCCGTTGGAGTGATCAATAAACCACCTTCATAGCGCACCGAGACATTACCTGCGGTGCCTTGGTTTAATCCCAGCTTAGTCATCTCTAAGCATGTATCGATAATGTCTTGTGCTAGTTCATTTCTTGTTATTGTCATCGTATTACTTCCTTAAGCTGGCGTTACGCCTTTCTTTAAAATGATGTTTCCGTATTTAGCGGTTTCGCCCGTCAGTACAACTGCAAAGCATTTTTCGGCGCGGTCGTAAAAATCAAAACGATCCATGTGTTCTAATGCAGGCTTGTCTTTCGTGGTCTTTGTGATTGCCGCCATGTATTTCGATTCAACTGTTGGGTCGAGCTGGTCACCCTCTACTGCTTGCATCATGATCAGCGGGCTTTGGCAGTACACATCGAGCTCAAATAGCGGTATTGTGCCCTCTAACAGCGTATCGATATTCACGCCATCGGCTCTTAGCACCACATGCGATCCAAACGTCTCCGCAGGAAAATGGGCGTCGGCAAACAGAATTTCATCGCCATGCCCCATTCGACTTAATACGGCAAGCAGTTCTGGGCTTATTGCCGGATGGATTCCTTTAAGCATTGTGTATTTCCTCCAATAACTGGGCGTATTGTTCACGGCTCTCAGACGGGGTGATGACTTGGTAAGCAGGCTTCATATTTTCTTGGGCATGATTGGCATCAATAAATACCCCAGCCCCTGCAAAGGCATACATCGCTGCCCCCGTCACTGTGGCTTCAGGCTGTTCAACCACATGGATAGGGATGCCAACAACGTCAGCTCTTATTTGGTTCCACAGTCTATTTTTAGACCCACCACCCACCACCATTAAACACTCGGTATTTAAGCGACAAGTCGTGGAAAGATAGTGCAGACTGCTCTTGAGTTTGAAGGCCAGTCCTTCTAGAGCGGCGCGGTATATCTCGCCCCTTGTGGCATTAATGGACAGGCCAGTAATCGCACCATTTCCTTTACCGTCACCACCAAGTAAAAAGGATGGATCGAACCTAACGCCATTTGCACCGATAGGGGCCGCTTCCCCTTCCGAAACCATCACCGCGTATTTACTGCTGCTCTCGGCAATATCCGTAAAGTAGGTGTTGGCGACCCATTCCATTACTGCACTAGAGAGCCATTGGATTGCTGGGTTAAACAAATCATTTTTAGCATCAAGCTCTGTTGTCATGCCCTCTTTGAGATAGTCAGGTTTTAACTGAGGACGTGGCGAACGAGCCATCAAGATCTCCCAAGTCCCTGAGCTTAAGAAAGACTGATTCTCTTTGGCACCAGAGCCGAACAAAGCAAACTGAGTGTCGTGACCTGCTGAAATCACTGGAACTCTGTTTGGAATGCCAAGCAGGAAGGCGACATCGTCTTTTAAACAACCCACTATTTCGCCCGCTTCAACCATGGGAGGAAAGTGCGCCTTCGTCAGCTCTAGGTACTGTAATACCCCTTCATTCCAGTCACCGCTGTCTAGGTCCGTCATCATCGACGTGCCAGCCATCGTTCGATCGGTTGTTAATTCGCCCGTCAGCTTTTGTGTCAACATCGACGAAATAAACACCCACTTATCCATATTGCTATAGACTTTTGGTTCGTTGTCTTTCAACCACTTAAGCTTGAATAAGGTATTGAACGAATAATCCCCGATGCCGTTGGTCAAATACAGTTCATCGCGGTCAATATCTTGCGAGATCTGGCTCATCACAGGCGCGGTACGAGCACATTTCCAAGAAATAATGGGATAGATCTGCTTTCCATCTTTATCGAAGGGCGCCCCGTCCACTCCAAAGGTAGTGACAGAAACGGCAACAATATCCGTCGAATTAATTTGAGCCGTTACCTGCTTTGAACACTCAACAAGCTTTTTCCAAATCTGTTGAAAATCCCAAACATGTTTAGTGCCATTCTGTAGCGTTTCATTAGCAATATAGTGCGACGCAACAATTTCACCTTGCTGGTTAATCGCAATAGAGCGGACGTTGGTGGCTCCGCAATCAAGAATAATAGCAATCGACATAACTCACCCCTTTAAGGCCTACCCCAAGTTGGGGCAGGCAAAATTAGTTACCTATTGAATTACTTATAGATAGGGCCGAAGTTCTGACAAGCGCGATAGTCCTGTCCCTCAACATCCTGACCAAATGCAGACCAAGTATGCGGACGAAAGATGTCTTGGCTATCCACGTTATGCATCGATACCGGAATACGCAGCATTGCAGCGAGAGAGATTAAATCGCCGCCAACGTGGCCTGAAGTGATAGCACAGTGGTTAGCGCCCCAGTTTGCCATAACGTCATAAACCGATTTAAATGCGCCTTGGCCAGTCAAGCGAGGGACGAACCAGGTCGTTGGCCAAGTCGCGTTAGTGCGCTCATTTAGGGTATTATGAACATCTTCTGGCAGTTCGATAGAGTGCCCCTCAGCAATTTGCAGCACTGGACCAATACCCGAGATAATGTTGATTCGATGCATAGTAAATGGCATGCCACCTTCAGTTAGGAACTGAGACGAGAAGCCGCCCCCACGGAAGTATTCTTCAATGGCTGGGCACCATTTCGTTGCATTTAGAGACGCTTCAACGTCGGCTTGTGTCAGTTCCCAGTGCGGTTTCATCGCCGGCTTACCATCAGCTGTTCTCGCTTTACCTGCCCCATCGAGCGCTGCTGAGCCAGAGTTAACCAGGTGCAAGAAACCGGAATCTGGGCGGGTCCCTGTCACACGCTCTACCGCATCTTCAGACCAGTAGGTACGAACATCATGGAAAACCTGAGCCTCACCCGTCAGTAGCTTACCAAACATCATATTTACGCCGTTCAACGCGTCGTTTTCTGTTGCCACACAGATTGGTTCACGAATGCCGTTCCAATCAAATGAGGAGTTCAAGATGGCCTCTGAAAAATCGCCATTGGGCAAATGATCGGTCCAATGACGCTGACCTTGGAAGCCAGCCAGAATAGCATTGTGTCCTAGCGATTCTTCACCAAAGCCTAGCTCTGCAAGTTTTGGGTTGCCTTGCATCAAATCGCGCATGATCATGGTCATCTTAATGACGGTATCCCAATCCTCTGCTTTACGCTCTTCGGTGAAAGGGGTGCCGTTATAATCTTTACCTTCTTTACACCAGTCTCGTACCCAAGCACGTGCCAGTTCAAACTCTTTCTTGTCATAGACTTCTCGATCCAAACGGCGTTTGATTTCTGTCATATCGACATATTCATTACGCATGCCCAGATACTTCTGGAAGAACTCAGGGTTAACCACAGAGCCCGCGATGCCCATAGATACAGAGCCCATCGAGAGATAAGATTTACCGCGCATTGACGCGACGGCTAAACCTGCACGGCAGAAGCGAAGAATCTTGTCCTGTACGTCACTTGGGATTGACTCGTCTCCTGCGTCTTGCACTTCTTTGCCGTAAATTGAGAATGCCGGTAAACCCACTTGTGAGTGGCCTGCCATCGCGGCGGCTAGGTATACTGCACCTGGACGCTCAGTACCATTGAAACCCCAGATGGCTTTTGGTGTATGCGGGTCCATATCAATGGTTTCTGTGCCATAACACCAACACGGTGTTACTGTCAGTATAAGGCCCACATTTTCACGTTTAAATTTGTCAGCCGTCGCAGCAGATTCTGCTACACCACCAATACAAGAGTCGGCAAGGACACACTCCACTTTCTCTCCGCTAGCATGGCGAATATTCTCTTGAATAAAATGAGCTGCGCGCTGAGCCATTCCCATAGTTTGATCTTCAAGAGATTCGCGTACACCCATTTGACGACCGTCGATGGTAGGACGAATACCGATTTTAACTAACTGTGACATCATTGATGTTCCTTATTATTTCTTTAATTCAGGGGGCAGGTTAATGCTGCCCCTGTGGATAATTCTTTACTTAACTTGGTAACCTTTTGCGCCGTAGTACACTAGGTAAACGAAGCCAATGAATGGGATAACAAATGCGGCACCAATGCCTGCTGCATCTGAGATTTGCCCCATGATGGCGGTTAGCAGTGCACCACCCAGGATTGCCATGATTAAGAAGCTTCCACCAAACTTTGAATCAGACCCTAAATCTCTCAGTGATAGCCCAAAAATAGTCGGGAACATCAGAGACATACATGCAGACACACCGACTAGTGCATAAGCTCCTGCTAACCCACCCACTACCATGATTACAGCGACTAAAATCGCAGCGATCGCAGCCAAAGCAGCAAGTAGTTTTTGTGGTTCAATGTGTTTCATCAGCGCGACACAAACCCAGCGCATGACAGAGAAAATCACAATAGATGTCAGTAGGTATGTTGATGCTTCTGCTTCTGTACCGCCGACTTCTTGCATCACGTAACGAATAGTCCATGACCAACAACCAATTTGCGCACCGACATAGAAAAACTGAGCTAACACGCCTTTGGTGAAGTGGCTTCGCTTGACAATACGGCGGTACGCCTGACCAAATGTAGACTCACCGGTAGTACTTGTGTCCTTTGCGGCCGGCATCTTAGTTTTAAGAATCAATAGCCAAATTAAAGCAATAACAACTGCTACGCCCATATAGGGCATCATTACTGCGTACAGTTCGTCAGATTGAATTTTCGCTAGTTCGTCAGCAGCCATGGCCGCACGTTCACTATCCGTTGCAGGGTTTAGTTGCGATAAGATGTAAAATTTGCCAATTAACACCCCAGTGATCGAACCAATAGGGTTACAAGCTTGAGCAATATTTAGACGTCGAGTTGCGGTTTCTTCAGGACCCATCGCTAATATGTATGGGTTGGCACTTGTTTCTAGAATGGAGAGACCGCCAGCTAGAACAAATAATGCCAGCAAGAAAGGTAAATATTCCATTGCTTGCGCGGCGGGATAAAATAGCAGTGCGCCGGTTGCAAACAATCCAAGGCCCAAAAGCACTCCGGCTTTATAACTGTATCGCTGTATGAAAAGCGCAGCGGGAAGAGCCAAACAAAAATAAGCGCCATAGAAAGCCGTTTGTACCAAACCGGATTGCATATCGGTTAAAGTAAATACTTTTCGAAACTGTGCAATAAGTACATCAGTCATGTTATTTGCCAAACCCCACATGGCAAAACAACAACATAGTAGCCAAAAAGCAAATTTAATTTCCTTTGGTATTACCTCTACTTTATTATTCCTCTGTGTTTCAGACGAACTTATATTGAGAGTATCATTCATAAGATATCCTTATTTATTAATTAAATTATTTATTTTTATTTTAAAGTTTATTTTGTTTCACGTTATTACAAATCAGTTATTACTACATCTACCGATTCGTTATCACATATTTTAAGAAGACTTCTTTTTTTGTATTTAGATTTATCGGCAATTAGAATAACTTGATCAGATATATCGATAAAACTTCTTTTTATTTGATAGTTATATTCATTTGAATCCCAAACTCCTGAGTCATAATCAAACCCAACGCAGGAAAAGAAGCAGACGTCCAAAGACATATTAGCCAGTGTCTCCACTGCTAGTGGACCATAGAAACTACTGTACTTCTCGGAATAACTGCCACCAGTACAAATTACATTAATATTACTTTTACCTTCAAGGGCAATAACATTCTGAAGAGAATTGGTAATAATAGTGCAACTGATATTTGGAATCTCTCGAGCGAGACACCAACTCGATGAACTTGCGTCTAAACCTATTACCATTTCTTCTTTAATATAATCTAACGCTTTGCTTACCAGTAATTCCTTTTCTTCTATATAGTCCTTAGAACGCGCATGAAAAGAAAGACCTTCATCAATTTCTTGAACACTAATAGCCCCACCATGAACTCTTTTAAGTGCGCCCGATTCATCAAGCTTTTTTAAATCTCGACGAATGGTTTCCACAGAAACATTAAAGGCTTCTGCTATTTCTTCGACGGTTGCACTTCTTTGATCATTTATTAGTTCAACAATTTGTAGGCTTCTCATAATGGTCTCCCGCTTGCTTGATTATTAATTTACCAATGAAAAAATGGCAAAACTGTGACGAAATCGCCATCAAGCCCGTTATTGACCGATTTGTGACTGATATTGTGGACTATTAAACACAAATGCCCGAAACTTATAAAAACAGTCATTCATTAATAAGGAATTATAATTATTAGAACAGCTTGTAATCACCACTTACATAGATTGAATGATATTGCGAATACTTGCCTATTTAGACCAAAGCGTATAACTCAGGAGAGGGGAGGACACGAAATGTCTGCACAGAGACAGTAATAAGAATCCACCAAGTAAACATGAAACAATGATTAGTTGAACTTGGCTAACTAAAGTGGGTAAAAACAAGAGAATTAATACTCTAAGAAACTTGGGGGCATTAACAAGTTAGAAAAACAGCACTATCCCCCTCCCCCAACACACTTTCATAAAGAAAACCTTTAACACGTTAAACCATGATTTATTGCACTTAAACGTGGTCACGAACCGTCTGACGATAAATTCGAAAGCCTCTGAGGTGACTCTAAGCTCCCACAAACACCTGTATTCCTCCTCACACTGATCTATTTCTCTCTTTTCGCAGTACAAGTTATTAATTATTCGATATAAATCGCTTTCTTTTTCAAATTGTTGTCTACAGTTTTATAGAGCTTGTCGCTTCAGTAATTGCCACAAGTAACGACACCTTTTGATGGTAGGTTTTGGTTATAAGGAAAGGAAATGGAAAGCCCAATTGTCACACTCACACATGCCAGCAAAAGCTTTGTTGATGGTAAAGACACTCATAGCGTGTTGGAAAATGTCGACTTCGCTTTGGCAACAGGGGCAAGCGTGGCTTTGACAGGGGCGAGTGGCAGTGGAAAGAGTACTCTGCTTAACATCATTGCGGGGTTTGAACCTCTATCCGGTGGAGAATTGTGGCTTGATGGCGAGAACACATCAAATTGGAAAGATCCACAATGGAGCCGATTTCGTCATCAAAAATTGGGCGTTATCTTTCAACAGTTCAACTTATTGACCCCACTCAACGTAAAACAAAACATCGCCTTCCCTCTTCATTTAAATCAACAGAAATGGAGCGACTGGTGCGATTATTTAGTTGATGCATTGGGCATCAGTGAGCTACTCGAAAGACATGTATCCGCACTCTCTGGCGGTCAGCAACAACGAGTCGCAATAGCGCGTGCGCTAGCCCATAAACCCAAACTATTGCTTGCCGACGAACCCACAGGTAACCTCGACCACAAAGCAGGCATTGAGGTAATGAAGCTGCTGAGTGAAATCACCACACAAGGCAACACTGCGGTGCTTTTGGTTACGCACAGCCCAGAATGCGCCAGCTTTATGCAGACAAAATTGGTGTTAGATGATGGTTGTTTAAGGAACGCGGATCTAACCCCAAGAGCAGCAGCGTTGTGAGTAATCCAATGAAGCAAACTGGCTTCGCTCAGAACCAGCTCACCCATACCAAACTGACTCTGAATCTATTCGCGGCACACTATCGTCAGTCACCATTGCAAGCCGCAGCGATTCTGATCGGCATTGTTCTTGCGGTCACCTTGTTTGTCGCGGTGCAAGCCATCAACCTCAATGCCAAGCGCAGTTATGCAGAATCGACCGAGCAACTTAGCGCTCAAGCGCAGAACCTTATCATTCCACCAGCAGGGCAAAACTATTTGCCGGAATCGCTCTACTTCAGCTTAAGACAAAGTGGATTAAGCGCAGCGCTACCTGTTATTGAAGGGCGAGTAAGAGACGAGCAAGGTCGACGTTGGTCAGTTCAAGGCAGTGAGTTGATCGCCGCCCTCACTTCAAGATCTCGTCACGCTCGCATCGACGAACAAAGCAACACTCAAACCAAAGAACCAAACATTTCCCTGTTCGACAATGCCTTACCTTTGCCGCAACTCTTAGCGGGTGAACCCATTGTGATGATGAGCCAGTCGCAACACCAGAACTTGGGAGGAGTAGACACACTCACTTTGGATGAAGTGCTCACTCAAGTGGTAGTGCTACCAGATGAATGGCAGCTAGGTAGCCGAATGTTGATGGATATTGGGTTCGCTCAGCAACTGCTTAACAAACAAGGGCAACTGAGCTACATCGCTATTTTTGACACTAAGAGCGACACTAACAGCAATGCTCAGGATAAATGGCAAAGCCTTATTGGCGAGCAAGGGCAATGGATATCCAACAACCAAAGCACGGATCTCGGTTCAATTACCGATAGCTTTCACCTTAACCTCACCGCCATGAGTCTGTTGGCGTTTTTGGTTGGCCTGTTCATCGCTTACAACGGTGTGAAGTACAGTTTGCTGAAACGTAATCGGCTGTTGGTACAAATTCAACAAGCTGGGATTGCGCCAAGCATCGTGTTTTCAGCTCTGTTAGTCGAGCTGACTCTTTTAGTCACACTAGGCGCGTCGCTTGGTTTCATTCTCGGCATTCAACTCAGCCATTGGCTACATCCCACCGTCGCGATAACGCTTGAGCAACTGTATGGTGCAACACTGCTTCCCGGCACATGGCAGTGGCAATGGTTAGTGCAGGCACTGCTGCTCACGCTGGCCGCAACGCTTGTCGCGTGTTGGCAGCACTTTAAACAGCGGGTGCGACAACCCCTCTCTTCCCATGGTGGTTTCTATCAAGCGCCGGAAGCGTCTAACGAAAATCAGCTGTTTGTTATAGGGTCAATATTAACCATTGTCGCGTTAGCAGGGTTATGGCTGAGCGAACATCACCGCTTCACCATGGTATGGCTCGGTGTGTTAGTGGTGTCGATTCCATTGTATTTGCCCAAAACGCTCAGCGTACTAGCGAACTGGAGCGAAAAACGCACCCAATCGGGGTTAATACAATATCTGTTCGCTGAGCTGCGTGAACTTATCTCCCCTCTCTCCCTTGCCATGATGGCGTTGCTTCTCGCTGTCACCGCCAATATCGGAATGAATACCTTAGTCGGCAGCTTTGAATCCACGTTAAAGCAATGGCTTGAACAGCGCTTACATGCCGATATTTACGTTAGCCCTGCCCAAGGTGAAATCGCGAATGTCGAACGTGCGTTAGAGCAGTTTGAAAATGTTGAAACCGTTTATAAGCAATATTATGTCGACGATAACTTGCAGGGTTTACCGACTTTGCTCGGCACTAAAGACAAAGACACACTTGAGCAAACCATGGTGTTCCAATCCCACCTTGATGATTTCTGGACGCGCTTTTACCAAGGTGAGTTCGTGGCAATCAGCGAACCTACGGCGGTGAAGCTCGGCTTGTCCCTTGGAAGCCAACTCAAGCTCGACGCGATCCAAGACAAAACACTCATCGTCGGGGCGATTTTCCACGATTACGGCTCACCGAATGGCGAAGTGTTACTTTCACCTAATTTATGGCTCGAAAACGGATTTACTGATTTACCCACCAGCTTGGGAATCAAAGTTTCTGGCGACCCACAAGTGGTGTACGAACAGCTACGCCAACAACTCAATCTGCACCCAAGTCAGCTTTACGATCAAGCACAGATCAAATCGATCGCTTTAGATATCTTCTCACAAACCTTTGCTATCACTCGGGCGCTTAATGGCGTCACTTTAATGGTGGCGGTGATAGGGTTGTTCTGCGCCTGTTTCATGTTGCTCGATGCACGTAAAGCCGCTATTGCAAGGTTGTACGCGCTCGGTGTTAGTCAGAAAAAATTGATGGCGATGGTGGTCGGGCAAATCGTTGTTCTGGTCGCCTTCACTCTGGTTATCGCCTTACCACTCGGCGCTATGGTCGGTTATGTGTTGACGGACATCGTTACCCTGCGCGCCTTTGGTTGGAGCTTAAATTACGTATGGAATTGGAGTGACGCACTCAGCATCGCAGCCATCACCATTTTAGTCGCTGTGTTTGCGACCTTAATTCCACTGTGGCGTTTGGTCAGTAAACCCGTGGTATCCAGTTTACAAAGTGAGGTGTTGTGATGAATCGATCAATGAGAGTTTTCGTTCTCACACTTGGCATCTTACTCCTTTTAGGGTGTGAGGAGTCCACTCAACCATCAGCTCAAAATATGGGTTCGATACTCGGTACTGAAACACAAACCGAGAATGAAACGGCAATCGATCAAGCGCAATTTTCTCCGGTAGTTAAAGGTATCGACATCGCCTTCCCTGCCGACCATCAAGCACATCCAGATTTTCGTCATGAATGGTGGTATTTAACCGCAAACTTAATTGATGAAGAAGACAATGTGTTAGGTGTGCAATGGACACAGTTCCGCTTTGCGGCTGCACCACATGAAAGTGGCAATAGCACCAAGGAAACTACGTGGCAAAGTCAGCAGATTTACATGGCGCACAGCGCTGTCACCACTAAAAATAAACACTATGCCGATGAAAAATGGTCACGTGACCAAGCTGAACTGGCGGGTGTAAGCGATTCGCCGTTTCGTGTTTACCTCGATGATTGGCAATGGACGTCGACGACCGATGACCTGTTCCCAGCTACATTGGTCGCTAACTCGGGTCAATTTGGATATTCGCTTAAGTTAACCAACAACGCGCCATATCAAAAGCAAGGTCAACAAGGCTACAGCACTAAAAGTAGCGATGGCAAAGTGGCTTCCTATTACTACAGCCAACCATTCATCAATGTATTGGGCGAGGTAACTATTGATGGCGTCACCCATCAAGTTTCCGGCAAAGGTTGGATAGACAGAGAATGGAGCTCGCAGTTTTTACTCGACTCGCAACAAGGTTGGGATTGGTTTGCGCTAAGGCTGAGTGATGAAACCAGCTTGGTGGTATTTCAACTTCGAAACTCAACTACAGGCAAAGCCAGCTATTCTCATGCGAGGTTGATGAATCAAGATGGCTCCGGCATCGCGATTAAGCAGCAAGACATCAGCTTAACCGCCATCAAGCAAACTAAAATCGACGTGAGTGACTACCCAACAAAGTGGCAAGTTTCGATTCCAACTCAACAGATCGAACTGACCGTCTCGGCACTCAATCCAAATGCCAAAATGCCGCTGTCGGTTCCTTATTGGGAGGGGCCAATTGAAATCAAAGGTTCTCATTCTGGGTCTGGCTATATGGAGTTGACTGGGTATTAGATTGTGTATTAATACAGGTGGAATCTAACAACAAATACATCGCGATAACCATCAACTAAAACACTTTCAACCAAAACCTCCACCACGGAGGTTTTTTGTTATTCCATATGTTCTATTTACCTTAACGCCTGTTGAAAAATATCTAATTTAACCAAACACTGGGCTCCCCTAAAATACCAATCAAATGGTTAGAGGAGATAGAACATGCTTAGCTCAGTGCACAATGACGAACTTAACAGATACATCGAGAAACTAGACTTAAACCTTACCAAGGATCAGGTTCGTGAACTTGGTTGGCAGCAAAGTAATGAAGAGGTAGGAAAAGAAAAAACAGTATTAGGCTCGTGGTTTTTCTTTTCTTTCTTTGGCTTATGTACGTCTGCATGTCTTGCGCTGCTAATGTATATCTCATGAAGATAAACAAAACAATGACCACGTATAACCAGCATGGAACCTTCAATTGGTTCGAGGTCGACGGAGAAACGTACATACTGTTCAAAGTGAGCAGCAACAGTGCTCTATTGAACCAACACTATGAGGATGTCACCGAACAACAGAGCGAAATATATGGGCTGTTAGGGGCGATTCCATAAGCTCATACTGCACGTATTCACTTATGGTCTATCTATTCACTTGTGGTCTATCTACGCACTAACTAGCGCAAACATCCGTTCTTTTGGCAACAAGACCGAGCTACAACAAACGGTTCTTATACTGCTCTGGCGTTTGGTTCGCGTAACGTTTGAACATGGTGATAAATGGGCTTGCTTGGTTATAACCCAATGTAAGAGCGACCTCTTTAACCGATTGGCCGTTTCTCAACAAGTCCATTGAGTATAGGTAGCGCACTCGCAGTCGCCACTCGGTAAAGCTCATTCCAAGCTCGGTCTGGCAGTGGCGAGAAAGGGTTCTTTCCGTGGTGTGGACACGTTCAGCCCAATCTTTCAGCGTCACTTCATCGGTTGGGTTCTCTTCAACAGAAGCCAATATAGGCGCTAGATACTTATTATCGGTTGAAGGCAAGAAGTGGTGTTCAACCTCACGCTGCGCAAGTTGGTCAAGCAGTACCTGAACGAGCCTTTGGTCTTGCTCGGTTTCCGCAACATTGATCCCACGATCGCGAAAATCATCGATAATAGAAGACACAATCGGCGTGATCTTTATAAGGCTAGTTTTATCTGGCAGGTGTTGCGTGAGTTCTGGGGCGATATTTAGTGAACAGTAGTCCAAAGGCTTACGGTTATAACTGCAATGCATCACCCCGGCCGGTACCCAAATCGCTAGATGTGGTGGCGCTAGAAATCGAGTGCTTTCCGCTTCCATCTCTAATATACCACCACTGATCAATTGAACCTGTCCCCATGAGTGGCTATGAACTCGGGTTTCAGTGTTCGAAAGAAACGCTTCAAAATTCATAAATACGTTGGATGGTGCCTTATCAATTAATAAGGATGGATGAAGGTTTCTGGAGTGTTTTTTCAAACTTGTCTTCCTATCGCGCTTAATGTCTTTCTAAAGATACTTGTAAGTATAACGACCTGTCAAACTAGCCGCACCAACTCATTCGCCACGGAATTCACATGCATTACCTATTACCATTTTTTACAGTCTGTATCTGGGGCGCCAATGCAATCGTCAACAAGCTTGCTGCAAGCACCATAGAACCTAGCGCAATGAGTTTTTACCGCTGGTTTTTTGCGATGTTAATTCTCACGCCTTTCTGTATTCGCCCAGTGATGAAACAGTGGGCTGTCATTAAGCCAAACTTATCTAAATTAGCGTTCCTCGGCTTTTTAGGCATGGTGTTGAATCAATCTCTAGGTTACTACGCCGGCTTAACCACAACCGCTTCCAACATGGCATTGATCACGTCTTTAGTCCCGTTGATCAGTGTATTTTTAAGCGTCCCTTTGCTGCACAAGTCGATTTCTAGTTTGAGTATTGTGGGTGGTGTATTGTCGCTGTCGGGCTTAGCCCTGATGTTAGGTAAAGGCGATCCGTTATTCTTCATGCATCAAGAATTGACTCAAGGCGATGGCTATATGCTAATTGCAGCCTTTGTTTATGCTTCGTACTGTGTACTACTGAAACGCTGGAAAATGCCAATCAGTAGCTGGGTGGTGATTTACATTCAGGGTCTGTTTGCTGTCGCGATGCTTACGCCACTTTGGCTTACCAGCAAACAGCTTTTACCACCACAACAAGCGCTCCCATTGATAGCTTACGCCGCGGTTGCCGCTTCAATTTTAGCGCCTTGGATGTGGGTGAAAGCGATTGACACCATTGGTGCTGACTCAAGCGCGATGTTCATGAACTTGCTTCCGGTTGTAGCGATCGTATTAGCCGCGACATGGCTTGGTGAAGAGATTAACCAGTTCCACATCATTGGTGGTGTGATGGTGATTTCAGGTGTCATCCTTGCTCAAATCAGAAGAAAACCAAGGCTTGAGGCTCCTCTCCCTCAACAAAGCTAAACGCATTACCCAACGCTCACATTAGGGTAAAAATTCAAACTCACGTTTCACACAGCAAATGAGAGTGGCTACTGTAATCCATACTATGATGAGCCCTTACAGCAAGCGAGTAAAACGGAAGATCAGGCTAAACGCTTTACTTTATATCAGCACGATGAGTCGTTACTCAACTATTCTTCAGCAGTTATACCTTTATATCATTACAATCACACTCGATTAGTGCGAAATACACTCAAAGGCTTCCCTAACAACAATCCGAAAGGAAATATCTACGCGAAGGATCTATACTTCATAAAAGAGTAAAAGTGAGCTGAAGAATAAATATTTTTAACTACCACTTTAGTGGTAATTGCGATAAAGTCACTTTAACTAAACCAAACAAGCAACGGTTAGTTGGCAAACAATAAAAGGTACCGACATGAGTACCTAAAGGCTTAGAAACACCTAGCATTACGCTAGGTGTTTTTTTTGCAATCTACCCTTTCTTTTAGCTTACTCTCGATTGTCTTTCCGTGTTTATCTCTCACCTTGAAACTCAATAACCATCAATATTCATCGGTTCGTCATCCGTTTGAAAAAAATAGTCTTAACCGTGAGATTATCCGCTTTAATTTCTATCATCTTATGTATATTGTTATTAGCAAGTAACAAGCATGTTATGCAGCATAATAATGAAGGAAGATAGATGAGCAGTAACAATAGCCGACAAGATGGTAAACGAGACGTTACTCTGCGTTTTTTAGCTGAACCCGGGGATGTGAACTTTGGTGGTAAAGTTCATGGTGGCGCAGCAATGAAATGGATCGATTTAGCAGCCTACGCTTGTTCCGCAGGTTGGAGCGGTAAATACTGTATAACAGCCTATGCAGGCGGAATTCGATTCGTTGCCCCAATTCATGTAGGCAACCTTGTGGAAGTAAGTGCAAAGGTCATTTACACAGGTTCATCTTCAATGCATATCGCTATCGACGTGCAAGCAAGCGACCCTAAAGAGCTCAATAACCGCCTAACAACTCACTGTATCGTTATTATGGTCGCTGTCGATGAGAATGGTAATCCGACTAAAGTGCCAGAGTGGATACCAGAGACGCCAGAAGACATCGAATTACGAGATTCGGCTATTCGCCTAATGAACATGCGAAAACAGATTGGTGAAGAGATGGAAGCTCACGTGAAGTACCTGAAATAAGGTCCACCAGCAGCCCTCCCCCTATAAAACTTTATTACAATGCCAAGCGCCTGCTTGGCATTGATCTATTTGATACCTTCGTGCTCTACACCGCCAAATCCGCTGCACACCCAATACAGACGATAAGAGCGTGATACCCAGCCAAAGGTTGAAATGAATCGGCACTTGTTCACTGATTTATTTTGACTGTAATAAAGTCGTCATTTTGCTCTGATTAAATACCGCCAATCATAATAGATGCATTTGAATTTCTTGGAGCCACTCTTGAGCGTCATACGCCCCACTCTTAGCGAGTCTACACTGAACAATTTAAAGGCTGTTGAGTACCAATGGGTTAGAACTTTGTACGTCGAAGGCTACGACAGCAATGAAATCAACCACTATATCCAAACGTGTTTCGGTGGAGATCCGACATTTGCCGATCTATTTCGTCGCGTGGCACTCGATCAAGAAAGTATCTATGTGTTGTTGCAACACTTAGGTTGTGCTCCTTCTAGTAAAGAGTTCTAACTTCTAAGTCCAACCAAAAACCAGAAGCATAAATAAACCTACCTCCATAATCCTCATGAATGTCACTTGAATATTTTGTAACTACCTCTCGCTTACCCATACATTTTCAGTGCAATTTCAGGTTTTGTTGCATACAAATCATTGAAGTATCACGCATTGGAATATTCACAACATATCAATAGTACAACAGCCACTTATACTGAGTGTCTGATTTGTGAGACTAGTTCATTTCTACAAGTAACCAAAATGAAGTGGTCGGTATTTAGGAGAGAAGTAACTCGAAACTTTGGGTTTTAAAGTAGATATGAGCGCGATAGTTAACGAGTAACGCTGACACAAAAAACAAAAAGTAGCAGGCATAAAAAAACCCAAGTAAATACCTGGGTTAGAGTTACAAAAACCACTAATCATTAATAGCGTAAGGAACCTGATTAGTAGCCAGCTATGCGTAACCTGAGGGTTATTTTTATTACTGATCGGCGGCCAAACCAAATGATGTAATAAAAATGCCAATATAGAGCGACCTAACGGTCGCTCTTTTTCTTTCTTATAGAGTACAGCTTATCCTTTTACACCACCTGCCGTCAAACCGCCAACTAACCAACGTTGAGCAAGTAAGAACACGATAGTAATCGGAAGTGCTGATAGTACAGCCGCTGCCGCAAAGTCACCCCATAGGTAGTTCTGAGGGTATAGGTACTGCTGCATACCTACTGCTAGCGTGTAAGAGTTCACATCTGTAAGTAGGATAGACGCTACTGGCACCTCACCCACTGTCGCGATGAAAGATAGGATAAACACAACCGCTAGGATTGGTACAGACAGCGGTAGTAGAACCAGTCTGAATGCTTGCCAAGGCGTTGCACCATCAAGGGCTGCTGCCTCTTCCAGAGAGTTATCAATCGTCTCAAAGTAACCCTTAATCGTCCATACGTGCAGTGCAATACCACCTAGGTAAGAGAAGATTAGACCACCGTGTGTGTTCAAGCCTAAGAACGGAATGTATTGACCAAGTTTGTCAAACAGCGCGTAGATTGCTACTAGAGCCAATACTGCTGGGAACATTTGGAAAATCATCATCGCTTTCAGGATTGTGTTCTTACCTTTAAAGCGCATACGAGCGAACGCGTAAGCCGATGTCGTAGACAGTGTCACAATCAGAATCGATGTGATACCTGCAACCTTCACTGAGTTCCATAACCAAGTTAGCACAGGGAACGGAGGTGACGTTACCGAGCCATCTGCGTTCGTTACTGACATACCCAATGCTAACTTCCAGTGTTCCAATGATGGGTTATCTGGAATCAAACTACCGGTTGCGAAGTTACCTTCACGGAACGAGATCGCGATGATCATCAGTAGTGGGAAGATAATCATTGCCAAGAAGCACCACAACACTGCATGCGTTGCCCACACTCGGTATTTAAGGCCTTTACCTTGTACCATAGCCATTGTCGTGCTCCTTAATCTTGAGACAGTTTAGTGAAACGAAGGTTTAGTAACGCTAGTGCACCAACCAATAGGAAGATAAGCGTTGCGATAGCACTTGCTAGACCGAAGTCTTGACCGCCGCCGCCTTCGAATGCAATTCGGTACGTGTAGCTTACAAGCAAGTCTGTGTAACCCGCTGGCTCAGAAGTACCAATCATGTTCGGGCCACCGTTCGTCAATAGTTGAATCATTACGAAGTTGTTGAAGTTAAAGGCAAACGCTGCAATCAATAGCGGTGTAAGCGGTTTAATCATCAATGGGAACGTAATGCGCTTGAAGTTATCAAGGAAGTTCGCACCATCGATTGCTGACGCTTCGTATAAATCATCAGGAATCGCTTTAAGCAGACCCATACATAGAATCATCATGTAAGGGAAACCTAGCCATGTGTTAACCATCAACACCATGGTTTTCGCTAAGATAGGGTCTGAGAACCAGTTCGGGCTTAAGCCGAAGATATTCTCGAGCACCATGTTGATCTCACCAAAGCTTTGGTTGAATAGACCCTTAAAGATAAGAATCGAGATAAACGCGGGTACGGCGTAAGGCAGAATCAGTAGAACACGATAAATAGAACGACCTTTCAACTCTTCCCATTGCACGATGTTAGCCAATACAAGGCCGATAACTAGCGTGAACGCTACGGTACATACCGAGAAGATAACCGTCCAAATAAAGATGCTGATAAACGGTTCTTTAATGCCGTCATCTTTCCATACACGCTCAAAGTTATGCGTACCAATGCTAACCACGAAACCTGGAGAGATGGTATTACCCGTAAACTCACCATTTGCATCAACAGGCTGGTAGAAACCCACATCCATATTTGGCTTGAGAACTTCACCCGTTTCATTGTTGATTAACGTTTCTTCATCGTCTTGTAGCGTGTAAAGCGGAGCAACAGAAGCAAACTTACGTAAGCCACTCATGCGGATGTCACCACCGTCAGGTAGATTGAAATCAACACCACTGATTGCTGCTCGGTTTTGAATGATCGCTTTGATCTTCTCTTTTTCACCTTGCGCAGACTCAATAACAGATAGGTCCATCTCTGTTTCTGTCATATTGTCTAGAGAAAATACGTCAGTCGCTAACAGTTGATCGCCATCTTTTACAACGATCTGGTGACCGTCATCTGTCTTGTACAAAGTAAATGGGTAGCTCTCACCGCTTTGGAAAGAACGGTCTAAAAGAACGGTTTGAGTACGCTCTAGAGAAAGTTGGTTTTTCGCGCTGTAGTTAGTAAACGCAAGCCCTACGGTGTATGCCAATGGGAAAAGAATGAACAAGATCATTCCGGCAATACCTGGGTAAATATAACGGTGGGCGTAAGTTTTTTTACTACCAAAAATGTAAAGTGCCAAAGCCGTTAAGATCACTGTAAGCAGCGCAAAAGCGAGCTCACCGCGAGAATACATTAGAATTGTAGCGTAGCCGTTTATTAAGCCAACGCTACCAAGCAACCCCCATTTAATGAAGACGCTTTTACTGCCTGGAAGGCTTGATGGTGCTGGGATAGCATCTGTACCTTGAACTGACTGCATAGAGGAACCTGCTAGCGATATAGATAAAAAAATAGAAAAGTAAGGAGAGGTTACCCTCTCCTTAAAAGGTAGTGCCTGGGTGTTACTTAACCATACGACCTTCAGCAGCTTTTAGTGCTTGGTCTACTGATTGACGGCCGTCAACTACGTTGCCGATCGCTTCTTCCATGCTGTACCAGAATGTTGTGAACTGAGGGATGTTAGGCATGATTTCACCGTTCATCGCGTTGTCCATTGTTGCTGCAATACGAGTATCGCTGTCTAGTTGACGTTGGAAAGAGTTAAGAGCAACAGCGCCTAGTGGCTTGTCGTCGTTCAGGCTCTTCATACCTTCATCTGTTAGTAGGTAGTTTTCCATGAACTCAACAGCTAGGTCGCGGTTTGGAGACGCAGTGCTGATACCACCTGCCCATACACCAACGAAAGGTTTAGACGCTTTACCGTTGAACTTAGGTAGTGTTGTTACGCCGTAATCTACGCCAGCTTTCTTGATGTTTTCCCAACCCCAAGGGCCGTTGATTGTCATTGCAACGTTACCCGCAACAAATTCAGACTCAGCAACTGAGTAATCCATGTCTGCAGAGATAACCTTGTCTTGTACCATCTTCTCGATGAAACCTAGAGACTTCTGAACACCATCAGTCGCTACGCCCGCATCTTTAATGTCGTAACCTTCTGCAGTCTGTTTGAATGCGTAACCGCCGTCAGCTGCAAGTAGAGGCCATGTGAAGTAAGCGCCGCCACGTAGAGGCCACATGATTGCTTTCTTGCCGTCTTTTTTAAGTTCAGCATCAAGTGCTGGGATTTCTTCCCAAGACTTAGGTGGGTTAGGAACAAGCGCTTTGTTGTAAATTAGCGAAACTGACTCAACAGCAACAGGGTATGCGATTGTTTTACCTTCGTATGAAACAGCGTCCCATGCGAAGTCTACGATACCTTCTTTAGTTTCTTTAGAAGGTTTGATATCAACAAGAAGTCCCGCTTCTGCATAGCCGCCAAAACGGTCATGTGCGTAGAAGATCATGTCTGGGCCATCGCCAGCTGCAGCTACTTGAGGGAATTTCTCTTCTAGCTTGTCAGGGAAAGCGACGGTTACTTTAACACCAGTATCTTCTTCGAAGCGTTTACCTACTTCAGCCATGCCTTCATAAGCTTTGTCACCACCTACCCAGATTGTTAGTTGTCCTTCTTCGATAGCAGCATTTGCACCAAAAGAACCCAGAGCAACTATTGTACCTAGAGCTACAGCGCTTAGAGCGTTTTTCATGTGAATATCCTTTTTATATTTATACGTAGGGCACATCTACCAAGACGAGCCAGTTTTCGGAGGTTATGATCTGAGAAAACAGACCCTAGCTCATCATCCTAGCCACTACGCCCTAGCTATTATGGCTTAAATTCGTGATCGCCATCCGGTCAGATTAGAGACTGCAATCACAAAACGTATACTCATCGTGATCAACATCACCGTTACGTGGTGGATTTATTTGAACTGGATCGCCAATTATTAATAACCCCATTTATCTACTCCTCCCCTCCTACTCCCCCTAGTTAATTTTCCATTAGGAGGATGTACCCTTACGCCAATTCACCGAAACTGCATTCATCCAAGAGTGGATAGTAAGAACCCTTTACCGGCAAGTGTTATGCGTTGACGCATTATTCATTTAGTTGGCTTCACTGCCCGCTGGTGTCTTATATTAGCATCGAGCTAAATCTGTGATTGAATCACGGGGGAGGTTTAGCTGGATGTGGGGGAAATGGGCATCAGTTTGGCTATGACGGGTGGGCTTGGTTAAAGAAGCCAAGTCTCACCCACTTTTTTCTTACTCACTCAATACTTACCAATTCCTACAGTTACTGCTGACCCAAAAATTTCTTATAATGATAAGCAGTAAAACTTAAAATTTGATCGATCGAGGACAAGCTAGATGGCGAGTGTCACGTTAAAAAACGTTTATAAATCATATGGTGATGTACAGATTTCTAAGGACGTAACCTTAGACATCAACGAAGGTGAATTCGTAGTATTCGTTGGACCATCAGGTTGTGGTAAATCGACGCTATTACGTTGTATCGCAGGTCTAGAAGACATTACGTCTGGTGATTTGTACATTGGCGACCAACGCATGAATGACGTTGAACCGTCAAAGCGTGGCGTAGGTATGGTATTCCAGTCTTATGCGCTTTACCCTCACCTTAACCTATACGACAACATGTCTTTCGGTCTTAAGCTAGCAAACGCAAATAAAGCTGAGATCGACAAACGCGTTGAACATGCGGCAGAAATCCTTCAGCTTGGTCACCTTCTTGAGCGCCAACCTAAAGCGCTTTCTGGTGGTCAACGTCAACGTGTTGCGATTGGTCGTACTCTGGTTTCTCAACCAAACGTATTCCTACTTGATGAGCCTCTATCAAACCTAGATGCCGCGCTACGTGTTCAAATGCGTTCGCAAATCACCAAGCTACAGCGTCAACTGGGTTGTACCATGATCTACGTTACCCACGACCAAGTGGAAGCGATGACAATGGCGGATAAGATCGTTGTTCTGGATGGTGGTTATGTATCTCAAGTCGGTAAGCCGCTTGACCTTTACCACTACCCTCAAAACCGTTTCGTTGCTGGCTTTATTGGCTCACCGAAGATGAACTTCATGTCGGTACACATTGAACAAGCTGAAGCAGAACGCGTATTGGTACAACTTTCTAATGGCATGACTTTCTGGATTCCTGTTGACGGGACGACGGTTAATGCTGGTGATCGTATGTCTCTGGGTATTCGCCCTGAACACTTGATGTCTGCTGAATCAGGTGACGCGACGATTGAAGCTGACGTGATGATGGTAGAGAAACTAGGTAACGAAACTCAGGTTTACCTAAACCTTGAAAGTGCCGATGCTGATGTTATCTATCGTCAGCCAGACACGTTGAAAATCGAATCAGGTGACAAGTTGGCGATTGGTATTCCAGCGCACCGTTGCCACCTGTTCCACAGCGATGGCCGCGCATGTCGTCGTTTGTACAAAGAATACGGCACAGACTAATCGCTTAGCCTTTTAGGATATAACTTGCCCATATCGAATCCCTCTTACTCAGTAAGGGGGATTTTTTTATGTGTTGGATATTTTTATGTGTTGGATACGAGTTTCACTTACATTGAATAGTTCATGAGTCAGCCACTCGGTCTTTCGCTAGCGGCAATAAAAAAGGTCTAGCAAGCGCTAGACCTTTATCTGTTAGTTAGGCTATGAACCCAACCGCTAATATCACTTCTTTCAGACATGAAACCTGTCTAAATCAACTTAGTGAATTGGCGTATCATTCTGTTTGTTGAACTGGCCAAAATGCTTCTCTAACACTTCAGGAGTCAGTTTGCCTTCCGCCTCTAGTCGCTTGAACTCAGCAACAATTGCTTTTTGCTCTTCAAGTGATGGCAGTTTCACCTCAGGCTCATCGCCCATCTCTTGAGTCATCTGCTCTAGTTCTTTTTCAAAATCGCTCATGATACTTACCTAAATATTAAACCTAACGAGATTTTACTCATTTACGCCCTATGATGCTAGGGTGATTAAAAGCAAAGCCCGAAACCAGATCAAGCTAAAGGCAGTTAGAGGCAAATTAGCGCACTAATAAAAAGAACCGGATTCACGATGAAATGACCCCAGCTCTTCGTCTATATCCCTTTCTAAGTCATGTTACAGCTTGAAAGAATTAAAGCTTAAATGAACCAACCATCTTATCTAGACGAGACGATAGATCACGAAGCTCTTGGCTCGCTTCAGCAAGTTGCTCAGCCGTGCCCGTTGTCACTTCGTTGATTGCGTTAATCTCTTCAATGTTCTGGTTGATGGTGTGAACTACGGTTGATTGCTCTTCCGTTGCCGTTGCCACTTGAGTGTTACGGTCTGTGATATCAACGATACGGTCTGAAATGCCACTCAGCACGTCTACCGCTTCATCCGAAGCCGATACACCTTCAAGGGTAATCACCTTACCCGCACTCATTGCCGTAACCGCATCTTTAGCATCGCTTTGCAGTTGGTTGATCATCTTTTGAATCTCTTCCGTTGAATCTGCGGTACGGCTTGCTAGGTTACGTACTTCATCCGCTACAACCGCAAAACCACGACCTTGCTCACCAGCACGGGCGGCTTCAATTGCTGCATTCAATGCAAGTAAATTGGTTTGCTCTGAAATATCACGGATAACACCCAGAATAGAACCAATGTCTTGAGTTGTAGAAGCCAGTTGCTCTACTACCTGACCCGTGCTTTCGATATCTTGCGCTAAACGGCTGATCGCGTCTTTTGCTTTATTTACCACAGAGCGACCGACTTCCGTATTGCCTGACGCTTGTGTTGCCGTTTCTGCTGCTGTTGCCGCGTTCGATGCAATCTCGCTGATGGTCATACCCATTTGGTTAATTGCAGCAACCACTTGAAGGGTTTGGTCGCGCTGTTCTTGGCTATTGTCGTGGGTGATGTGGGCTTTATTCGAAACACTCTCTGCTGCCACTTGAAGCGCTTGGCTTGTCGAGCATACTTCTTTCATAGACTCGTGAATCTTTTCAATAAATCCATTAAAGCCTTTTGAAAGCTGTGCAATTTCATCGTTGCCTTTCACTTCGATACGTTGCGCCAGATCGCCATCACCTTCGCCAAGGTCACCGAATCGCTTAGCCAAAAGTTTAATTGGTTGAGTAATGCTGTTTGCTAGCACTACGCCCATTAGGATAAACACTAATGCCACAACCGCCGTCATGATCAGCATCTTTTGCGCTGTCGCATCTAGCTCTGCAAACACTTCACCTGTTGGTACGACACCAATAACAAACCAGTCCATTGAAGACACATACAAGCTCGCCACAAACAACTCTTGGCCTTGGCTTTCAGTGGTAATTAGGTTAAAGCCCGATTTGTTCAGTAGTTGACTTGCTTGAGGACCGTAGAGTTGTTGAAGTGAAGAATCACTGCGAGAACGCTCACGGTGAATTTGAACATCACCTTGGCTATCGGTTAAGAATACGAAGCCTGTATTTTCAATCTTAAAGCCATTGAGTAGGTTAACCATGTCATCCATCGATTTTGATAGACCAGACATCGCCAAACCAGAAAGCTGCTGATAGTTAGCAAACATCTTCACTTCGCCATTCGCTTCTTGGAACATGCTCACCATGGTCGGCTGTCCAGATTGCGTAAAGCCAAAGAACCAACCGTCTTGTTGTTGGTTTAGCTGGCGTAAGAAACCATCTTGATTCCAGTAGTAAGCTGTTTGACGGTTCGCCACTGAGGCATCGTTCAACTGATATTGGTTGCGAACATTGTTCAGTTGTTTAACCAGCTTATTCTCTAGCGCGGCATCGCGCTCGGTCGATTCGATAGCATCAGAAATGAATTCATTTGAAGCAATTTGCTCCGCAGCTAGTAATAGCTGAGAGACTTCTCGGTCAATTTCACCATTGATTCGCTCTAGCATTCCTGGAAGTTCAATATCGATCAATCGATGACTTAATACATCTCTTGCTTGTTGTTGTGCCATTGCGCCGACAATCACTGTCGATGCAAGAACCGCAAAGGTAATTCCAAGTACAACTTTTTGCTTGATACTCAGAGAGTTAGTTTTAAACATATTTGGACCTTTAAAAAGAATCGCTCGTTATTGGTATACCCTGAACAGGACTTTTTAGTGCACTCCAACAAGCAATGCACAATCTGAGTGATGTATCGGCCACAACCAATAAAACTAGAGACTTTCTTCTCAAAAAACTGCAAATATGATGTAACAATTAGAAATATTCACCTTGAGCATGAATTAACTAAGCAAATACCGCATTGTCGAGAGTCAATTTTAGTTCTCACCCCCTGAGACCCAACCGAACTCAAACCACTCCCCACCGCCGAGCTTTTGTATATAAAAACCAATTGATATAGTAATAATCACAACCTAACGATTTTTTTAGCTAACCACTTGTAAATATTTCCAATTTTGAAAAAATAAATTACGCAAATGTACTGGAACTTTTTCCTCGAAATCAGTGACCAATACTCAAAATAAAAATCAAATGGATACCCAGAGAGTCCAAAATGCACAAAACAAATTTCGAAATCCTTCAAAACTACTTAGAGTCTCAAATCATTGGTCAGCAAGAGCTCGTTAAGCAACTGATGATCGCCTTACTGGCAGATGGTCATATCCTTGTTGAAGGGCCTCCAGGGTTGGCAAAAACCCGCGCCGTAAAGTCACTGGCTGACTGTGTTGAGGGAGATTTTCACCGTATTCAATTCACGCCAGATCTATTGCCTGCCGACCTAACTGGTACCGATATTTTCCGTCCAGAAACGGGAGAGTTCACCTTCCAATCTGGGCCGATTTTTAACTCGCTTATTCTAGCGGATGAGATCAACCGTGCTCCGGCGAAAGTACAAGCCGCTATGTTAGAAGCGATGGCGGAAAAACAGGTGACCGCAGGTCGAAAAACCTATGCTTTACCGGACCTGTTTTTGGTAATGGCAACGCAAAACCCGATTGAGCAAGAAGGTACCTACCCGCTACCAGAAGCTCAATTAGACCGTTTCTTGCTGCATTTAGAAGTGGCTTATCCAGACATGGAAAGTGAACTTGAGATCTTGCGCCTAAACAGAGGCGAAGCTCAAGGCAACCAACCTGTTCAACCAGAGCCTATTTCTCAACAAACTATCTTCGAAGCTCGCCAAGAAGTGCTCAACATTCACATGGCAGACACCATCGAGCAGTACATTATTCGACTGGTTATGGCGACTCGCCAACCTAAGCAATACAGCAACCAACTTGATCAATGGTTAGATATGGGTGTCAGCCCACGTGCAACTATTGCTTTAGACCGATGTGCCCGAGCGCACGCATGGCTAGCAGGCCGCGATTACGTAACACCGCAAGACGTTCAAGCTATGGCATTCCCTGTATTACGCCACCGTCTACTTCGCAGTTACCACGCACAAGCTGAAGGAGTTACGGCCAATCAAGTAATTACACACCTTATCTCACTGGTTGGCAGCGCATAGGTGATACGCGTATGAATAACCAACTACCCAACCATAGTGACGGTGTCACGTTAAATTTGGACGAACTGCTGCAATACAAAGCGCAGTCTGTTCGATGGTTGCCTCCAGCCAAGAGTCTTTGGTCGCAACTTAACGGTCAACACGAGAGCAACCGTAAAGGTCGCGGGATGAACTTCTCTGAGGTTCGTCAATATCAGGCGGGCGATGACATCCGCAGCATTGATTGGCGCGTAACGGCTCGAACAGGGAAGGCACACACCAAACTGTTTTCTGAAGAAAGAGAACGGCCTGTGATTTTGTTCTTAGATCTGTCGAGCAGTATGATTTTCGGCTCAACCTTGTTGCTTAAATCGGTTCAACTCGCGCACTTTGCCAGCCAGCTTTGTTGGTTAACCGTCGCTCAAAAAGACCGTATTGGCGCAGTGATAGATACTGGCCAAGAGATCATTGAGATTAAACCGAGTGCTAGCAACCATGCTCCACTGCGTATTTTACAAAAAGTCATAGAAATCAATAATACGGCACTGACTAATCACGACAATCATAATGACACGACCTTAGAGCATGGACTGAAATCTCTGCACCAGCTTTGCCCTAAAGGAAGCGATATTATTATGCTCAGTGACTTTGTGCGTTACCAAGAAAGTGACTACTCACTTATCAGTCAAATTCGCCGACACAACAGAGTACGTCTTGTGCATTTCTACGACCCGCTAGAGCAAGGTGAAACTACCTACAAAGGATCTAAACAGGTGACCGATGGCGACAAAACTCAGTGGTTCAACTTCTCTTCCAATAAAGAAAAGGAAAAGCTTAACCAAGCGTTTTCATTAAAGAAGCAGCAGTTGCAGAAACTTAGTTTATCTCTCGCGATACCTTATAGCTCTCTGTCTAGTGCGCAGTCACTAATGAGCCAGATATCAGGATCTCAGTCATGAATCAGTCCTTAGATTTAAGCCCAGTCATTGCACCAGATGCACCGACTTGGTGGCCTTTAGCGTGGGGCTGGTGGGCGGTAAGTATCACGGGCATCGTTCTGATCGTCTTCGTGTTTTTCATTGTAAAACGCAGACAAAAGAACCAATGCGCGAAGAACGAAGCACTTGCTTGCTTTCGTAATAGTCAGCCTTCAAATACCTTGTCTCCGAGTGCAGCTCAAGACATCGTTCGTCAGGCAGCACTAAGCTATTTCCCACGCGAAAAAGTGGCAGGCTTATCTGGTGATGATTGGTTGGCGTTCTTAGATGCGCAATTGGCGAAACCGTTGTTCGCCGCAAAACAATCGCAATGGCAACAAGCACTCTACCAAGATGCCCCCTTAATGAACGACGAACAGAAAAAGGCTCAACAGCAATTGGTTAATGACTGCGAAAACTGGCTTCGTAAAGCTCTTCCTCCAAAGCGAGGTCGTTATGACTGATCTTTTAAACACGAGCTTACTAAATATTGAATTCGTTTGGTGGTGGATGTTTTTCCTCGCGCCACTGCCGGTTCTCGTTTACTTGTTCTCTCCTAAGGCGGAATCGAACAATGCCCTAAGGCTTCCGTTTTTGCCCGAGGACAGTAATACCAAAACGCCGAGCAATCGCTTACCTAAAGCCTTGTCGGTCATCATCTGGCTTTTATTGGTAACGGCCATGGCACGCCCCGTTTGGTACGGTGAACCGGTTGAGTTTCAGCCGAAACACCGTGATTTGATGTTGGTTGTCGACCTCTCCTACTCGATGAGCCAAGAAGACATGCAGTTCAATGGCGAATACATCGATCGCTTATCTGCGGTGAAACATGTATTGAGTGACTTTATTGAGCGACGAAAAGGCGACCGAGTCGGATTGGTGCTATTTGCTGATCACGCCTACTTGCAGACGCCACTTACGTTAGATAGAGATACGCTTTCACAACAACTCAATCAGGCTGTGCTAAAGCTGATTGGTACTCAAACTGCGATCGGTGATGGAATTGGCCTCGCTACCAAAACCTTTGTCGATAGCGATGCGCCTCAGCGGGTAATGATTCTACTCAGTGACGGCAGTAATACGGCCGGGGTATTAGACCCACTAGAAGCCGCGGATATTGCAAAGAAATACGACGCGACGATTTACACCGTAGGTGTCGGTGCGGGTGAAATGATGGTCAAAGAGTTCTTCATGACTCGTAAGGTCAATACCGCTCAAGACCTAGATGAACGTACGTTAATTGAAATCGCCAAACGCACTGGCGGTCAATACTTCCGAGCGCGAGACAGCAAAGAACTGGCAACGATTTACGACACCATCAATCAGTTAGAGCCCGTGACGAACGCCACTAAGATATGGCGACCGCAACAAGAGTGGTTCGTATGGCCACTGTCTGCGGCAATGTTCTTCGCATTTATGCTGTTAGCCATTAGGAGAAACAATGTCTAACTTTACTTTTATCTACCCTTATTGGTTCTTGGCGCTTGCCGCGCTGCCCGCTATTTGGTGGCTTAGCAAAAGACAATCCAAGCAAGGGTTATTAGCGTCACACATCGCCCGCTATTTGGCTCCTGAATCGAGCAAGCCATCGAAAAACCGCAGTACTTATTTCGGTATTTGGTGGCTGGTCGGCGTTATTGCGTTAGCTGGACCAAGCTTTGAAAAAAACGAACAACCAAGCTTTGAAAAAACGCAGGCGCGAGTTGTGATAATGGATATGTCGATGTCTCTGTACGCCACAGATATTAAACCGAACCGTTTAACACAGGCACGATATAAAGCTTTGGACCTGCTTTCATTATGGAATGAAGGCCTAACAGGAATGGTGGCCTACGCTGGGGATGCTTACACCATTAGTCCGCTAACGTCTGACATCAACACCATCAAGAACTTAGTTCCTAACCTATCTCCGGAGATCATGCCATTCCAAGGCGGTGATGCTACGTCAGCAGTCAAACTCGCCATTGAGATGATGACTCGCGCTCATATCTACCACGGCGACTTGGTGTTGATTGCGGATGATATCGACGACCAAGAGAAGCAAGAGATCGATTCCCTACTCTCAGGTGGCAATTGGACATTGTCGATTCTAGCGGTAGGAACGAAAAGCGGTGCGCCGATCTCTCTACCAAGCGGCTCGATGCTGAAAACCGACTCGGGACAAACCGTGGTCGCAAGAACCAACTTAAATAACATGCGTGAGCTTACACGCAGCTATGGTGGCACTTTTACTGAGGTTCAATTTGATAACTCAGATGTTGAGCACATTGCGAATTATCTCGACCGAATTGCTACGACATTAGAAGTCACCAAGACCAATAACTCACTCAATACCAGAGTTAACAACGGTTTCTGGCTATTGCCGTTTCTGTTACTTCCTGCACTTGGGCTATTTCGAAAAGGGGTCATTTGGTGTGGCCTAGCTGTGCTTGTCTCGTTCAGCCAACCGAATACTGCGCTTGCGAGCCCTTGGAAAACCGATGACCAAGTGGGTTATCAGTTGTATCAAGATGAGGATTTTCAACAAGCCGCAGAACAGTTCGAACAGCAAGAATGGAAAGGTATTGCGCAATACAAAGCCGGTGATTTCGAAGCGGCCGAACAGACGCTGCAAGACCTTTCTGGCGAAGATGCTCGCTACAACCTCGCCAATGCACAAGCAAAGCAAGGCAAGTACGACCAAGCGATTGAAGAGTATCAACGTATTCTCGAAAGCAACCCTGACCATGCTTACGCGAAGAAGAACCTAGAAATCGTCGAACAGGCCCAGAAGCAACAGCAACAGCAACAGCAAAACGATTCTGAATCCAAAGACCAAAGTCAGCAAGGTCAGCAAGGTCAGCAAGGTCAGCAAGGTCAGCAAAATAATTCTTCGCAAAGCTCGCAGGATCAAAAACAAAGCTCAGCTGACAATGGGAAGTCGCAAGATCAAAGCGGCAACCAAGATCAAAGTGAAAGCCAAGCTCAGAATACTGACCAAAGCCAAGCTGATAACCGCTCTGATTCCAAAACGGATGAAGAAAATGACAAGCAAGCTGAGCAACAAAACAAACCGGATCAAGCAGATAAGCAGTCACAAGATAAAGATGACTCAGCATCTCAAATTGCTCAAGCGCAAGAGGCAGCTAAGGAAGACCGTGATAACAATGCTCAACAAGCCGCAACACAAGTGTCAGGTCAGCCTATATCGAGCGATCCTGATATGCGAAAACTTGAGCAAGTAGAAAGCGCCCGTGATCCGAGCCAACTGCTTAAAGCGCAAATGATTCTACAAGCACGACAAAAAAGTGCTCCTAACAACCAAAACAAAAAGTGGTAACCATGCGATTTTTAAACAAGCCATTTTTATCAATACTACTGACACTGTTAATCGGTGCTTTCTCGTCACATTCTGTATTCGCAGCAACCGCTGTTGCGAGCGTTTCGCAAAACAGTGTGACCAAAGATGAAGTCTTCCTACTTAGAGTGGCGACCGATGAAAAAGTATCGTCCGGTGCTTTAGATCTATCCCCCCTTCAGAAGGATTTCTACGTCAGCACCCCAAGATTTGGGTCGTCGATGCGAATCGTCAATGGCAGCCGTTCGGTGTCTAGCGAATGGAATATTACCCTTGCCCCACTTCGATTAGGCCGATTTGAGATACCTAGCTTTGATATTGACGGCGCAAAAACCCAACCGATCACCATCAACGTTGCGGTTAATAAAGCCGCTCCAAAGCAGAGTGATATGGCCGAGTTTCAACTTAATCTGAGTAAAGATTCGCTGTACCCTCAAGAGGTCGCAGAGCTTGATGTAAAACTCATTATTAAGGCTGATCCTAGAAGACTGCAAGATCCTAAAATCGCACCACCAAGTTCAGCGAAATTAGACGTAGAACCTATTGGAGAGTCTAAGCAATTTCAAGATGTTATCAACGGACAAGAAGTCACCGTTGTTCAGCAATCTTTCCATATATCGTCACAACAAGCAGGGCAATTTCAGCTTCAAGGGCCGAAGTTAACTGGTGCAGTTGTTTACTCAACCAACAACTCAAGCACAACGCGCCTTTTCCAACTCGACACGCCCGTTGAAACCTTAGATGTCACAGTGAATCCTGTACCAAAAGGCTATCAAGGTGAGTGGTTACCAACATCGAACTTCAAGTTGATTCAGAAATGGTCAGATAGCCAAGGCAACGAGCTGACAGGTAGCAATACTTTAGGTGGCGACAAGCAGAATATTGAGATGGAAGCCGGTGATTCGTTAACTCGTACCATCACAATGACAGCCAGCAACTTGACCCAACACCAGTTACCAAAACTGAACATCACCTACCCTAAATCGGTGCGCGTGTATGAAGAGAAACCGCAATTTGGTACTACCCAATCCGGTAATGCTATCGTTGTTTATAAGCAGGTTCTCATCCCTAAGGAATCTGGAAGCATCTCCCTGCCTGGTGTTTCTCAAACTTGGTTTAACACCGATTCGCAATCACAAAAAACCAGTAAGGCTCTTGGGCTTGAGTTGTCGGTTCAGGCAAGTGATCGCGCGATCTCAAGCACGCCGCCTCCTGTTATGGAAACACCAATTCAGCAAGCCAGCCCGACGATTGTTACCGTTGAAAACTCAGGAATGTGGCCTTATCTAACGGCGCTGTTTGCTGCGTTATGGTTAATCAGCTCGGCGCTTGCTTTCTACTTCTGGTCACGCCGCGGTACAGCAGTAAAACAAAAGCAAAAAGATGAACGTCAATCCGATACGGCAGAAGCGCTTATTGCCGCTCTGAAAATGAAAGACGGTGTGAAGACGAGAACTTTGTTCGAACAGTGGAAAACAGAAAATTCAGACTTGAGTGATGAGACGTTAGAAACAATCGAAGCTGAGCTCACCAAGCTAAATCAGAGCCTCTACGCTGAAGCTGGTTCACCAAGTCAGTCATGGGATCCAGCTCTAGCAATCAAAGCGGTTAAGAAACCAAAACGCATCTCGAACAAAACACACAAGAGCACATTAGAAAGGCTTTAATTAACCAGCGTTCTAAGTAAGCAGAAAGCTAGTTAAACAGAAAATCTAAGTAAACAAAAAAGAACGAAGCCGTGATGACCACATTGTGATCATCACGGCTTCAATCGTTTTGATATCAGAAAAAATAAACGCCAAACTAAATCAGTGGCGTCGCGACCTTTCTTCGCTTTAGAGCAGATACAATTTGATTTCGCCCTGAGTCTTTAGCTTGATACAAGGCTTTGTCTGCCTTGCCATACAGCAGATCGAAATCGAATTGATGTTGGTCTGAGGTTATCGAGGCATAGCCGACAGATGCGGTTAAATACTGGCTGGTACTGCTTTCACAATGAAGGATCTTTGCCTCTTCAATGCATTTTCTGATCGACTCTGCACGCTGTTTAGTTTCAGAGTGATGAGTGCCGATCATCAACAACATAAACTCTTCACCACCAATACGGCAGAAGGTTTCCTTATCGCTATGAACATGAGCATTAAGTATCTTGCCTATAGTGCGCAGAGCAGCGTCACCTTCCGTATGCCCGTAAACCGTGTTGTACAAACCAAAGTGATCAAGGTCAACAAGAATGAGCCCAAACGTGACTTCGTGCTCTGTGGCAAATGCCCCTTGATCATCACAATTGAGATCATCTAAAACCTGCGACAACATACGACGATTTCCAAGGCGTGTCAGAGGGTCAAGCTTAGAGATGATATCCAACTGCTCATTGGCTCGTTCAAGCTCTTGAGTGCGCTTACTGACCTCTTGCTCTAGCGTCTCATTGAGCTTTTTGAGCTCCTCTTGCGCCATAGTTCTCTGTAGCACCTCCGCTAAACTCGAAGCGAAGATACGTATCACTTCACGCAGTTGTGAGGTTAAAGGGCTGCGAGTTAACAAGTTATCTGCAGCGATAAACGCAATCGGTTCACCCGTATTGGTGGTGAGCATCGTCATTGCAGTCCAACCGACTCCCACAATATTGAAATCGTGATAGATAGGCACGGACTCTTCAAAGGCGACTTGATTAGGGCAAGCGCGAGCTGCGGCTACAATGTCACGCTCCACCAGCTCTGAGCGATAATAAGATTCATCGACAATATCGCCTTTTATGTCCGTGCCCCACGTACCTTGCATGTAACTGCAATTTTTATCGGTGAGGAAAACAGCCAGTCGGTCGATGCCTAAATGCTGAATCGCAAAGCTCACCGCCGATTTACACACTTCACTGACGCTATCGCAGCGAGACAACTCCACCATGCTTGAGTGCAACATCCGTATATTCTGTTCTTGGCGCTTACGAATGTAGATCTGAGAAAGCAGAGAACCAAAGGATTCAAGCATCTGCTTTTGATAATTAGTGATGGGTGAACGGTGAATGTAATTGTCCATTGCGATCCAACCGACGGGTTTATCCCCTTCACGTAAGATCAACATGCCATTCCAACCTTGCCCTACGACCTTGCCTTCGGTGTATAGCGGCGCTTTCTCAATAATAACTAGGTTGATGTGATTGTCAGACAACGCCTCAATATATTCGGCTTCAAGTTGATGTAAATCGTACTGAGTATGATGCTCGCTGTTAGTTTTTCCCCGCTCATCGGTGCCGTAAGTGCCACTAAAGCAGCGCTTTTTCATATCGAGTAACATGAAGATCGCACGGTCAAAGCCTAGACGGTCGCGCACTGCCTCAACAGAAGCCTTATACAAAGCATCCAAAGAGTCAGGATTAGAAAGCTCTAACGCGACCTGATGGACTAGTTTCATGTTCTCAACAAATAGCTCTCGCAGCTTAATTTCATCAAGGTACTGCGCTTCACGTGTGTCTCTGTGTTTGATCTCAAGTGCCGCGTTCTTTTCCGCACGAATACACTGCCAGCGAGCTGCGGCTAGTTGAAGGACATCAAGATCTTGGTCGAACGTTTGGTTGATCTGCTGAGCATTGCAATTTTGAACAATTAAATAAGTTCTGCAGGCAGGCGCGTTGTCTAGCATCATGATGAACGACTCCCCACCAAGCACTTTCATGTGTTCCCACTTGCAGGTGTTGATAGCCATTGGCAAAACCCCGTCTGCGGTATCAAACTGTGAGACCCACGGCCAAAATGTAGAGGGGTAGCTCGCCAATGAGGTTAGGTCGCCATAAGAAAAAAGCGGTAATGCGTCGCTCTCCGGCGTCGGTTCAGCAAATATTCCTATCCCTTTTGGAGTAAGTACCTTAACCAGATAGTCAAAAAGAGACTCAGCCAACAGACGATGGTCGCGTGTCGCAGATATTTGTTTTGCAAAGGCTTTAACAGGCACAGCTTCCTTCCATTGGCGATTAAGAATAAAGCAAAAATACAGAAGGCTTGATATGCAATCAATGTAAGTAAAAATGAGATGTTAAGCGGGTCGCAGTTTCACCTTTAACATTATCACAAGCATGAGAAGGACGACAAAAATGGGATTCTCTGCCCAAAATCACATCGACATTGGGGATTTTTTAGACACATAAAAAAGCCCCACCTATAGTGGGGCAAAACTTCCATCGCTTATAGTTATAGTGATAATTCTGTTGTTCTATTCGATTATCTAACCTGCGTTTCAGTTAGTGTGTAAAGGTATCTAATCGCTTAAATACCACACGTAAATCGTCGATTAACCGAAGTCACCGTTTACGTAACCTTTAGTACGATCATCTTTTGGTTCACTGAAGATAACGCTGGTTTCGTTATGCTCTACAAGCTCTCCCATTAGGAAGAAAGCCGTGCGGTCTGAGATACGACGCGCTTGCTGCATTGAGTGCGTTACGATAACGATAGTGAAGTCTTTCTTCAGATCTTCCATCAATTCTTCAATCTTGTGTGTCGCGATTGGGTCTAGAGCCGATGTTGGTTCATCCATCAGGATTACATCTGGTTCCATTGCAATGGTACGTGCGATACATAGACGCTGTTGTTGACCACCAGACAGACCAAATGCATGCGCTTTAAGACGGTCTTTTACTTCATCCCACAGTGCAGCACTGCGTAGCGAGCGCTCAACCACTTCATCGATGTGTTTTTTGTCTTTGATACCTTGAGCACGTAGGCCGTATGCCACGTTCTCGTAGATGCTCATTGGGAACGGGTTTGGCTTTTGGAATACCATGCCTACGCGGATACGTAGGTCAGCGACATCGATATTACCGTAGATGTCAGTGCCATCCATATCCAGCTTACCCTTAATCGTAACGCCTTCAATTAGGTCATTCATGCGGTTCAAACAACGCAATAGTGTTGATTTACCACAGCCAGACGGGCCAATCAGAGCAGTAACCTGGCGAGTTGGAATTGGCAGGTTGATAGATTTAAGCGCTTGGTTGTCGCCGTAAAACAGATCTAGGTTCTCAATATCAAATTTATTCATGTTCGTAATCTCTAAATTCTTAAATTCGTGTCTAACTTGATGCTTTCTTTATCACGGGGGCTCGCTTTATTTATGAGCCAGCTAATGAGCTTAGTAAGTTGCCGTGTTGAAGCGTCTCGCAATCAGTTTTGTAACCATGTTGATCAAGAGAACCAGTACGATTAGGACTGTCGCCGTGCCGTAGGCTTGGTTCCACTCATCGATAGTAAATAGCTCTGTTGTCAGCTTATATAGGTGAACCGTTAGTGTACGGCCAGAATCGAATACCGACTCAGGAACACGTGCCACCATACCTGCTGTTAAAAATACAGGTGCTGATTCGCCAATTACACGACCAATACTAAGAATGACCGAAGTTAAGATACCTGGCATTGCGCTTGGTAAGATCAAACGCCAGATAGTGTAGATTTTTGAAGCGCCAAGGCCGTATGAGCCTTCGCGGTAAGTTTGTGGCACTGCCATCAATGCTTCTTCTGTAGTACGAATGATTACAGGAAGAATCAGGATACTTAGCGTTAGTGCACCCGACAGAATCGAGAAGCCAAGACCAAGAATCGAAACAAAGAAGGTCATACCGAACAGACCAAAGATGATCGATGGGATACCAGCTAACGACTCAGTACAGAATCGAATCACTTTCACCAATCGGCTACCTACTTTCGCATATTCAGTTAAGTATATCGCCGTCATGATGCCCAGTGGCGCGGCTACCGCAATCGATGCGATTACCATGTAGATCGTGGCAATGATCATTGGGAAAATACCACGTTCTTCACCAGTACGAGTGTAATCGTCAGTGATGAAGTTCCAATCTACGTATTGCAGACCGTTCGATAGGATGTACCAAATAATCCAGAATAAGAAACCAACGGTTACAGCTGCAGCTGCCCAGATAAAACCTTTTAGGATGTTATCTTTGGTTTGACGTGCTTGTTTTAGTTTTACGCGATCCATATTACTTATCCTCGCCTACTTCGCTTTTTCACGGTTAAGATAAAGTAGAGCACCATTTAACATCATGATGAACACTAGAAGTACAACACCTGTTGCGTACAGTGCGTTAGCGTGAACGCCACTTGCGTAAGACATTTCAATTGCAATGTTTGCTGTTAGCGTACGAGCAGAGTCCAAAATGCCTTCTGGCATTGCTGGCGCGTTACCCATAACCATGATGATTGCCATCGTTTCGCCAAGTGCGCGGCCGATACCCAAAATCACACCAGTCATAATGCCTGAACGTGCAGCAGGAACGAGTAGCTTAAAAATCGTGTAGATTTTCGAAGCACCCAGTGCAAGTGAACCTTCTTTGTATGTGCGAGGTACAGCACGAATCGAAGTTTCAGAAACCGTGATAACGGTAGGAAGAATCATGATACCCAGAACAATGATACCCGCCAGGATAGTGTTACCCGCTGGTACTTGGAAAACGTTTTGAATCATTGGAACGATAATTACTAGACCGAAGAAGCCGTAAACTACCGACGGGATACCCGCTAGAAGCTCAACTGCTGGTCGAATAATATCTGCAAGACGCTTTGGAGCAATCTCAGCAATAAAAATAGCGGTTAATACACCAACTGGCACACCAACAACTACAGCTCCAAGTGTCGAAACAATCGATGCAACAATCATGGTTGCAACACCGAATAGAGCTGGAGGTAACCAGTCAACACCCATAACGATGCCAGAAACACCGGCCTCTTGGAATGCAGGGATACTCTCTGCAACGATAAAGTAAGCGATAACGGCTAGTGATACGATGCCGATTACAGCACTCGATAAGAACAAGCCGTGGAAGATTCTTTCTCTCCAGTCGATGCGCTTCTTAGCACGTAGACTTGGCTTGTTGATTTGAGTCGCTTCAGTATTCATAAGCTTTTCACTATTTGCGATGGTCATATATAAAATCTCAAACTTTGTGGCTCAATAAGAGCTCGAAATAAACAAAGTTGAAAGAAAAGGCTCAGCCTAAAGCAGGCTGAGCAATAATTAAGATTGAGTCAGTTAAGATTAGTTAACTGTGATGTAGCCTTTCTTACCAGCGATAGCTTGAGCTTCATCTGCAACCATCCAATCTAGGAATTGTTGAGTTTCAGCTGTTGGAGCGCCTGCTTTGTAAAGAACTAGGAATGGACGAGCAACTTTGTAAGAACCGTTCTTAACGTTGTCTACAGTCGCAGCAGCGCCGTCGATAGTTAGAGCTTGAACAGATTCGTCAACTGTACCTAGAGAGATAAAGCCGATAGCGTATGGGTTGCTTGCTACAGAAACTTTAAGTGCGCCGTTACCGTTTGCAACTTGTGCACGTTGAGAGATAGCCGATACTTTCTTATCGCCAATCTTCTTCTTAAGCTTCATGATGTCTTCGAATGCACCACGTGTACCTGATGCAGTATCACGAGTGATTGCTACGATTGGTTTATCAGCACCGCCAACATCTTTCCAGTTAGTGATGTCGCCTTTGTAGATTGAAGTGATTTGCTCAGCAGTAAGAGCAGATACTTCGTTGTTCGGGTTAACAACAACTGCGATACCGTCACGAGCGATAACTAGCTCTTTCAGGTCAGCTGTTTTCTCTTCTTCTTTTAGGTCACGAGAAGAGATACCAAGGTCAGCACTTCCATTTTTTGCTGCTTTGATGCCTGCAGAAGAACCTGGTGCTTGAATTTCGATGAACACTGGTTCGCCTTTATTCATGTAGGTTTCTGCAAAAACTTCAACCAGTGGAGAAGCACTGTTAGAGCCAACTACAGAGATAGTTTCTTTAGCTGAAGCTGTATTCACTGTTAGAGCGCCTAGTAGTGCGATTGCACCGATAACTGTCTTTTTCATCACAAATTTCCTTTAGTGGCGTTATTGCCGTAATGTTTTGCTTGAACGAGGCCTACTTTAGAATCCGAATGTGACAGTTGTGTTTCACTTAATTGAAGCCTATATGACAACTACAAATTAATGGCTAATTTCTCTCCTACTCGATGAATTGATAGTCGCGCCCCCATCAGATGCAGTTAGTGAATGCAGGTCTCACCATCGTTTGAGCACCAAAAAGCTAGATTTCCTTCCCTATTTATATCGAATACTAACCAATATATTTCTCTATTTATCAATCAATTAGCCCTAACACGATGGATAAAAAGATCCACCTTTATCGCCATTTAGAACAATAAACAACCATCTATATCAAATACCTATCGCATATAACGAAATCAAAGCCTTTACTGATTGAATTGTCAGTCTCATTAGTTAGAATCGCCAACTAATTCTAATAATAATAATAATAATTCTCATCTATTTGTTTTATTCAAGAAGGACATTACATGCGCCAACTTCTCAGTGGCTTATCAATCAAAATACAAATTCTTATACCCGTACTATTTTCCGTCGTTTTACTTTTAGCCGGTGTCATTATCGGTAGTGAAAAGCTAGAAAGTGCATTCAAAGATGTATCAGTAGCGACCGACCAATTAATCTTACATAAAGAAGAACTAAGCGAAATCGTCGACAACAGCTATGGCATGCGCATCAAAGCGATTTACAGTCTATTCAATGCTGATGACGTAAAAACATTGGTTGAAACACTAAACCAAAAACGCGATCAGAATACTCGCCTACTGAATTCATTAGACACAGTGCCAGGCATGCAAGATGAAGTGGCCGCGATGAACAAAGCGATGAATCACTATGTCGATTTTTCTCGTACCACCATGCTTCCGCTATTAAGAGCGAAACACGGCGATGCATCACTATCTTCAGATTTTGAAAACCGCTACCAGATCGCAATCGACCAATACCGACATGCGGGTAATGAAATGGTGCAAGCGATCAATACTCTGTCTAAAAAGCTGAACTTGCTTGCCACTCAAGAGGTCGACATCAACGGCCAGCAACACGCTAGCACGCTGACTACTGCGACCATTGCACTGTTGGTGATCCTGTCTGTAGCTCTAATTATCAGTTGGACGCTGGCTGGTATCATTGTTAAGCCGATCAGCAACATTCAAGAAACGATGCGGGAAGTAGCAAAAGGTAACTTGTTAGTTAAAGCAGAAGAGTATGGCGACAACGAAATCTCACGCCTAGCGCAAGACGTAAACCAGTCTGTTGAACAGCTGCGTGACACGGTAAGCTCGCTGTCTCGAATCAGTATCGAAGTGGCTTCTGCGTCGACAGAGCTAGCAGCAGTAATGACACAATCGAGCGTTAATTCAGACCAAGAAAAGCAAGAAGTAGAACAAGTTGCTTCTGCTGTAAACCAATTAGAAAGCACAGCAGCACACGTTAATGAGAACGCAGTACAAGCCGACTCAGCGTCTAAGCAAGCTGACGAAATGGCGACACACAGCATGAGCTTGTTTAATGAAAGCAACAAAGCTAACGAACAGATGGCGATTCAGCTAAGCGAAGCTGCAAATGTTGTGGGCACGCTAAAAGAGCACTCTGAACAGATTGGTAAAGTGATTGAGGTGATTCAAAGTATCTCTGAACAAACTAACCTGCTGGCGCTTAACGCAGCAATCGAAGCCGCTCGTGCAGGTGAAAGCGGTCGTGGTTTCGCAGTGGTTGCTGATGAAGTTCGAATGCTAGCGGCACGTACACAAGATTCAACCAAAGAGATCCAAACCATCATAGAAGGTTTGCAGGTTCAATCCGGTAACGCGAATGAAAGCATGAGCAGCTCATTATCTATGCTGGAACACAACCAAACTCTTGCAGGTGAAGTAAGCGCGGCGCTTTCAGGCATTGCTAACTCGGTAACGGACATGACTGAGATTAACACTCAGGTTGCCTCTGCCGCCGAAGAGCAAAGCCAAGTAACCTCAGACATCAACCGTAACATCTCAAACATCTACAGCCTAGTAAGCCAAAACGTTACCGGCATTACTCAAGCCGCTGCAGCAAGCCACGAGCTTTCTAACCTAGCAGAACAACAGAAGCAGCAGTTGGATTACTTTAAGGTATAGGCTTCAAGGTACGAAGTTCAAGGCAAACAGATTCAGGCTGTATGCTCTTTAGAACTCGCCGATAAACAAAAAGCCAGCCATCATGGCTGGTTTTTCGCTTTTAGACACTACTGACGAGATTCAGCCGCTCGAATTCTTTCAATCGCTTCTACCCTTCTAAGCTGTTCTGGTAGGAAATGTTCAGTCCTAAGTTGCGCAATCTTCTCTTGTTGTTCGGTTTTTGATAGGAATGAATCTTTCAAGACATCATTTCGTTCTGCGAAGTAGACCTCTAACGAGTCTTCAAAGGCCGCTCTTTGTTTATCAAGTGCTTCAAGTCTCTGGGTTACTTCTTCACCGACAAGTTCGCTTCTCTTTAAGTATTTACCCTGTTCATCGAGACCTTCAGAGCTAGAGAGCTGTTGGAGTAACACCTGATTCTGGTGACTCGACTGAACATAATCAGGTTGCTCAGATAGATAGGATTCGAGTCTTTGTTGGTATTCTTCATCCTCTAATCCCTCCTGTTTCAGAAGTAACTTTTCTAAGGCGATTTCTCTCATTCTGTTGTCGTGCGTAAACAGAATACTTATCTCGCTCTCACTGAAAAACTGAGCTTGGAGGTCAAGGAGCGCTTGATTGAGTGCACGTAGATCATCAGCGGAAATGGATGTGGTACCGAACTGCACGTCCAACGATGTCAGTGCCGACTTATACTCAAGATATTTGGCAAACAGTGCTTCATCAACCACGGTTGTTGATGATTGTTCGTGGTGTTTCGCCACGTTGTCTCGAATATCTTCAAGGGTTAATTCTGTATTACCTGACACGAAATATTCCATCATGTCTTTTGCTGATGCGTTATCGATGTCGGTATCTTGCTGAGAGGTGACTTTCAATGAGGAGACGCGTTGTTCGTCGTCAGTATGTGTATCTTGATTATTTAGATATAAAAAGACCGCCGCTGTGCTCATCAGGGCTATCGTGGTTATCGACAAAATGGCGGTCTTTTTCATCATACTTCCCTTGTTTTCTTATTAAACGGCTTTGCAGACTACAAGCCAGCCAACTTCAATCGATTGGCATGCTGACGATATAGAGTTACAGGATCTGTCTCAAACAAGTGGTGAATTCCCAATAACCCATTAATCTCATCTAGGTGGTTCATTTTGTAATCATCACCAATCACTTTGCCCAAATGCGCGCTGCATGCTCCTACTAAGCCATCATTAGGTTCGTTGAAGGCTAAGCCTAGGATTGTCATCGCTCCGTCGGTAGGATCAAGAAGGTTGGTAAAAGTGGAAGACCCTGTCCATGAATAGTAATAAACGCCGTTACTTGCTTGCCACTCACCATCGCCACACTCAGACGTCGGAACGCCCTCAGGGTAAAACTGGTTGAAGGCTAGCGAGCCTTCTGTGGTCAATGCTTCAAGAGAAGCGAGGCCGTCTTGGTCGAGATCCGTTCCACCAGATAAAAGGTTAATCAGTGTCGTTAATCCACCTGCTAATTTAACCGCGATACCTTCTGTGACAGAGCCTTCAGATACGTTCCCTCGAACGAGATCAGCGACCTTAGAACCTTTATGCACACCGCCAATACTGGTCACTGAAGCAACAAGATCAGGTCGAACTGACGCAACATAACGAGCCGTAGGCCCACCGTGGCTATGACCAACCAGATTCACCTTACTTGCTCCTGTTGCAGCTAACAGCGTTTCAACTTGGCTGAGTAACTGTTCACCACGGACCTCTGAACTGTTGGTTGCAGAGACCTGAGCGACATATACGTTCGCGCCATCTTTGGTTAGGGATTCAGGTACGCCATAGAAATAGTCAACGCCCGCTAATGTATCGAAACCAAACAGACCATGTACCAACATAATGGGGTATTTCGTTTCTGTGTATCCGCTGGCTTCTAATGCTGATGCGCTCGTTCCGGCATATACGCCAAAACTGGATAGGCAGGCTATCGTCCAAATTAATATCTTTTTCAATGCTCTTTCCTTAAACAGATTAGACCTCTGATGAGTAAAAGAACCGTAGATGATGATTTTATAAAACAGAAAGTAACGACTTCATATTTGTGATGGCGAACTTGAATTAAACAGGTGCGATGAACATCAGGCAAACAGAATCAGGAGAACAAAACATAAGCAATTGATTAAATTAACATTTAACTAAGGTTGATGAGATTGTTCTTTCAATATCCCGACTCAAATATCAATTCAACATTCTCAATAAACCAAAATTATTCGACAAATAACCGTTTGGAAACAGGTATTTTTCAACCAAAAACTCGTTGATAACTTGAGGCTTATTCCATTAACGACACACCACAACCCTGAATATATTGACGCTAATTATTGATTTTAGATATAGGTCGTACCAGTTATCCACTTATCCACTTATCCACTTATCCACTTATCCACTTATCAAGAAACAAGAAACAAGAAACAAGCAACAGCGTTTCTGTTTGGCTCATCTAAATATAAAAGAGAATACAGTGATGAAAAATACGGCTTTAATACTCACGTTAGCCCTGCCTTTTGGCGCTTATGCCGCTGAAGACTCAATACCAACACCTGAATCGATTACATCTGCACAAGTACTCAGTGCACAAGGCTCAGAGACCTATTCATATGTTAGATGTTGGTATCGAACCGATGCCTCTCATGATTCCCCAGCCACCGACTGGAAGTGGGCAAAGAAAGAGAGTGGTGATTACTACACGATCAACGGATATTGGTGGTCTTCCGTTTCATTCAAAAACATGTTCTACAGCGATGCCCCGCAATCGGAAATTAAACAACGTTGCGAACAGACGCTCGACATCCAACATGATGTCGGAGACATCACCTATTTTGCCGCAGATAATCGCTTCTCTTACAACCACTCAATCTGGACCAACGACAACGCTTTTCAAGCCAGTAGCATCAATCGTATTGTCACCTTTGGTGATAGCCTGTCCGACACTGGTAATCTATTTAATGGCTCACAATGGGTTTTTCCGAACGCAGATTCGTGGTTTTTAGGGCACTTTTCGAATGGTTTAGTCTGGACGGAGTATTTAGCAAAAGCGAAAGATGTCCCTCTGTATAACTGGGCTGTGGGTGGCGCCGCAGGTACCAACCAATACGTGGCATTGACTGGTGTTTATGATCAAGTCACCTCTTATCTGACCTACATGAAAGTCGCCAAAAACTATCGTCCGGAAAACTCACTGTTTACTTTAGAGTTTGGCCTCAATGACTTCATGAATTACAACCGAGAAGTCGCCGATGTAAAGGCTGACTTTAGCAGCGCGCTGATCCGCTTAACAGAATCTGGTGCGAACAATATCCTGCTGTTCACCTTACCCGATGCAACCAAAGCCCCTCAATTCAAATACTCTACCGAACAAGAGATAATAAAAGTTCGTGGCAAGATCTTAGAATTTAACCAGTTCATCAAAGCTCAAGCCGGGTATTACCAAGGTATGGGGAAAAATGTGGTGTTGTTCGATGCGAGTGCCTTGTTCGCCAGCATTACCGATAACCCAGAACAACATGGATTTCGAAACGCGAGTGACGCTTGTCTTGATATTAATCGAAGCTCAGCCGCGGACTACCTGAAAAGCCACAGCTTAACCAATGATTGTGCGACCTATGGTTCAGACAGTTATATATTCTGGGGCGTGACGCACCCAACCACCGCCACACACAAATACATTGCCGACCATATCCTAGCTTTTTCATTCTCAACATTTGATTTCTAAAGCCTTTAGAGCAACTCCGTAACCTGAGGCAGCACCTCTTAGGCACAAAAGTCAGATACAAAAAAACCGCCTAATATTGGCGGTTTTTATTTATGTCAGTTTTACTAGCAAACGCTTTAAAACTGGCTGGTGATTACTCGTCGTCCACTTTTGGTGCGACTTTCTTCTTAGGGATAAACACGGTATCACCCACGGCCACATTTTGGTGGAAGCTCTTATCGCGCTTAACTGGTTTCTTCGGCGTTTTCTTCGCTTGAGTGTTGGTCTTCTTCTTAGCAGGACCGCCTTTAGCAAACGCAGGTTTACGTGGCTTAATGCCTTTGAATTTACCTTTTAGGCCTTCAAGTACAGAGAAGGTCAAATCTTGTTGAAGGTAAAGTTCAACACGCTTGAAGCTGTCCCAGTCTTTTGGACCAACCAAAGAAATCGCATCGCCTTTGTTACCCGCACGGCCAGTACGACCTACACGGTGCACGTACTCTTCCGTATGCTTAGGCATATCAAAGTTGATAACGTGGCTCACGTTTGGAATATCAATACCACGTGAAGCAACATCGGTAGTTACCAAGATCTTGTAAACCGCACGCTCGAACTGGCTCATAATAGCATTACGTTGCGTTTGGTTTAGGTTACCACTCAGTGCTACCGCTTTAAGCTTCTTCTCGTTCAACTTATCTGTTAAACGGTCAGTATCAGCGCGTGTTGCTGTGAAGATCATTACCTGACGGTATTCAGCTTCTTCCAGTACACGGTCTAAAATCGCTTCTTTGTGATCTAGGTGATCACATAAGTAGAATTTCTGTGTGATATCTAAGTGTTGCTCGTTAGAAACACCAACAGAGATACGCTTAGGTGCGTCTAGCATTTCATTTGCAATGCCATTTACTTCAGCGTGATCTAACGTTGCAGAGAACATCAACGTTTGACGACGACGGTGTTTAGCTGCATTGGCAATGCGACGAAGTTCTGGAGCGAAACCCAGATCAAGCATACGGTCCGCTTCATCAAGGATTAGCGTTTCAACACCATCTAGGAACAATGAACGATGTTCTAGGTGGTCAGCAAGACGGCCTGGAGTCGCAACGATAAAACGAGGGTACTTACGCAGTGCTTTAACTTGGTCGTTAAAGTTCTCACCACCTAAGATAAGCGCCGCTTCATAAGACAGACCACCAAGCATGCTACGCAGTTCGCCGTAAACTTGCTTCGCTAGCTCACGAGTAGGAGCCAAAATTACACCACGAGGATCTTTAGCAGAAAACGCTTTTGTTTTTAATGCTTTATGTATCATTGGCAACACAAACGCCAATGTTTTTCCTGATCCCGTTTTTGATGAAGCCAATAGATCCTTACCAGCAATAGCAACAGGGATCGCTTTTGATTGGATCTCTGTCGCCTTCTTGAAGTCGTAATGTTTTAAGTTCTTCAGTAAGCGGTTATCTAAGCCTAAATCTTTAAAGTGCAAAGGACTCTCCAGTCATGATGGTATTGAATAAAATTAATTTAACGTGACATGATACCGCGAAAGTACTTTATAAGGATAGAGATCACAGTAAATTTATCCCTTTATCTATCTTTAGCTAGAACAACGTATGCATTGCTAGCAAAGGGATAGCTCTCCAAAAACACCTTCAAGTCGTCTCTAAATCCTTCATCTCATAAATGAGACACAACGTGATACTTAGCTAATTAACTCAAAAATTTAGCAATTTCTTTAGTTATTGTTTTTGCAGTTAAAAAATTAGTCGCTACAATCATTAATGAAGCGACTATATGATAAAGAATGTATAGCGCATCTTTTGATGATAAATAAGCAAGGAGTTCTTATGAATAAGACGTTAATCGCAGCTGCAGCATCAGTTTTCATTTTAGCCGGTTGTTCTTCAGAGCCAGAAGAAGCTGCAGTGTCAGAAATGGATCAACTAACTAACCAAGTCGCTCAACTAACAAGCGAAGTTGAAGCACTTAAGAGTGACAAAGCAGCCGCAGAAATGAAGGCTCAAGAAGCAGAAGCAGCCGCAATGGCAGCGAAAGAAGAAGCGGACCGTGCTAACGACCGTATCGACAACATCGCTGAGTCTTACACTAAGTAGTTTGAGATCTAATCGCGATTAAGCTGTAGATTAAATAAGTCGCAAAAAGCAGTATATAGACAGCACCACTTCTTATCGGATGTGGTGCTTTTTTTGGGTGACACTAATGCGAGTAAACAAGATAAAACCGCCCCTTGTTGCAGAAGAGGCAATCGAATTAAAACTCAATCACAGGTGGTGCTATCTCTACAGGTACGCCGTTTTGAGCAAAGATAACCGCTTTCGCCTTTGAATTTGGCAGTTCTGCGTCTTCAAGCCACCATTTTAGTTCCACAGGGATCTGTAATGATTTCTTTGAACCATCACTTCGAGTTAATGGCTCGTGCGCTTCTACAAACACACTTCTATCAGGCTCTAATGACACCTTAATCGGCTCATTGATAATGGTGACCTGTTCACCACGGTTCACTTGCTCAAACAGCCACTCAATGTCTTTAGGTTCCATTCGGATACAACCAGAGCTAACTCGTAAACCTATCCCGAAATCTTTGTTTGTACCATGGATCAAATAGTCGCCAGCGCCATAAGCAAGCCTCAAAGCGTACTCTCCCAATGGATTTTCCGGCCCGGCAGGAACCACTCTCGGTAATTCAATGCCCTTTTCAAGATACTCGTTGCGGATTGAATTTGGTGGCGTCCATGTTGGATTCGGTCTTTTTTGGCTTATCTTGGTGATCATCTCGGGAGTATCACGCCCCACTCGACCGATGCCGACAGGGAAAACATGCACCTGATTTTTCTCAGGCTCAAAGTAATACAACCTTAACTCAGCAAGATTGATGACAATCCCCTTTCTTGGGGTGTCAGGCAAAATCAAGCGGCTTGGAATGCTTAACACATAGCCTTCCGCGGGAAGAAAAGGATCCACCCCTTTGTTGGCTGCCATTAAAGAGAGAAAACCAATATCGTATTGCTTGGCAATGATGGCCAAGGTTTCGCCCGCCGCCACTTCATGCTGCTGGATTCTGCCCACAATGCGGCTTTCCGTTGGTGGCAATTCAAAGGTTGCAGCAGACACCCACGATGAAGCTATCCCGCTGGCAAGCAAAGTAGTTCTTACAACAAGCGACACCGCCCTGTGAAGTCGTGTTTTCATTGACGGCAAAGGCGTCGAGTTAGCGCAATGCGACATACAAATCCTTGGTTTGTCTTTTATCAAAGTTTAGATTATCTCTGATCAAACGTCTCTACAACGTATTGTTGTCTCGAAACTGATAGACAACAAGTTTATGTGTGGGCCTTTTCCTCTCATTCGCTTGCAATTAACCCATACAAAATCGATTGCCTTTACGCTTTCAACAGATTTAGTTATCAATATTAATAAAACTATAATGGCAGACCTGTTTTGTGACTAAAGTCTCATGGATCCACGTTCTAACTCGCTAATATTGCCTCAACAAAACGAATTCAATTCAACAGAATCGGTAATTGATTAAATCCTGTTCCTATAATTACCGTTTAAACTTTGGAGAACGACCATGGCTACACCTCATATTAATGCTCAAGCTGGTGATTTCGCAGAAACAGTACTTATGCCGGGCGACCCGCTTCGCGCAAAATACATTGCAGAAACATTCCTTGATGACGTGAAGCAAGTTTGTGACGTTCGCAACATGTTTGGCTACACAGGCACTTACAAAGGTAAGAAAGTTTCTGTAATGGGCCACGGTATGGGTATCCCATCATGCTGCATCTACGTACACGAGCTAATCGCTGAGTTCGGCGTGAAAAACGTTATTCGTGTAGGTAGCTGTGGCGCGGTACGTGACGACGTTAAACTAATGGACGTTGTTATCGGCATGGGTGCATCTACTGACTCAAAAGTAAACCGCATTCGTTTCAACAACCACGACTTCGCTGCTATAGCTGATTTCGGTCTTCTAGAAGAAGCAGTAAACCAAGCTCGTGCACAAGAAGTTCCAGTTAAAGTTGGTAACGTATTCTCTGCAGACCTTTTCTACACTCCAGAAGCTGACCTTTTCGAAAAAATGGAAAAGCTAGGCATCCTAGGTGTTGATATGGAAGCGGCTGGTATCTACGGCGTTGCTGCAGACCTTGGTGCTAAAGCACTAACTATCCTAACAGTATCTGACCACATCATCCGTGGTGAAAAACTAAGTTCTGAAGAGCGTCAAAAGTCTTTCAACGACATGATGAAAGTTGCTCTAGAGACAGCAATCAACATCTAACGATTTGATAAAAGATACATTGAAAAGCGTTACCCCGCAGCCAGGCTCGCTTGGCTGCTCAAATAATCCCGAGGGGGAGATCGTGTCTAACGACAAGCTGCCAAAAGATGCGGATGGTTTGCAACTCAACTTTTGTAAAACATTGGCGTGTGACAACTTTGGCTTGAGCGATGCAAAACGGTATGTTTTGCAACACGCGAACCCTAAGCGTCCAGCGATGGTTTGTCGTGAATGTGGAGCTTTCCCCCCCTTACTTAACAATCGTGAAGTGTTAAGCGAACTTCATCGCTTAAGACAACTTCACAGCGACGGGCTCCCTGCTTGTCGTAATGATGATTGCGATAACTTCGGCTTATCGGTTCATACCCATAAACATCTTTATCATGCCTTCGGCTACAGTGGCGACAGGCAGCGTTATCGATGCAAAGACTGCCAAACAACCTTCGTTGATAAATGGTCTGGATCCAATAAAAAACTCCAATTTCAAGAGAACCTCATGGGCTTACTGTTCATGGGCTATTCCGTACGTGAAATCTGCCGAAAATTAGAGATCAACCCAAAGACTTTCTATGATCATGTTGACCATATCGCGAGCCGTTGTCGTCGTAAATTAGCGATGATCGATGCACGATGGGTTAACCATGCGAAAGATTACGAGTTCGCATCTCACTACCAGCGTCTGCAACCACAAAGTAACAACGGTGTGGTGTGGATAGCGACGGGCGAGGCGCATTCTGGCTATATACTTTGCCAACACGTTAACTACTCTCAAAATGAAGAACCATCAGGAAACGTCGACCATAACCCTTATGATGATGTGGCACGCTTTGTATCCAAAGAGCACTCTTCAGAAGCAAATCTCGAACTGCCTCAGCCCTCTGACAAACTAAAAGAGCGCATTGAACAGCAGTACCAAGTGATTCTTGCGAGAGGTAACGTTGAGGACCCTATGGGTAACCTCACCACATTTAGTTACCCTTCAAAAGGCGCTCTCATTCGACCGCCTTATACCTCTTATGCTCACTTCTTACATGTGTTGGATATGTGTAACGAAGACAAGCATGTCGCCATCTATATGCCACAAGATCCATTACTAAGATCTGCCGCTTTAAGTGTATGTTTGCCGCGCATTCAGAGTCAAAATATTGACCTCATGTATGTCGAAGAAGATTCAGGCTGGCAAGACGACCAAAGTTTTGAAAAGATCGACATCGTTCACATGAGTTGGTGGCGAGATCGCTGGGCTATTGCCAATCAGGGTGATAACCAGAAAGGTATCTGCTACCTAACCGGTAACAATCCAGAACCAAAACAGTGGTTTAACACAGCCTCAATTCAACAAACTAAGTTCTATCAACAGCGCTTTCAGTTGTTATTTGATAGCTTTATTAATGAGCCCAGACGTAAGCTTCGTCCTGGGGGCATTCTTCCATTGCTCGACATATTTAGAGCTTGGCACAATCTGTGCTACCAAGATAAGCAAGGGCTCACGGCAGCACAACGCTTAGGCGTAGCGGAGCTGCCATTAACTCTAAAGCAACTACTTTCATAGCAACAAAGCCTCTAGGTAATTATTCGGGAACTCATTGATTTTAAAGCGACAACATGAGGTAACACCCATAATTAGAAAAGATCGATGTTCCTTTGACGCTCTACGAAAGATAATTGGTGCTTATCTCAAATTACACTCTTATAATGATTGTGTTATCAATATGTTCGATAATCATGGATGTAAGTCTTGGACAAAAATCAGTACCTTCTTGAAACAGAATTAGAAAAACTCAAAACTCGAGTCGACTCTGAGCCATCGGTGATCCTAGAGATTGCCCAACAGTGCCTAGTCCGATCAGAGCAAGTTCTGTTTGAAGAGGGTGCCATCCAGTCATTAATGTTAATGGCAAGATGTAGCTGGAACCTGATGGATTACCAAAAAGGTTTAAAATACATCAAGGAAGCCTACAAGCGCCAAAGCCGATTAGATACCGATCTTTTTCTGCCCGAAATCCTCCATTTACACGCGCTCCAGTTCTGGGGACAAGCCAAGTACTATTCCGCCCAACAGTTCTGGATCAATGCTTTAGAGCAGTCCGCGTTGGTTGATGAAGTCGAAATTCAAATTGAATGCCTCATTGGCCTTGGCAATATTTGGCGGATGACCCACGAATATAAACTTGCACGTTCTACCCACCAGCTTGCCGTTAAAGTTGCTAACAACAGCCGCATTGGTTGGTTAGAGGGTAAAGCCAGAATACTGCTCGCGTGGGATTACTACCTGCTCAACAACTATGTTGAAATGCTGTCGGTATTAGACGGTGCAGAAGAAGCATTAAAAGACCATAAAGATAACACTTGGCATGCTGAGGTGTGGGACTTCCGAGGCTTAGCACTTCTTGGTCTTGAACGCTTAGATGACGCGGAGCGCGCCACGGCCAAAGCGCACAATCTGGCAGTTGAACACAACCTAGTTTGGATGAAGGCGCACTCATACATCAGCCGAGCTAGATTGGAGCTCCTGAGAAAAAGACCAGAACAAGCGGCGGAATTACTGAGGCTCGCAGAACAATCCGCAAACGAGTTCGATAATGGCGAGTTGCTGAGCCAAATCTGTTACCAACAATCCTTGGTGGCGGAAGAAAACCAAGACTTCCAAGCCGCGCTCGTCGCCTTTAAAAAGTACCGTCAATATTCTATCGGCATGCTCAAAGAGCAAACGACACGTGTTGGGTTAGATAAAGCGCGCAGTTCAAAACGCCAGCTTGAACAGAGAGCACGAAAACTGATTAACCGTATTCGCGGTCAGCACGAGTACGATCCTGAAAAGCACCTCTCTTACGTTGTCTCTGAAACCTTTTGGTGGGAAAAGTTGGTGCTGTTCAAGACAGAGCTTAAACGTTCAAACCACAGCATCATTATGTTCCATCATGTCGATACTGATTACTTAGATGTCTGTACCGAGATTGCTCATGCTTTATGTAACCAGAATGACTTCATCGCAAGGCTAAGTTCTGAACGTGTGGCCCTTATGCTTTCCGAAAAAGGCGAAGCCGCAGAGCAAACCTTCCAAACTCTCAGCACCATGCTTGATATCTATCCATGGCATAGAAAAGGACTAAAGGGTTCGAAACCGACCGTCAGCCTCAATGATATTTTGACGTTCCCGTTCACGCTTGAACAATTAGAAGAAGACGATGCTGAGGTAATAGAATAATGGAAACTCTATTAAGCAAGATCACAGACGCCGGTTTAGACCCTTCATCAGTATCAGGTGAAGAAGCGATCATCTTCTGGAACCACATTCGTCAGCACGTTTCGACAACGCAAACAGAGCAAGCGCACTGCTATATCATTAGCTCTGAATACCGTGCCGAGTTACAACAAAATCAAACCAGTATCGAAGAGTTGAGACGAGCACTCGATCTGCTCCACCTTCCTGCCGATATCGAAGATATTCTGACAGTCAAAACCAGTTTAAGTGACCGCTTAGTTGAAACTGGTGATTACACCTCAGCACTCAATGAATTCGTCAGTTCATCGACTATCGCGGTTGAACACGGTCATATCGATGAGTATGTATTAGCTATTTTAGGCATGGGCAACCTGTGTGATTCCTATGGCGATCACAACAGAGCACTTCGTTACTACCAAAAAATCAGCAGCATAGACCATGCGATAAGCAGTCGCTCACTTCGCCTCAAATTCAAGCTGCATATGGTAGCAAGCCTACTTCTACTCAATCGCATTACAGCAGCCAGCGATTTACTGAATGAGTGCGAAGAACTGAGTATTTTGGTCAGTGACAAGTTGCTCACAGCTCAAATACTGCTTTACCAAGCAAAGGTGCTGCGCGCTAAGAAAAAACACCATGAAGCGCTACGCTGTCTGTCTAAGGTTCAATACCCAGCCAACAGCACTCAAGCAAGCTGGCTTGCAACCATGACTCGTCTAGAGCTCGCACATTGCCTAAGTGCAACCGGCAAGCAAGACTACGCGAGCATGATTTTGTCGAGCACAGACAAACGCGTGAAAGCCTACTCGTCGCCAGTACTTGCAAAACGATTCTACGATTCGCTGAGTGATGTGTGTATGAATCAAGGGCGTTTTCAAGAAGCGCTAAGCTATGAGAAAAAAGGCTACCGAATTGAAACCGATCTGATGAAGCAGATCCCGATCAGTGAACTCGGTGCAAGCCAGCTACGCCGACTGTCTCGTTTTGAGTTACAACTCAAACTCATTCTCTCTGAACAAGAGAACAAAGAGCTCAAAGAGACAACCGAACAACACAAGAATGCGGTGGCTCAGCTTCAACAAGACGTATTCACAGATCCATTAACAGGGTTGCACAACCGCCGCTGGTTAGATGTGAAACTGAAAGACATGCTGCTGCACGATACCTCTTTCGCGCTGATGGTTATTGATATTGACCACTTCAAGTCTATCAATGATGAACTGAGTCACTTAGTGGGCGATAAAGCGATTGTTAGTGTGTCTCAAGAGCTACGTTCATACTTTAAGTTTAGAGGCGCGTCATGTGTCAGATTTGGTGGAGAAGAGTTCCTCGTCATTCTAGAGAACACTGATCTTCCGAAGGCAGAAATGCACTCTGAAAATTATCGAGAGCGCATCTTCCAATTTGGATGGCATGAAATACTTGGGGAGCGCGGTTTGACCGTGAGTATTGGTATCACTTTGCATCGTGACGGAGAGAATACTCAACGCACCTTCTACCGTGCGGATAAAGCGCTATACCGAGCTAAAGCCAACGGCCGTAATCAAGTGTGTACAGAGTAGTGGCATATAGCTCTGTAGCTTAGGCCAACTGCTTATTGATAAAAGAACAGAGAAATACCAGCAAGGGCGGCAAGTGTGCCTATGATACTTTGCTTTGACACCTTCTCCCCTTTCAGCGCATAAATCACCAAAATAAAGACCGGGCTGGTCGCTATCAACGTTTGTGCAATCGCAGGGTTAGCATTCTTCAACGCCACTTGTTGAAGCCATAGAGCGAGAAACGTCCCGACAAAGATTGCTCCTAATAACCACAGTTTATCGAGCTTGGTCATTTCCCATAAATCTCTTTTTATCGATGAATACGGCTTCTTTTCAACGAAAGGGATAATCAGCATCACAGCAAACACGCCAATCGTCAGGCGAATCAAAGCACCTAACAATGGTGGAATATCACCCGCCACTAACGCGTAATGAGAAATAACCACACCAGATGCCTGACAGACACTCGCCACAAGCCCATAACCAATGCCACCCCACTGCGCTTTGTTATTCGATTCACCGCTCGCCGATTTTGATGGCTGGAAGACAACGAAGGTCACCGCTAGTGTTGTAATCACGACACCGAGCCAACTTTGCACTGTCAATACAGCGCCCAGGAACATTAATGCCAGCACACCAGAAAGAGGCGGGGCTAAAGATTCCAGTAACAGCGTCTTATTGGCACCGATTCTTTTCAACGCCGCAAAATAGGCGCTATCTCCAATCGCAATGCCAATCACACCTGAAATTGCCAATATCAGAAAATGGTTGGTACTCAGTTCAAACTCCGGCATCGGAATAAGAGGCATCACCAGCAACATCATCCCTGACGCCACTACACCCTTAACAATGTTCAATTGCATCGCAGAGAAGCGATGTCCAAATTGCCCATAGATCCATGTCGCACATGCCCACACAATTGCAGCGCCAATGGCCGCCAATTCACCTATATACATCCGTATTTATCCCTTGTGGTTATGCACGTCATTTAGAATCGTAGCTGTCATCATTTCAGCTGAAATACCAACCAGAAAGCCGAAATAGCCTCTTCAAACGCGATGAGATTTTATAAGATTCATCAATGCTTTTATTCGCATTAGAAGCGACAACACATTATTTTCAACTCGGTAAATCATTTTTATAACAATTACTTGGATGATAGCGTAGTATATTTATAACTAATATCTAACATTACAAGGATCTGTTATGTTTTTAGACTACTTTGCGCTCGGCTTACTTATTTTCGTAGCATTAGTAATCTTTTACGGCATCATCGTTATTCACGATATTCCCTATGAAATTGCGAAAGAACGCAATCACCCTCATCAAGATGCTATTCACGTCTCAGGCTGGGTTAGCCTATTCACTTTACATACTATTTGGCCATTTCTTTGGATTTGGGCAACATTATGGCGCAAAGATCGTGGTTGGGGCTTCGCTAAATTAGAAGAAGAACAACACGATATTCATCATCGCGTCGATATTCTCATCGATCAAGTGAGTACTCTTCAGGAAGAAATCGCACAGCTCAAGCAAGCAGGTGCTGAACAAAGCAGTCCAGAGAAAGAGACAAACAACGTTCAAGATCAGGAGGCTAAGTAATGGATTTACTGCTGATAATGACCTATGCGGCACTTTGTATCACCATTTTCAAGGTGTTCAATATACCGCTAAATAAATGGACAGTACCTACTGCCGTACTTGGAGGTGTGATCATAGTAGGTACCCTAATTCTACTAATGAACTACAACCATCCATTTACACAAATCGGTAACCAAGTTTACTCAACAACGCCAGTCGTTTCAGGCGTTAGGGGTAAAGTTATCGAAGTGCCTGTAGAAGCAAACAAACCACTGAAGCAAGGGGATATTCTTTTCAAAATCGACCCAGTTCCATTCGAAGCTGAAGTCGCAAGGTTAGAAGCTAAGGTAAAAGAAGCAAGCCAAGGTGCGCTTGGAATGGAATCTGAAGTGGTTGAAGCAGAGGCTGCAAAAATCAAAGCCATCGCGGAAAGAGATAAAGCTCAACGTGAGTTTTCTCGTTACAAGCGCGGTTACGACAGTGGCGCTTTTACCGAGCAGCAATTGGATACTCGCAGACAAGCTTACAAAGCATCGGAAGCGGCCGTGAAAGTTGCAGATGCAAACCTAGAACAAACAAAGATCGCCTTGGACTCTGAAATAGGTGGCGAGAATACAGCGGTTTTAAGCTTATTAGCTGAATTACGTAAAGCTCAGTTTGATTTAGAACAAACCGTGGTTCGAGCTCCCACTGACGGATACGTTACGCAACTAGCATTACGCCCAGGTGTAATGGCAGTACCACTTCCTTTAGCTCCCGTGATGACGTTTGTTCACACTGAAGCTCAGTTCTATACCGCTGCATTTAGACAGAACTCCTTACAACGCCTACAACCGGGTTACGAAGCTGAGTTCCTGTTTAGAGCATTGCCAGGAAAAATATTTAAAGGACGTATTGATGAAGTGATTCCAGCTATTGGTGAGAGCCAATTCCAAGCTAGAGGCGCGCTTCTAGGTACTGATGCGTTGCGTACTAGTGGTCGTGTGTTTGTTAAATTGAGCATCACTGATGACCTGTCTGACTACCATTTACCTATGGGTACCGCGGTTGAAGTTGCCGTTTATTCTGACAGCTTCACCCACGTTTCAATCATGCGCAAGGTCCTTATTCGCATGAAGAGTTGGCAAAACTATCTATACCTAGACCACTAAACGGTCAAAGGTACGTGACGAACCCGCTTAACACATTGTTAAGACGAATGAAAAAGTCAGACTCGCTCTGGCTTTTTTGTTGCTGGATTAACCGTAAAATTACGCTTTTTACACGATATTTAGGTGTTCAGATGGAATTTTAGACATCTAGACACTTACCTTCCCTTATGGAAGGGTTCTACTGTATAATGCGCGCCTTATTTTTTATATTTGCCCAAAAAACGTTCTCATTGAGACGCATATTAATAATGGCGAATATTTATTCTTTATTTTGCTTTATTTTTCAGAATTCGAGGTTATCTATGAACTTTTCAGCTAAAACAGTGGTCGTTATCGCCATTGGCGCGGCACTGTACGGCATTGGTGGTTTACCTATGTTTGGTGTCCCAGTGTTTGCTAACACGACATTGAAACCAGCAATGGCAGTTCTAGCACTGTTTTCTGTTTTGTTCGGCCCTATTGTTGGCTTCTTAGTTGGCTTTATCGGTCACTGGGTAACGGATCTGTTCGCAGGCTGGGGTGTGTGGTTAACTTGGGTTTTAGGCTCAGGTATCGTAGGCATGGTTATCGGCTTATTCCCGATGTTGACCAAGAACCGCCTTCAGCAAGGTGAGTTGCCTATGAAGGACTTCGCGCTGTTTGTGGTACTTGCCCTTGCCGGTAATGTGGTTGGTTACGGCTGCTCTGCATTCCTAGATACCATCCTTTATGCAGAACCGTTTACTAAAGTCTTCACTCAACTCTCTATCATTGCTGCGGGTAACACCGTTCTGATCGCTGTTGTTGGCTTACTGATCCTAAAATCAGTCGCTAAACGCAACAAACAAAGCCGTAACCTGACTGAGGCATAAGCGATAATGACTATAGCATTTTCGAACTTCTCTTTTAGATATGAGTCGCTGGATAAACCGACGCTAAAAAATATCAATCTAAGGATAGAGAAAGGAGAGAAAATCGTCATTATTGGACCAAGCGGTAGTGGTAAATCTACCCTAGGTCAATGCCTTAACGGTCTGATTCCTCATGCTATCAAAGGTGAGGTGACTGGCTCTCTAGAGATCAACGGTAAGAACATTTCTGATTTTTCTATGCACGACTATACCGAGCAGGTTGGCACAGTATTACAAGATACTGATAGCCAATTTGTCGGTTTGAGTATTGGCGAAGACATCGCATTCGCACTGGAAAATCAGTTAGTGTCGAACATTGATATGTACCCTCTGGTTAAGTCGACAGCAAAAATGGTCGACTTAGCAGATATGCTTGATCGCTCGCCACATGATTTATCCGGCGGCCAGAAACAACGCGTGTCATTAGCGGGCATCTTAGTTGATGACGTTGACATCCTGTTGTTTGATGAACCTTTGGCTAGCCTTGACCCGAAAACGGGTAAAGCGACTATCGAAATCATCGACCAACTTCATAAAGAAACCAACAAGACTATAGTCATCATCGAGCATCGCCTTGAAGATGTACTACATCGCGATATCGATCGAGTGATCTTGATGGAGCGCGGTGAAATTGTCGCGGACATGACACCCGATGAAATCTTAGCTTCTGAACTGCTTGAAACACACGGTATTCGTGAACCACTTTATTTATCTGCTCTGAAGGCAGCGAAAGCACCTTTGACCAGTGAAGATAAGCTATCAAACCTCAAAGCTCTCGATTACAAAAGATTCCGCCCTGCGGTTCAGGCTTGGTTTGCAGAGCGCCCGACTCCAGTTGCTGAGAAGCAGTACCAACCTTTGCTTGAGGTCCACGGCCTGACTTACTCTTACGATGGTGAAAAGAACGCTCTCGAAGATGTCAGCTTTAAGATTGGTAAGGGTGAGTTCGTTTCAATCTTAGGCAAAAACGGTTCAGGCAAATCTACCATCACTAAACTCATCATGGGTGTGATCGATGCCGATTCAGGCTCTTCCTATCTAAATGGTGAAGACCTATCTGAGCTTTCTATCTTTGAAAGAAGCCAGAAAGTCGGTGTCGTGATGCAGAACCCAAATCATATGATCTCTCATCATATGATTTTTGATGAAGTTGCATTCGGTCTGCGTAATCGTGGGGTTGCAGAGCAGGAAATCAAAGAGAAGGTGGAAAACGTTCTTGAGCTGTGTGGCTTGAGCAAGTTCCGCCACTGGCCAATCGAAGCGCTAAGCTACGGTCAGAAAAAACGCGTAACGATCGCTTCTATCTTAGTATTGGAGCCAGAGCTTCTGATCTTGGATGAACCAACAGCGGGTCAAGATTACCGCAACTACACCTCAATGCTGGCGTTTATCCAAAAGCTTAACCGCGAGTTAGGTATCACCGTCGTGATCATTTCACACGACATGCACCTTGTTCTAGAGTACACCACACGCTCAATTGTCATTGCTGACAGCAAGCTGATTGCCAATGCCGCGATGACGGAAGTATTCAGTCAGCCATCGCTGTTAGAACGCGCAAATCTTTGTACCACCAGCATTTATGAACTCGCGACTATGATGAAAATCGACGACACCAATGCGTTTATGCAGTACTTCATCGACTACGAGAGAAGCGCTCAATGAACGCATCAAAAGTAAAATTCGGCATCAATTACATTGATACAAAATCACCGCTTCATGCACTTAACGGCATCACCAAATTTGCGCTCTTCTTAGCTTGGGTAACCGTGGTCTTAACTACGTTCGACCTAAGATTGATTGCACTGCTTATTGTGACTGGTTTATACCTGCTAAAGCTGACCAATGTGCCTGTACGCGTGTACAAGCCTTTGTTATTAGGAACGGCGAGTGTATTAAGCCTAAATGCTCTGTTCATGTACCTACTGGCTCCACAGCAAGGTACTGAGCTCATCGGCAGCGAGACCTTATTGCTGACATTGCCGGGTAACTACTCGTTGAGCCAAGAGACTCTGTTTTACTTAGTCACTGTTACGCTCAAATACATGAGCATGTTCCCGATAGCGTTGATTTTTGTCTTCACAACGCATCCAACGGAGTTTGCTGCGAGCCTCAACCGTATCGGTGTTCCCTACAAGATCGCCTATGCGGTCAGCTTAACACTGCGTTACTTGCCAGAAGTTAAGAAAGACTTCATCAATATCATGCATGCTCAACAGGCTCGTGGTGTAGAGCTCTCAAAGAAAGCGCCTCTAATTACTCGAATCAAAAATGTGGCTAAGGTTCTAGGCCCGCTCATTTTCTCTAGCTTGGACCGAGCAGACGAGATCTCTAACGCAATGACGTTACGAGGTTTTGGCCGACACAAAGCTCGCACTTGGTATAGCTATGCACCTTTGAAACGTATCGACTTTGTTTGTTTAGGTGTCATCGCTTTTATCGTGGTGTTAGCCATTGCGAAACGCATTCTAGAGCCGCAGTTATTTTGGTATCCGTTCTAGTCATCTGAATTAGCATAGATAAACAAAGACTTTAAATAACACACCGCTCAATAGGGCGGTGTTTTTGTTTATGCCAAAATCTGATTGATAATTGAACCAATGACACAATACTGACTATATTTAACGATAAATTGACCAGTTATTTACCCTTGGAGTTTGAGATTTAATTCAGAAGCTCTTAATATACTCGTTTACAGAATGTTACACTCAATAGAGATTTGTAATGGCTCGAATTACTCAAGTACAGAAACTAGAAAATCAAAAAAACTACGATGAGATCGTACTAAACCTTTTTCTGGCTGAAGGACATGAAGCACTAACTTATGCAAGGATTGCTCAAGAGATTGGCATTAGTTTAACGACGCTTCAGGGCTATTATCCGTCGACCCGCGCTATTCGCTCAGTACTTCACGAACACATGCTATCGATCGTTATAGACAGTCTAGACTTTTCATCGGAAGCGCTTTTTATCCAATCTTGGCAAGCCGCTCTAGATAATGAGCAGTTTCGATACGTGATTAAATTGATGTTTTTCCATGCTTCGCAAATCAAGAATCCTGAGCAATTTAACCTCAGCTCGAACGGCGAATTTCGTGAAAAGATGTTGGACAGTTTCGGCAACAACTCAGTTCGAATCCTTGAAATGGTAGTCGGACGCTCAATGTTCTATCTCACCAACTTCAAGTAACGCTAACCAGCTTACTGAAATAGAAAAAGGGAACCCTAGGGTTCCCTTTTTTAGACTTTCAGAAAAGTGAGCAGCGATGACCTGCTCAACTTATAGACCTAATTTAGCTTGTAAAAAACGGTCGATAACGGCGGCAAACGCAGCTCAATCGATGTGTCTAGCCCTTCGCTTTCTACAGATTCAATCTCAGCAGTCTGCTTCACTTCAAAACCGCTGCCTGCATAGTCGACAGAGTCTGTATTCAACAACAATGCGTATTCACCTTTTGCAGGAACACCTAAGCGGAAATGCTCGTGAGGCACTGGCGTAAAGTTAGACACTATCAATACTCGCTCACCAGATTCACTGATGCGCTCGTGCGCAAGAATGCTCGCTTCAGCAGAGTCCTGTAGACGCCATTCAAAGCCTTTCGGATCAAAATCAAGATCGTGCATTGCAGCTTCAGAGCGGTACAGATTGTTCAGGTCTTTCGTTAAACGCTGAACACCTTGATGACGCTCGTAATCCAGCAAAAACCATTGCAGCTGGTCGTCATGGTTCCATTCAGCCGTCTGACCAAATTCTGCACCCATGAAGTTCAGCTTCTTACCTGGTTGCGCATACATGTAACCCATATAAGCACGTAGGTTTGCCGTTTGCTGCCATTCATCACCAGGCATCTTGTTGTGGATAGAACCTTTACCGTAAACCACCTCATCGTGAGACAGAGACAATACATAATTCTCACTGTGTGCGTAAACCAGTGGGAAGGTAATCGTATCGTGGTGATATTTACGGTTGATTGGGTCTTCTTGAATGTAAGACAAGCTGTCGTGCATCCAACCCATGTTCCACTTAAAGCCAAAACCTAAGCCGCCCATAAAAGTCGGTGCTGAAACACCAGGGAAAGCCGTTGATTCTTCAGCAATCGTCATCGCATTCGGAAAGTGTTTATACACTTCTTCGTTCATCCACTTAAGGGTTGCGATAGCGTCGTAGTTTTCGTTGCCGCCATCCGCATTCGGGATCCATTGGTCATGGCTACGCGAATAGTCGAGGTACAACATCGAAGCAACCGCATCAACACGGATGCCATCAATGTGGAATTGCTCGAACCAGTACAGTGCATTAGAAACTAAGAAACGACGAACATGCTCTTTGCCTAAATCGTAAATGTACGAGTTCCAATCTTGATGCCAACCACGACGTGGATCTGGATCATGGAATAATGGCGTACCATCGAAGTTTGCTAGGCCGTGATCATCACTTGGGAAGTGAGCAGGAACCCAGTCCAGAACAACGCCAAGACCCGCTTGGTGACATTGATCGACGAAGTATTTGAAATCATCTGGAGAGCCAAAACGGCTAGTCGGTGCAAATAGACCTACAGGCTGATAGCCCCAAGAACCGTAGAATGGATGTTCTGAAACTGGCATTAGTTCAACGTGCGTGTAGCCAAGATCCGTTAGGTATGGGATCAGCTCTGCCGCAAGCTCGCGATAATTTAAGAATTCACCTTCAGCGTTACGCTTCCAAGAACCTGCATGCAATTCATAGAACGAAAGCGCTTCTTTGCGCTTTTGCGTTACCGGGCGATTTTGCCATTGAGTATCTTGCCACTGGTAACGAGCGTGATCGTAAGTTACAGATGAGAACGATGGGTATTGCTCAGAGTAGAAACCCCATGGGTCAGCTTTGTGTGGTAAGCCTTCGCCATTTGGTCCTTTTAATTCAAACTTGTATTGAGCGCCTTCTTCCAGTTCAGGAATGAATAAGCCCCACATACCGTAATCTAGGCGTTGCATTGGGTGGCGGCGACCATCCCAAGCGTTGAAGTTACCCACCAAGCTTACCGCAGTTGCATGCGGTGCGTACACCAAGAAACGCGTACCTGAAATCGTCTGTCCATCACGCTCTAGCGTAATAAACTGAGCCCCCATGTGATGATACATATCTTTCGGTGTATGAAGATCTTCATAACTCGCGTACAGATCGTGGTACTGGTAAGGATCATCGATGATCTGTTCTACGCCAGCCCAATCAACCGCAAGCTTATAGTGAGTAAAACGTAAGTCTCTCTCTTGCTTAAGAATGAAACCACTTTCACCCTCTCGCGCTAACTCAATACGAGGTTCCTTTCCAACAATCAACTCGACTTTATCTGCCCCAGGAATCCACACACGTAATGCACCTTGCTCAGAAGGTAGGTATGGCCCTAAAAACGCGAATGGGTCTGTGAAACAAGCCTGTGATAGTTGGGTATATATTTGTTTTTGCTTTGAAATCGAACTTAGTTCCAAAACGTTTCTCCCTAACCAAACATCCAAAAAACATAATACAAAAATGCCCGCTATTAGTGCGGGCAATATAACGACGGTTTATTCTACCAGATGAGCATTCATTATTGAGTGACCGAGGTTGTAGTTTCGTACGGCGTAAGCAAAAAACCACCTAATTTCAAGTCACTCACGTCATTACTTACCGGCTTTTTCTCGAACGTCAGTCAGCTTAGAAGCGATACGATTAACGCCTTCGTGAGCAAATATTTCGTCCAAGTTCATTGATAGTTTACGACGCCAGTTAGGGTATTCATCAACCGTGCCAGGAATGTTTACTGGCTTGTCCATCTCTAGCCAATCTTCTAGCTGAACGCTCAGTAGTGTTGAACCACCAGCCGCTACGTGCAGTTGAAGTGCCTCAGCAAGGTAAGAGTCCATCGGTACTTGGCTCGCATCGCGGCCCACACCTTCTGGTAGGAAACCATGCCATGCTACTGAATCTAAGATACCTTGCTTGCACTCTAGGCGGTCATCGAACAAGGTTTCTAATTGTTCTGCATCTGGGTATAAGCCAATCTCTTGGCCCATTTTCAGGTCATCACAGTGCCAGAAGCCACGAAGCGTTGGCATATCGTGAGTACACAGTGCCGCCATCGATTGTGATGCGTAGTGTTTTGGTGAGATGAAACCACCGTCATCTTCTGATGTTTCGAAGAAGAACACTTTGTAAGAGTGCACGCCAGCATCTGCAAGGATGTCGACAATCTCATCCGGTACCGTTCCTAAATCTTCACCGATAACGCTACATTGGTAACGGTGAGATTCAAGCGCCAGAATAGACAGCATATCTTGTACTGGGTAGTAGATGTACGCGCCCTTAGTTGCGTTCTCACCCTTTGGAATCCACCACAAGCGCAGTAGACCTAAAACGTGGTCGATACGCAGTGCACCACAGTGCTTCATGTTGGCACGAAGTAGCTTGATGTAAGCGTCGTAGCTTGTTTCTTGAAGCACTTCTGGGTTTAACGGAGGTAGACCCCAGTTCTGACCCAAAGGACCAAGAATATCAGGTGGAGCACCAATGCTCGCATCCATCACTAGGTTGCCTTCGTCAGCCCAAGTCTCGCTGCCTGAATCTGCAACACCTACCGCTAAGTCACGGTACAGGCCAACAGCCATGCCCTTCTCTTCTGCAAGAGACTGTGCATCGTTGATCTGGCAATCTGCTAGCCATTGCAGGTACATGTACAGATGAACGTTTTCTAAGTTCTCTTTGATGTATTTCTGTGTCGCTGGGCTGTCGAATGTACGGTACTTCTCAGGGAATACCGGCCATCCCCACATGCCAGAATCTTCTGCATGCAGTTCACCATGTAGAGCATCAAACGCCGCTTGATGCATCAGGCTATCGCCACCCTCTTCTACGAAGGCTAAGAACGCTTGTGCACGGTCGCTGTTTTTGTCTAGATGACGAGTCTTAAATTCTGCGAATAGCAGAGGCAAGATGCTCATCTTAAGCTCAGACACTTCGGTGTAGTTTACCCAGTGTGCTTCACGCGCTTTTTGTAGACGCTGTTGGAACTCTGCGCTGCCGACTGTTTGTTGTGCTTCTGCACTTAGTGCAAATTCAGGAACTGAACTCACATCAATGTATAAGATGTTCAACCAGCGACGAGAAGATGGGCTATATGGGCTCGCACCTTCAGGGTTCGCAGGGAACAATGAGTGAATTGGGTTTAGACCAACGAAGTCACCACCACGAGAAGCGATATCCGCAACAAGCTGTTTTAGGTCTCCGAAATCACCAATACCCCAGTTATGCTGAGTTCTTAGGGTATAAAGTTGAACACTGGGTCCCCAAAGCTTTTTGCCTTGCTCGATTGGTGACTGCTTGAAACACGCTTTTGGCGTAATAATCAGTGTCATCTCGTAAGGCTTCTTACGGCGCTTACGGCTCACAATGAGCTTGTGATAACCCCATGCCAAATCACTTGGCAATGCAAACACTAAAGGGCCACCCTCGGCACGCTCGTCACGAATGACTTGAGATTGAAGATAGCCTTCAAGTACCTCTCCTTGCTCGGTTTCTAAGCGCCAGCTGAACTCACTTTCACGAGCACTTACACCTAGATTAAGCGCCACTTCTACTGGCTCACCGTCACGCAAGACAAGAACTGGGTCTAGTACATCTTTTTTGTGTTTTCTTTCTGCTGACTTAAGCAGTGCATCATCGCTGCTTGTATCGTAGCCCAACGAAGCCAATAGAGACGTGATCGTCTCGTCTGATACTTGTGCTTCATCGCCCCACGCACTAACGTAACTGTCGGCAATGTTTGCCATTTCTGCGACTTGTTTTAATACGGTCTGTTCTTTCATCGCTCTCTCCGAAAACGTTCTGACGCTTTCTATTTTGTAGGGTTGTTAATTTAATTTTTACTAATCAATTAGCTTGTGACAATCGGTTTGTAAGCAGCTTGTTTATAAACGAAACCTTTAAGCCTTTCGTTTGCTCACAAGCTAATTGAGCCAAGGCAGAAACTGCCTTGGCTACTTTGGAAGTATTAACGGTTAACCGCTTCAAGTTTCCAGATGTTGTTCACGTAGTCGCGGATAGAGCGGTCTGATGTGAACTTACCAACCAATGCTGTGTTAAGAATTGCTTTCTTAGCCCAACCTGCTTGGTCGTTGTATTGCGTGCCCATGTCTTCGTGCGCTTTCACGTAAGATGCGAAGTCAGCAAGACATAGGTAAGGGTCACCACCGTCTAGCAGGCTATCAAACGTTGCACGTAGAAGGCCTGGTTGACCTGGAGTGAACTCATCGCCAGTCAGTAGGTCTAGAGATGCTTTCAGTAGTGGGTCTGCATTGTAGTAGTCGTATGGGTTGTAGCCTTGAGCTTTCAGAGCTTGAACACCATCAACGTCTAGGCCGAAGATGTAGATGTTTTCATCACCCACTTCTTCACGAATCTCAACGTTTGCACCATCCATCGTACCGATAGTTAGCGCGCCGTTTAGAGCCATCTTCATGTTGCCCGTACCAGATGCTTCTTTACCCGCTAGTGAGATTTGCTGAGAAACGTCTGCTGCAGGGATGATGATTTCAGCCATGCTTACACGGTAATCAGGGATGAATACCACTTTCAGTTTGTTGCCAATGCGAGGGTCGTTGTTGATCTTCTCTGCAATCTTGTTAACCGCGAAGATGATCTCTTTCGCTAGGTGGTAACCCGGTGCTGCTTTCGCTGCGAAGAAACATACGCGTGGCTCACACTCGAAACCAGGTTCGTTAAGAATACGGTGGTACAGAGATAGAATGTGTAGCAAATCTAGGTGCTGACGCTTGTATTCGTGAAGACGTTTGATTTGCACGTCGAAGATAGCGTTAGTATCTAGCTCGATACCCATGTTCTCTTGAACCCAATCAGCAAGGCGCTGTTTGTTTTCTTTCTTAACAGCCATGAATTCTTTTTGGAATTTCGCGTCTGTTGCAAACTTAGCGATGCCTTCAAGCTGCTCTAGTTTTGCTGGCCACTCAGTGCCGATCTTGCCAGTAATTAGCGTAGATAGGCCTGGGTTACAGAACTTCAACCAACGACGTGGCGTGATGCCGTTCGTTACGTTAGTCAGTTTGCCAGGGAAGATTTCGTTGAACTCTGGGAACAAGTCTTTCTTAACCAGTTGAGAGTGAAGCGCAGCTACACCGTTTACTTTGTAAGAGCCAATCACACATAGGTTTGCCATGCGAACCATGCGGTGGAAACCTTCTTGGATGATAGAAAGCTTCGCTTGCTTCTCACCGTCACCAGGCCACATCTTGCGAACTTCTTGCATGAAGCGGTGGTTGATTTCAAAAATGATTTCCATGTGACGTGGAAGAAGACGTTTGATCAAAGATTCAGACCAAGTCTCTAATGCTTCTGGAAGTAGTGTGTGGTTCGTGTATGCGAACGTATGAGCACTGATTTCCCATGCTTGATCCCAAGTTAAACCTTTTTCATCGATCAGAATGCGCATCAATTCAGGGATAGCGATAGTTGGGTGCGTATCGTTCAGTTGAATCGTTTCTTGCTTAGGCAGATCTTCTAGAGAGAAACCTGCTGCTTCGTGACGACGTAGAATATCGCGAACCGATGCTGCTGAATGGAAGTACTGCTGCATTAGACGCAGTGTCTTACCTTTCTCGTGGTTATCGTTCGGGTAAAGAACCTTAGTGATGTTACCTGCATCGATTAGCGAGTGTTGCGCTTCGAAGTAATCACCGTTGTTAAAGCTTGCTAGTGAGAATGGTGCAATTGCCTGACATTCCCAAAGACGCAGCGGGTAAACCGTGCTTGACTCGTAACCTACGATTGGTAGATCCCAAGGCATTGCTTTTACTTCCATACCTGGAACCCAAGTACGTACTTCTTTACCGTCGATGAATTCAACGTCTACATGACCGTAAAAACCAATGTGTTGTGCTAGTTCTGGACGAGCTACTTCCCATGGGTAACCTTCAACACCACGCCATGCGTCAGGTGCTTCTTGCTGACGACCGTCTTGGAAAGACTGCTTGAATAAACCGTATTCGTAGTGAAGACCGTAGCCTACTGTTGGGTATTCTTGAGCGGCACAAGAATCCATGAAACAAGCAGCTAGACGACCAAGACCACCATTACCTAGTGATGGATCGCGTTCTTCTTCTAGAAGGTCAGTTAGGTTTTGACCTAGCTCTTCCATTGCATGAGTGATCTGTTCGTATAGACCCATGCTGATCAGGTTGTTACCTGTTAGACGGCCAATCAAAAACTCAAGTGATAGGTAGTTAACGCTCTTAGCGTTCTTAATTTTTTCATCATTTTCAGTTTCTAGCAGGTCAAAAGTCGTTAGCTCTGCAAGAGCACGACCCATTGCTAGATACCATGAACGGCTGTCTGCTGTTTCAACGGTTGTTGCGTAGGTTGCAGATAAATGTTTCTTAACACTCTCTTGGAATGACACTTTATCGAAAGTTTTTTGCTGAGTTGGTTTCATTTCAGAAATCTCGCTTTTAATAGTTCTAATTCATCTGTGACATATCGTGCATGGTCACCATAAACTAAACATCCTCCCGCTAATGCAACTGACTAGGAGTAGATGGGAGGGCGTAGGGGGCGTACCGACTTAGGGTTAGTGATCTGACTCTCATGTTCTGACTGAGAACAAAAACTTGGAGTGACTAAGATCACAAGCTCCCGTTCGATAACTTAACTTCAATTGATGTGACTTTTATTTAACCAGATTAAAGTCATTGTCAAATCTGATACTCAGATCACGAAAATAATTTCCAACTCTCATCTTTTGCATAGATTCCCGTGTAGGGATGAACGAAGTCACATTCACAAACCAACCCGCAACGTGAGCAAAGTCTCAAATAAAGGGCGTAGACACCCAAAAACATGCAGGAGCGCAAGGTTTCTGAGGAGGATCATAGTCGGTGACGTTTGGCTTCACGTAATATGAGTAAAGACTTAAGTAATTAGGCTAATGTCATTGGAGTGCACTCAACGATAGATTGGGATATTCCAGAACATAGCCACGGAATAGGTGTAAAACTTCGATATGTGGATCCCTTCGAAACTGACTCGTCCCGGCCGCTTACATAATGCAATCCTACGACCTAGGGTTCTCGATCTGCTTCACAATGCAGATTGCTATAAGCTTGTGTTGTTCCGCTCTCCAGCGGGCTACGGCAAAACCACCATGGCTGCACAATGGTTGGTAGATAAACCCAATGTGGGTTGGTACAGCATTGATGATAGCGACAACGATGCCTTCCGCTTTATCAACTACCTACTTCAATCACTTAATAAAGCGACTCAAAATGCCTGTCCGAATGCCCAAAAGCTGGCAGAAAAACGACAGTTTTCATCGCTGCATTCTTTATTAAGTGAAGTATTTGCCGAGATGTCGGAATTCCATCACGAGTGTTTTCTGGTGTTGGATGACTATCACTTGGTCAACAATGACGACATCCACGAAGCCATGCGCTTCTTCCTCAAACACATGCCCGATAACCTAACGTTGGTTGTCACCAGTCGTGGTACGCCACCACTTGGTACAGCAAACCTGCGCGTTCGTGACTTAATGATCGAATTAGGTAATGACTCGTTGGCGTTTGATACCGAAGAAACCACACGCTTTTTCAACCAACGCGTAGCCGACGGCATTGATGACACGACGGCAGATAGCATTTGTAGTTATGTAGAAGGTTGGCCTTCTGCACTGCAACTTATCGCGCTACAAGCACAACACCAAAAACGCACTCTTGCACAGTCCGCAGAGTCGTTCTCTCACTTTAATCACGCCCATCTTTGGGACTACTTGGTTGAAGAAGTATTCGACCTGCTAGACAAAGAAACCCGACAGTTCTTGATGCAATGTTCCGTGCTTGATCACTTCAACGATGAACTTGTGTGTGCACTTACACAGCGTGAAGATGCGTTAGGTATGATCGAATCACTCAACCGTTTTGGTTTGTTCATCTACCCGCTTGAAGGTGAAAAAAACTGGTATCGCTTCCATAACCTGTTTGGTGAATTCCTCGCACATGAGCGCCAAGCTCGAATTCCTCAGCAAGAAGCAGAACTGCATCGAAGTGCTGCAAAAGCGTGGATCAAACAGAAAACGCCTCATCAAGCACTACGTCACGCACAGCGCGCTGAAGATCCAGAACTGATCATTCAAATCCTGACTGAACACGGTTGGCCGATGTTCAACCAAGGTGAGCTGTCGTCACTAGAGATGGCGATCAAGCAACTGACTACCGACCAACTTTACAGTGAGCCAAAGCTTTCGATGTTGCGTGCTTGGCTTGCACAAAGTCAGCACCGTTATGACCAAGTGGGTACTTTGTTGGAAGAGGCTGAGACTCAATATCAAGCTCGAAACATTGAGCTCGATACTCAGCAGCAAGGCCAATACAACGCCTTGCGCGCCCAAGTTGCCATCAACAGCAATGAGCCTGAGAAAGCATTGGAATTGGCTGAGCTTTCGTTAAGCCAGCTTAACACAACCGTTTATCGTAGCCGCATTGTTGCGACCTCTGTTGTCGGTGAAGTAAACCACGTAATGGGCAACCTGAGCCGTGCTTTGCCTATGATGCAGCAAACTGAAAAGCTTGCACGTCAGTATCAAGTTTACCATCAAGCTCTGTGGGCGATTCTGCAACAGAGCGAAATCCTGATTGCTCAAGGTTATGTTCAAGCTGCGTTTGAGCTACAAGACAGTGCATTCAAATTGATCGAAGAGCATCAGCTGCAATACGTACCTCTGCACGAATTCTTGCTGCGTGTTCGCGCTCAGATCTTCTGGTGTTGGAACCGACTAGATGAAGCGGAAGAGTGTTGCTACAAAGGCTTAGATATCCTTGGTCACCACTCTCCGAGTAAACACCTGCACAGCTATTCTATGTTGGCTCGTATTTCATTGAGCCGTGGTGAGATTGATAAAGCGTCGAAATTTATCGACCAGATTCAGCACCTATTGCGTCAATCGACTTACCACGTAGATTGGACGGCAAATGCTTCTCTTTCTTTGATTCTGTTCTGGCAAGTAAAAGGCGATAAAGAGGCGATACGTGATTGGCTGAGTGTGGCGGTTCGACCTGAATCGGCAAGTAACCACTTCTGCCAACTTCAGTGGCGAAACATCGTTCGTGCTCACATCATCCTTGAGCAGTATGAAGACGCAGAAGAAGCGCTAACTTTCCTTAAGAGTGAAGCCCAGCGTTCGCACCTGATTACAGACACCAACCGCAACTTGATCGTTGAAGCCGTGTTACGTACACAAATTAACGATGAAGACAGCGCACGAGTACTGCTTGAAGAAGCGCTTCATATGACTAACCAAACCGGTATGGTCGGTAACTTCTTAGTCGACGGTGGGACTATCGGGCATATCTTGGATAAGTTGAGCAACAAGCCTGGCTTAGGTGATTTAGAACGTCACCGCGCGCAACAAATCATGAAGGATATCTCCACGACCCAACGCAGTCGTTCGGTGCATTTCGATGAAGACTTTGTTGAGAACTTGGTTAATCACCCGAATATCCCTGAGCTGGTGCGCACTAGCCCACTCACTCAGCGTGAATGGCAAGTGCTTGGTCTGATCTATTCAGGATTCAGTAATGAGCAGATCGCTCAAGAACTCGATGTAGCGGGTACCACGATCAAGACTCACATCCGTAACCTTTACCAAAAACTCAATATTGCTAACCGTAAAGAAGCAATCAGCACAGCGGAAAACTTGCTGCAGTTGATGGGGTACTAAAACGGATTCGAGATTGATTCGAGAAAACATAAGCTAGTCACCGATGGTGGCTGGCTTTTTTTTCATCTGAAGTTTAGAACCTAAAAATGTAGGAATGGGAAAAGTAAAAAGACGATCACCAAACGGCAGGCAAAAAAATAGCCAACCGCAATAATCGCGATTGGCTCTATATATTTGTGAACAAATCATAGGTTCACTAACAACGTCAGTTGGCTAGGTGACCCTCGGCTTAAGAAGGGTCAATGTATATAATGCAGTTAGCGTGCCAACTTTTATTCGACGTTTTATAAGCCCTGCATCGCATAAAAACCATGAATTTGTCATGCGAATTGCAAAGTGCATTTGCATAATGCAACCAAGATGCAATATCGATAAGAGATCAGTTTCATCGCTGCTCTTAATGACAAATCATTAAGTGGTTGTTATCTAAATGTTAGGCAAATATTCACTTCAACTTATTGCCTTACAATTAATAGAGTAATAAAAGCCCTTCCCCAAAAGCATATTCATACTTTTTTTACACTAAAGTTTGTATACTGCACAAAATCATCCTCAACTCTATGAAGCAATGAACTACTTAAGTACTTTTTTCAAAGGCATGGCTATGGGCGCAGCAGACGTTGTTCCTGGCGTGTCGGGCGGAACCATCGCATTCATCACTGGTATCTACGATACGCTGCTAGAAAGCATTCGCAGAATTAACCCTAGCGTACTTGGCTTATGGAAACGCGAAGGCTTCAAAGCCGCGTTTAATCACATCAATGGTTTCTTCCTAATTTCACTGTTCGCGGGCGTATTCACGAGCATTGCGACATTCGCAAAATTGATTTCTTGGTTATTAGTCACCCACCCTGTTCCACTGTGGTCTTTCTTCTTCGGCCTGATCTTGGTCTCGGTTTTCCATATTCTTAAGCAAGTAGAGAAACGCGATATGATTCGCTTCGTGTTTTTGCTGCTTGGCGTTGCTTTCGCTTATAGCATTACCGTGCTTAAACCGCTGCAAATGGAACCAACCAGCATCAACGTATTGATTGCGGGTGCGATTGCTATCTGCGCGATGATTTTACCCGGTATTTCAGGCAGCTTTATTCTGCTCCTGATTGGCATGTATGGCCCCGTGCTTGGCGCCGTTAAATCATTTCAAGTCGATGTACTTGCGCTATTCCTTGCGGGCTGTGTGATCGGACTGCTGACTTTCTCACATGTACTGTCTTGGCTATTGCGTTCATTCCGCGACTTCACATTGGTATTCTTAACCGGTTTGATGATCGGTACGCTGCCTAAGATCTGGCCTTGGAAAGAGACCATCAGCTGGCGCACAAACTCAAAAGGTGAACAAGTTCCTCTGATTCAAGAAAACCTATCACCGTTTGATTTTGAAGCGGTAACCTCTCAGCCTTCTCAGTTGGTCATGGCGATTGTGATGATGTTTGCTGCGATTGCATTGGTTTTAGGCCTGGAGAAGTTCGCAGAGCGTAACGCTGACTAATCATTCAACGTATTTCTGGAACATGTTCAGAATGGATAGAACTTAGAAATACTAAGCTCACATATCTATTAAACAGACAAAAGCGAAGCCAATGGCTTCGCTTTTTTAGTTCTACCATACGCACAAAATTGCTTTTTGATACAAGCACGTATTGAGTGGTGTGATACCATCGCCGTTCTTATAAAATCAAATGAGAACACGACATGCACCCAGCATTAAAGGTTGCTGCGCTCGGTATTGCGCTGGTCGCTGGCTTTTATGGACCACAGGCAGTCGAGCAATTTAAATCGGTAGTAGAGAGCCACTCTCCTGACGTCAACTTAGATGACTACTGCATGCTTTCAACAACATGGTGTGAGCAAGACAGCGTTGCTATGACCCTTGAGCATGAAACAGCTCAACCTCTAGTCCCAACAAAAATCAAAGTGGTGTGGGAAGGCGCGGCCTCTGAAACCTTGATGCTATCGCTGACCGGTTTAGAAATGGAAATGGGATCAGCGCGTTTTCAATTAAAGAGCATTGGCAACAATACCTATGAAGGTGATGTGATTTTACCTGTATGTACTTTAGATAAAATGACATGGATCGGTGAACTCACTGATGGTGTCGATACTGTAAACCCTGCAATAAGGATGGCAAGATGAGTAGAAATTGGTCGTTAGCATTGGTTGTCGCTTTTGTACTTGGCTTTGGTGTCAAAAGCTATCTTGATGGGCAAAACGAAGTTCAAGAACAACACGCTGCAAAACAAGAGTTCTCCGCAACGACTCTTTTCGGCAAAGACAACCAACCAACGGAAATCTTTGACCAAACCGATGACAGAATTCGTATCGTTTACTTCGGTTTCACACGCTGCCCAGATGTGTGCCCCACTTCTTTGGCTATGTTGGCCGGAGCACTTAACCAAGTCTCTGATGAAGCAAAAGCCAAGATTCGCCCGATGTTTGTCTCTCTCGACCCTGAGCGTGATGCAGCAGAGGCCTCATACGAATACGCACAATACTTCCACCCAATGATGGAAGGATTAAGTGGTCCTTTGGATGTGACAACCACGCTTGCACACAACTACGGTGTTATTTTCAGAAAGACCAAGCTGGAAGGTTCAGAGTTGGAATACACCCTTGACCACAGCTCATATTTTTATTTTTTAAAGCCCGACGGTACCTTGATTACCAAAGTGCCGCATACGTTAACGCCAGCACCAATTGTTGAGGCTATCAACAAGCTGACGCAGTAAAACGTAAAAACAAAGAACTTAACTAATAAAGTTCGAACAAAAAGTCAGGTCCCAGACCAAAAACATAAAAATTAAGGACAACAACATGAAGTTAAAAGCACTTGCTCTAGCAGGCTTATTGCTAACCCCTTTTGCTCAGGCTAGTAGCGATATTATGGTTCATGACGCGTACGCTCGTGCAACCCCGCCTTCAGCAGTGAACAGCGCGGTGTTCACGACTCTGATAAACCACAGCGATAAAGATCGCGCTATTGTTTCTGCAACAACACCTGCAGCAGGTAAAGTAGAACTTCATGATGTAATCATTGATGGCGATGTTATGAAAATGCGCCAAGTTCAAGAAATCACCATCCCTGCAAACGGTGAAGCGTTACTTAAACCTGGCAGCCTACACATCATGTTGTTCGACCTAAAAAGTAGCCTAAAAGAAGGTGAGCAAATCGAGATGATACTGACCTTTGCCAATGGTGAAACACAGACCTTCGACGCACCAGTGAAGAAAGTGATGAGCGGCATGAAAAAGATGAATCACGACCATCATTAATCGTATTCACAATTGATAAAATAATTTAAGCCACGATGACTTCTCGCCATCGTGGCTTTTTGTTAAACTGAGCGCGCTTTTTATTCAAAGCCTGAACACATTAATAAACCAAGGAGAATAGAAGATGATTGTAATGAAAACACTAAAACTGGCAGTAAAAGTAACGCGTTAATTTGTTTGGTTAATCAAACTTTAATCTCGAACTACCAACATTAAGCCATCAGCTGGCTACCGCACACTTTTACCCGGTTTACTGTTGATCGTAAGTGATCAATATCTGCATGCCTGTAAAGCATGACTCAAATCCGGGGTCCTATCGATTTTGAATTCGACCCAAGCTCAAACATTTTTGACGTCTCGACGCTTTTTGAACTGACCAACGCTTTTCGATCTCATCGACAACCTGAGATCTTACAAGACGTTAATGCTCTCATAAGACTTTAATGCACTGATAAGACTTTAATGCTCTCACAAGAAAAGAAAGCTCGCACGTCTGGGTAAATAGACATGAATTCACAAAACGCATTTTCTCATCCAATGTCACTTCAACAACTTGGATGGCAACCTGTATTCCAACAACAACTGACACTCGAAGACTATGACCAATCCGTCATTGCTCGCATTACCGCGCACCATCGCAGCGGATATACGCTTGCGTCAGAACAAGGCGAAATCGTTCTACCCGTTCATCAAAACCAACCGGCAATGACGGTTGGTGATTGGGTGATGTTGAACTCTGATCTGCAATTCGACCGCTTACTTGAGCGTCAGTCGCTCTTCAGCCGTAAAGCAGCAGGCAGTCGCGTAGCTGAACAATATATTTCAGCCAATATCGACACCGTGTTTATCGTGGTCTCGCTAAATAATGACTTTAATCTGAGCCGCATCGAACGCTATCTAGCACTCGCCAATGAAGCACAGGTTGAAGCGGTTATCGTACTTACCAAGAAAGATTTGTGTGACGACTACCAAGACAAAGTACAGCAAGTGCAAAGCCTAGATCCGATGCTGATGATCGAAGCCGTTAATAGCCTAGACCAAGACTCTACTCAAGTATTGTCACCTTGGTGTAAAACAGGCAAAACCGTCGCTTTGATGGGTTCGTCTGGTGTCGGTAAATCGACACTCGTGAACTCGCTACTTGGTGAAACTCAACAAGAAACGGGCGGTATTCGTGAAGACGACAGCAAAGGCCGTCATACAACCACGTCACGATCTCTCCACTTGCTAACGTCGGGCGGTTTATTGCTCGATACTCCTGGTATGCGAGAGTTACAACTCGCCGATTGTGCTGAAGGAGTAAGTGAAACCTTTTCTGATGTGGAAGAGTTAGCGATGCATTGTCGCTTTTCTGATTGCAGCCATGAGTCAGAACCAGGATGCACAATACGCAAGGCCATTGAAAGCGGTGAGCTTTCTGAAAGACGATTCTCTAACTATGAGAAGCTACTCAGAGAGCAAGCAAGAAATGGAGCCTCATTGGCAGAACAGAGAGCGAACAGTAAACAGCTTTCTAAAATGTACAAAACCGTGCAATCAGAGAGCCGTAATATCAAGAAATCGTCTAAATAGCCGATTATTGGATTAGGTTTACAACACGTAAATAAGCCCCATGTCCCTATCGCGTATTAGCTCATTAACTCATGAGCTCTTTAACGCATTGGGCTGGGGCTTTTTGTATCAACAGGTCTTCTTTATATCAACAGGAACCCAATGGGATCATTTCTGCACACAATGATCTTGCTAATCGACTCTGACGGCACCAGAACCAGAACATTGACCCGAATGAGTATTATCATGCAGATTTATATCTCAACAAGAGTACAAAAATTTAACATTTAGCTCTAAAAACACCACGTAGCGCAAACAATCACCCTAAAAGTAAACTATTCCTAGACACCCTCTTAGATCCCGCTAATATGACCGCCCATTCCACTAGTGTATAGTTGGATTTGGTACAACTTTATAAAAAAATACATCACTATAATAAATTAACAATTGCAGGTATTTTATGCAAAATCACAACATGCTCGCCCGCATCGCTCGTGGAAATCTCGTTCTACAGATCCTTGCTGGTATTGTTTTCGGTGTCGTTCTCGCCATGGTTTCTCCTTCAGCAGCTCAAGATGCAGGCCTATTAGGTAGTCTGTTTGTTGGTGCTCTGAAAGCTGTTGCCCCAATTTTAGTATTCATTCTTGTTGCAGCTTCTATCGCAAACCAAAAGAAAGGTCAGCATACTCATATGCGTCCAATCATTGTGCTTTACCTGATTGGTACGTTCTCAGCTGCACTGACTGCTGTAGTACTGAGCTTCATGTTCCCAACCACTTTGACACTGGTTGCTGGCGCTGAAGGTGCTAACCCTCCTCAAGGTATTGCAGAAGTTCTTCATACGCTTCTATTCAAGCTTGTAGATAACCCAGTTAGCGCACTAATGAACGCGAACTACATCGGTATTCTTGCTTGGGCTATCGGTCTTGGTCTTGCACTGCACCACGCATCTGCAACAACCAAAGCGGTTTTCGAAGACCTTAGCCACAGTGTTTCACACATTGTTCGCTTCATTATTCGTCTTGCGCCATTCGGTATCTTCGGCCTTGTTTCGACTACATTCGCAACAACGGGCTTCGATGCACTAGCAAGCTACGGTCAACTGCTAGCGGTTCTACTAAGCTCAATGCTGATCATTGCTCTTGTCGTTAACCCACTGCTTGTCTTTGTAAAGACAAAACAGAACCCATACCCACTTGTACTGCAATGTATTCGTGAATCTGGTGTAACGGCATTCTTCACTCGTTCAAGCGCTGCAAACATCCCAGTGAACATGAACCTTTGTAAGAAGCTAGAGCTAGATGAAGATACTTACTCTGTATCAATCCCTCTAGGCGCAACCATCAACATGGCGGGTGCTGCAATCACCATCACTGTGTTAACGCTTGCAGCTGTACACACAATGGGTATTGAGATTGATATCTTCACTGCGATTCTACTAAGCCTTGTTGCTGCAATTTCAGCATGTGGCGCATCAGGCGTTGCCGGTGGTTCACTGCTACTGATTCCTCTAGCTTGTGGCCTATTCGGTATCTCAAACGATGTAGCGATGCAGGTTGTAGCGGTTGGTTTCATCATTGGTGTGATTCAAGATTCTGCTGAAACAGCGCTTAACAGCTCAACTGACGTCGTGTTCACTGCGGCTGTATGTAAAGCTGAGCAAAACAAAGCTTAACAGCTCTTGGTATTAGGCTTTAGCTCTAAGCTCTAAGCTCTAAGCTCTAAGCTCTAAAAGCAAATAGCACACAAATAAAAAGGGAAGCATTCGCTTCCCTTTTTTGTTGTCTTGGTTTTCTAGATTACGGCTAGGAGCTATATAGATTTATAGCTTTATAGCTTTATAGCTTTATAGATTTATAGATTTATAGCTTCAGTCATTCTTGTCTAACTCATCAAAGCTAACCAACACGTTTTAGTGGTTGCTTTTCCAGCTTGGATCCACTGCTGCCTGACTGAAGTCTAGAGAGTTAGGGCTTGCTTCTTTGTTATGCGTTGCTTGATCGCTGGGTGACCCTTGATTCGCAGCACCGCTATCATGGTTTGGCGTCGCCTGCTGGCTGTAATCGACGTTAGCACCTTGCTCACTCGACGCTTTGGTCTCTAAATGACTACCATCGACATTTAACTCTTCGCCTTCTTCATCGGACGCTTCTTTCACTTTCTTAGGGATCGGTATATTGCGCTTGTAGAGCTTATTGAGCGCTTTAATGATTGAATGCTTAGTGATCGCTTCTTGAGTCAACTTAGTCATGATCGGCTTAGTCAGAGCTTGTAAGCCCACGACGGCATCGACACCCAGTTCACCACCAACTTTATCCCGCAAATGCTTCGCTTCTGAGTAGCCAAAATGAGCAGACAAAAATAGCCAGATATAAGCAATCGCGTTGCCGTGTTCACCATGGTCAATCCAAGCTTCGCCAGCTCTAAACATGGCTTCTGCACTGTTCTTTTCTGCGGCAGTTTCAAACCAGTACACCGCTTCGCCGTGATTCGGTTCAACACCAACACCGTTCAAATAGCTCATACCCAGTTTGATCTTGCCGTCTAGGTTGTTTTTTTCAGCGGCCTTTTGGTACCACTCGACAGAGCTTTCAGCCGAGTAATCTGGATTCTCTTTATCTAGACACCAGTCACCGATAAACAGCATCGCTTCGGTATTACCACCAGCCGCAGACTCTTCAATATAGGTATAACCCTTAGGGATGTTCTTATCGGTTCCACGACCAAAGACGAGCGCTTTGCCCATCTCGAATTTCGCCGATACGTCATTGTCTAAAGCAGAGATTGCTAGCTGCCAAAAGTTGGCTTTCTCTCTTAAAATGAGGTCTTCTTTACGCTTCATGCTTAGGCGCACAATGCCGTACATGCCATTGATATTATCGAGTTGCGCCGCTTTGTCGTACCAATACAGAGCTTCCTTTATATTGTTACGTTCAGCTTCTTTTGCCAAATACAGAATCGACGGTACATGACCGGTTTCGGCTTTGAAGTGACGCTCTTTTTGCTCTTGTATGCGCGCTTTTTCAATCGCTTTTCGGTAAGCGACAGCACGAGCCTTACGTTCTTGTTCCAAGCGCTGCTTTCTTAGCGATAAAGAGATCAGCCACACGGCGACAAGTATTAACGAAAGAGCCGTCGCACCAATTGCGATTCCCATTGTACTCATAAAATATTTAACCTAACTCGGCAGATACAAGACTCGACGTTGAGAGTGTGTTCTACCCATAGTGAATGTTATGTTTCGAATTACAGGGAAAAGTGCAGTTACTGGCACGTTCCGCCTTAAAATGAACTTAGTTCAGTATCTCAGGATTACATTGCGATAAGAAGCCTAGGAGGTTCAATCCGTATGCAGTCCATAGACGATGTGATCTTGCTTCAATATAGATAAATTATGAAGTCTGCCTTTCATCAGGAAAGTCCTAAAGCTTGGTGACGAAATTGATGTTTTTCCCATCAACAATTTCGTGCAACTGCCGTACAACTCTCTTACAGGAATAGCTCTATACCTAGGTCAATTGACCGTATATGTAAGCCAACTCGGCAACCGTCTTCGCTGAGAATTTCTTCATCAAGCTTGCTCGGTGTACTTCCACTGTTCTCATGGCAATGCACAATTCATCGGCTATTTTCTGGTTACGCTTACCGTCGATAATTTGTTTGAGGATGTCTATCTCACGCTCGGTTAACGACGCGTACGCTTGGCGATACACATTCATGTGTAAGTGCTTTTCTGAAGCCTTTAATCCTTGCTTGATTGCCTCGGCCAATTCCCCTCCTTTAACCGGCTTTTGGAAGAAGTTCATCGCACCTGCTTGCAAAGCTTCCACCGCCATTGGCACATCGCCATGCCCTGTGAGATAGATAACCGACAGCGGACTCTGCGCTTTCACCATTAACTCATGAACTTGTTGCCCTCTCATCTCTGGCATTCTGCTGTCTAGCACTACACAGCCCGACTTTGTGAGATCCACAGAGTCTAAAAAGCTTGGACCATCTTCATAAGCTGACACCGTGAAATCATGCTCTTCCAATAAGAACACCAGCGAGTCACGCATCGACTCATCGTCATCAACCACATAAACCGGCAACGTTTGATGAAGTTCAGGCATAACAAGATTCCTTATGAATCATTTGAAAGAGAAAAAGGTAACGTCACTGCAACGTGACAGCCATGAGGAATCAGTGACTTAATGGTCATTTGACCGCTGTGGTCTTCAATCACGTCCTGGCAAATCGCAAGCCCTAACCCCAAACCGTTTTCTTTGCTACTCACAAAGGATTGAGTGACTTGCTGCTCAGTGAAATCTAAGCCCGTGCCGTTATCGATAACCGACAGCATCATTTTATCCGGTTGATACTCGGTAATCACTTTAATTGTTGGTGGTTCGCTGTTTTTGTTATCAATATCAGACGTAGCGCTTTGTTCGCGATGCTGTTGTGCGTTACACGCGTCCGTCGCATTGTTGATCAAATTTACAACCACCTGCTGCAATCCGACAGGGTCAACATGTAGCGTGATAGGTTTACCCACGACATAACGTTCAATGGTTATCTTGTGTTTCTCTAATCGAAATTGCAGTAGCTCGATGGTATCTGTAAGAAGCACTTCTATATCAGTTTGAGATTTATCTGATGAGCGTTTTTTGATCATGTTTCTTAATCGCTGGATAATCGCATCAGCACGGTCCACTTGCGACTGGATCTTCTCAAATACGGGCTCTATGTCAGTCAGTGGTTTGTTCTTCGAAATCCGCAGTAAACCGCCTTCGCTATAATTCCGAATAGCTGCCAAAGGCTGATTAATCTCGTGTGCCAAGCTACTTCCCAGTTCACCAACTACCGCGATTCGTTGTGAGTGCTCTAGCTGTTCACTCTTACTTTTCAGCTTATACAGCGTCGCTTCTAGTTGCTTTTTGCTGCGACTGAATTTGTATTCTAGCCAGAAGTGGTAAGCATTCAGAGACACGACAAGAATAAAGAACGCCCATGCCCACTGTTGGTTGTACTTGAGCCAGATTAACGCTTCTTTCCACCAAGGTTGTTGCAGTGGATGCATGTCGAGTTGTTGATATAGCTTGTCGATCGACAGCAAGCTTGTCGGTGAAGTCCAGCCCGATGCATTCGCTGCAATGGCCGGTGCGCTGCTCTTAGGCATCGCAAATAATACCTGACTCATCTGTTTGGCCAGTGCCGAAGAAGCCCGCTCTGTTTTGGCGAACGACCAGTTGGGGTACAACGGCGTAGACACTTGGCATCGGAATCCTTCTGGCGCTTGATTCTCGATAATTCGATATTGCCCCGCCACCAGCAAACCTTCACTGATCATGTTCTCAACTAAACAGCTTGGTACGACAGCCGCTTCAATGTGCCCTTCACGTAGTTGATACAAGCTGGCGTCGATCGGGAAACCTAAAAATTGGGTGTTAGAGAAAAAGTGGTTGGGATTAAGCCCTTGTTGCATCACTTGGTAACGCATAGTGAGGTAACCACCAAAAGCATTTTCAGATACTGCCGCAATCGGCTTACCGCTGAGTTGTTCGAGAGAGATATAAGGCGACATTCTTCTCACCACCAAGGCGGAACCAATGCTGCGTGTATTACTTGAGCCTTGAGCTTCAAAGTTATGACTGGTCATGGTTGCCATCCAAGAAAGCGCATACTGGCGTCCTAATCGAACCGCCTGACCGGGGTTGGTGATGACAAAGTCGACCTCAACACCTTTTACCGCATCAGCCATCTCTTCTAAGTTGAAAGGCTTGAGAACAAAGTGTTTGCCGGGAATGCGCTCCGACAACCAATCCATCGTCGGCTGCCAACGCTGCTGCGCGGAAAGCTTGCCTCGAATAGCCAGCACACCGACCTCAATCACCTGTTCCGACTCAACAGTGTTTGATGTTGTAATCTCTTGCTCCGCTTGAGCGGCTAAACAGATTCCTGCAGTTAGACTCAACCAACAAAGGCTAACGATTGATATTAGGTTTCGGACTGTCACTAAAATCTCTTTCTCCACACTGATGGCATGTTCACACTCGAATAACGCATTGACGACACGTTAAATAGAGCCTTTAAACAAAGCATAACAGCTAGATTGGTAAAACCACATTTGTTCTAGATCAACTTTGATCTGGGTATGTGGAAATCCACAATACCCCGCGTACGCCCAAAATCTGACAATGAGCCCAACAGATAGAATACCCATTTATAGGTACCAACATGGACTCATTGAAAAGACGGTTTCTCAGCCAATTCGGCAAGGTTTCCGCTGGTGCTGCGCTCATTCCCATCACCGGAATCAACACCGTAGTCGCAAGCACAGCCATTCGCAATAACAACCAACCTGACCGCAAAGGCGAAGTAGGTAAACGCTACGCCATGGCGGTTGATTTACGTAAGTGCGTTGGCTGTCAGGCGTGCACTGTTGGCTGTAGCGTTGAAAACCAAGCACCAATTGGCCAGTTCAGAACCACCGTAAAACAGTATGAAGTCTCCCTTGATGATGGTTCGACTGCTCAACAAGACGTGAAATCTTTCATGTTACCTCGCCTCTGTAATCACTGTGACAACGCTCCCTGCATCAAGGTTTGTCCAGTTCAAGCGACCTTCCAACGCGAAGACGGCATTGTCATGGTCGACAACGAACGCTGCGTAGCCTGTGCTTACTGTGTTCAAGCTTGTCCTTACGATGCTCGTTTCATTAATAACGACACCCTTACCGCAGACAAATGCACCTTCTGTGCACACCGCCTTGAAGACGGCTTACTGCCTGCTTGTGTAGAAACCTGTGTCGGTGGCGCGCGTGTCATTGGCGACCTTAAAGATCCAAACAGCGAGATCAACCGTCTGCTCAATGAAAACCAAGACGACATCAAGGTGCTCAAGCCAGAGCAGAATACCAACCCCCATGTTTTCTATATCGGCATGAACGAGCGTTTCGTTAGCCACATCGAAGGCCAACCTGCGATTTATGATCCAGCCGCCATAGATAACTCATCCTCTAGCCAACAAGAATTGGCAATCGCGACACAAAGCAAACAAGGAGAGACAGCATGAATATCACTGAGGTGTTAGTTCCCGCTCAAGAGATCGCTTGGCTACCGTGGGCGGTTCAATATTTCTTCTACATTGGTTCAGCTTACGCGGCGGCTATTCTGTTTTTGATTGCACTGATATTCAAAAACTCAACCAGCCACCAATTTCGTTCTGCCCTTGTGCTTGTGATGGCCATCGGCGCGATTGTTGGGCCATTAGCATTAACCGGTGATTTGCACCAACCGGGACGAGCTTGGCACTTCTACGCCCACATCTCGCCTTGGTCATGGATGTCATTAGGCTCTTTGTTTCTACCTCTATTCTCTGGTCTGGCTGTCGCGACTGCTTGGGTTTACCTACGTGACGACATCGCACAGCTTAAGGAAAGTGAAAACCCACTTCTAAAACGTTTGGCTTGGCTGACGCTAGGTCAATGGCAAATATCGTCAAAGCTGATGATTGCGCTCGCTGCTGTGACGGCTATTTCGGGCCTAAGCATCGCGCTTTACACAGGCGCAGAAATTGCGATTTTGGCGAGCCGACCGCTTTGGCATCAACCGGCTTCTCCGCTGCTTTGGTTTACGACAGCGTTCTTTGCTGCAACGGGTTTAACCCTATTGATTTGGGCTCTACTGCCATCCACCAAGCCAAGCTTAAAACCAACAGACCTCGCTCTGGTACAAAGAACGATTACCCTAACCGGTGGCCTTGCCATCATTCTTACGTCGATTTGGGCATCTAATCATGGTCACTTCAGCCTGTATGAGAACGATGCTTGGGGCATCAATTTAGGCATCATGACCACCAGCATTTTGCTGTGCATGATCTTAGTGCTGCCACTACAACGCCTATCGCAAAGCAAGTTAGGAATTGTCTGTGTTGCGCTTGCGACCATAGTTTCAGCATGGGCGGTACGTTGGGTCACCATGATGGAAGTTCAAACCATTCCTCGTTTTGATGTGGGTCCATTCCCTTATGAATTACCAATGGGTAGTGCTGGGTTACTTGGCATCGTTGGCATGTGCGGCCTGTGGCTAGCACTTGCGTTGTTCGCCTCTGAAATCGTGTCTGCTGGATCGTCAAGATCAACTGGCTCTGCGACAAAGACAGCATCTAAGCCAAACCAAAACACATCATCACCACTTAACCGCTCACATAGCTTGTAGTCTGAGGAATCATCATGGATAACAAACGTCGTCAATTTTTGAAAACAGGCCTTGCTGCCGGTGGTGTTGGAGCTTTTGCTGCAGGTTATGCGACAACCACAAAGCACATGGTTCACGGTGCTATCGATGGCACCGCAGGTAAGAAAACCAATCACATCCATCACGGTAATTCGTTAGAGACGGAATACAGTGTCGATGAGCAAGGTAAGATTTCGCCGAATCCAAACCAACGCGTTGCACCCTCAATGTGTTTTGGCTGCTGGACACTGTGTGGCTTGCGTGTACGTATCGATAATCGCAATGATGAGATTTTACGTATCTCAGGTAACCCATATCACCCGCTTTCAAGTGATCAGCAGATCCCGTTCAAAACACCGGTAAAAGACGCCTACATTGGCTTGTCTGGTGAGTCAGGCATCAATAACCGCTCGACAGCCTGTGCCCGTGGTAACGGCATGTTGGAGATTCAAAACAGCCCATACCGAATCACTCAACCGCTCAAACGCGTTGGTAAGCGTGGTGGAGGCAAGTGGGAACCAATCAGCTACGAACAACTTATCTCTGAGATCACCGAGGGTGGTGACTTATTCGGTGAAGGTGAAGTTGAGGGCTTACGATCGATTCGTGACATCGAAACACCACTCGATCCAAACAACCCTGAATACGGACCAAAAGCCAACCAACTGCTTGTGACCAATGCCGGTAATGAAGGCCGTGACGACATCTTGAAGCGCTTTGCATTTAACAGCTACGGCACTCGTAACTTTGGTCATCACGGCTCTTACTGTGGCTACGCATTCCGTGCAGGTTCTGGCGCGATCATGAATGACTTAGATAAGTTCTCGCACTTAAAGCCCGACTTCAACAACGCAGAATTCATTCTTTTCATCGGTATGTCTCCGGCTCAAGCGGGTAACCCGTTTAAGCGCCAAGCAAGACAATTGGCTGAAGCTCGTACCAATGGAAAACTGAGCTACACCATAGTGACACCAAGCCTACCTGCCGGGTCTTCAAGCCTTGCGGCGGGCGATCGCAATAACTGGCTGCCGATCAAACCGGGCACCGATTCAGCATTAGTTCTGGGTATGATCCAGTGGATCATCGAAAACCAGCGCTACAATCACGACTTCTTGTCTCGCCCAAGTGCGCAAGCGATGAAGAAAGCAGGCACCACACACTGGTGTAATGCATCTCACCTTGTGATCAGTGACGAATCGCACCCACAAAATGGGCGTATGCTTCGCGCATCAGATATGGGTTTGCTAGAAACAGGCGAACCGATGTCTGACGATGACGGATTTATCGCACTAGATGTGACAACGTCACTATTGGCGTCACATATTCAGGTGAATGAAGCGGCTCTGTTCGTCGATCAAGACGTAGAAATCAATGGTCAGACTGTTCGTGTTAAATCTTCTCTACAAAGATTGAAAGAAGAAGCCTTCAAATATGATCTTGCTTACTACAGTGAGCAGTGTGAAATCCCACAAGACCAGATTATTGCGTTGGCAAAACGCTTCACCAGCTACGGGACGAAAGCAGTCGTGGATACTCACGGTGGCAACATGCACACCAACGGCTTCTACAACTCGTTCTCTATCCTAATGCTGAACGCGCTGATCGGTAACATCAATGCAAAAGGCGGGGCGATGGCGAAAGCAGGTGGCTACCCAACTTCTGTTGCAGGTCCACGTTACGACTTTACCAAGTTCAAGGGTAAGACTAAGCCGCAAGGTGTGTTCTTGTCTCGCAGCAAATTCCCGTATCACAAGACCAGCGAATACAAACGTCGCGTTGCCGCAGGCGAGTCATTCTACCCAACACGTGCTCCGTGGTACCCAATCTCTGCGCCGCTTTTAACCGAGCATTTATCAGCTGCGATTGATGGCTACCCTTATCGCGCAAAAGCGTGGATCAACCACATGGCGAACCCACTTTATGGCGTTCCGGGTTTAGATAACTTACTAGGCGATAAGCTGAAGGATCCAAAGCAGCTTGGTTTGATCGTGTCTATCGATGCCTTCATCAATGAGACCACAGCCTTATCGGATTACCTAGTGCCAGACACAGTGACCTACGAGAGCTGGGGCATGGCAACACCTTGGCATGGTGTCGCGACCAAAGCGATCACCGCTCGTTGGCCGATTGTTGAGCCTAAAACTTCCCGCACTCAAGACGGACGTGCCATCAACCTAGAGAACTTCTTTATTGATCTAGCGAAAACGCTTGGCCTAGGTGGCTTCGGCGACAACGTAATCAAAGACAATCAAGGTAACTGGCACGGTATTCATAGCGCTGAAGACTTCTACCTGCGCTCGGCTGCTAACTTAGCGTTCGTAAAAGGTGGCGTGCCGAATGTCGATGCGGAAGATATTGTTTGGTCTGGTCTAGAACGCCTAGTGCCTGTGATGAACAAAACACTCAAGCCTGAAGAGATGCTCAAGGTAGCGTATATCTTTGCGCGTGGCGGTCGTTTCGAAGACGCCACCAATGCCTACACCAATGAAACCATGAAGTACAAATGGACCAAACCACTGGCAATCTGGAATGAAAAGCTCGGTACTTCTCGCAACACCATCAGTGGTGAGCAGTACATGGGTTGCCCGACATGGTATCCACAGAAGCTGGCAGACGGCACACCTTTAGCAGAGCAGTTCCCGACCAAAGATTGGCCATTTACTCTGACCAACTTTAAATCCAACATTCACAGTGCGGTGTCTAACTTATCACCACGCTTAGAGTCGATCAAAGGAATGAACCCAGTTTACATTCACCCGCAAGACGCCTCTTCTGCTGGTATCAAAACAGGCGACGTATTTGCCATTGAAACACCGAGTTCAACCACACACGCGTTGGCGATGGTGATTGATGGCATCAAACAAGGCACATTAGGCTTTGAACACGGCTTTGGACACAAAGAGCTCGGTGAACGCGCACACTGGATTGGTGACGCACAACAACCAGTGAAGATGAAGTCGAACGATGGCGTTAACATCAATGATATAGGCTTGATTGACCCGACGAGAGAAGGCAAAGGCGTCATGTTAGATTGGGTTGTAGGAGCAGCAGCCAGACAAGCGCTTCCGGCTAAGATCTACAAGGTCTAGCTTAAACTCAGCAAGCTATAACTTAATCACTGATCAAAACTCTTCCTTATCTGATTTGCAGATGAGAACACAACAGGGCAACTTCGTCATTCGAGGTTACCCTGTTTTTTCGTCCCCTTGATCTAGAAAAGCACCCTATTTGGATAAAACATCCAATCTACATAAAGTACCCAATCTACATAAAGCATCCGCTCTAGATAGAGTAATCAACCCAAAGCCATTAGGTAATCTTCATTTCACCACAACTTTTTTAGCCCGCATCCATAAAGCAGCTATGCTTATACAATCGGTGCCATAAAAGAGCCTTAACAAGCAGTTATACCGAGGCGAACATGGCAGTTCCCTTGCACTTCGTTAACGGCAGTTGGATTCGCCTATCGAAATCCACATCAATACCACTATGGTGATTGAGGTTATTAATGTGAGACTCACCTCAAGTTCCAAGTGAATTAATGTGGAAAACCACAATAGCGCGAGCAACCAATTATGTCGAAAATGCGTGCATTACAACCAATAGCGACGCCTCATGATTAAGCTGAACATAAAAACTCAAACTCTAACGCTTTGCATCGCTGCTCTGGGAAGCCTTTCTTTATCCGGTTTTGCACAAGCAGCACCCAATCCAATGCCAGAAGCCGCAGAAACCTGTAGCGGTTGCCACCAAGCCGACGGGAAAGGCATGCCCAACATCGCACCTATGCTTGCAGGGCTCAATGCTGACTACCTAGAACATCAACTAGTCTTATTCTCAAGTGGTGAGCGTCAAAGCGCGATCATGAAAGGCATGGCTGATGGTGTGTCTGATCCTGCGATTCGTCGTGAAGTTGCAGAATACTTCGCTTCATTACCTTCATACGACTTCACCGATTTAGAACAACGCGGCTCACAAGCCGATATCGATAACCCGTATCGTAAACTTGTATTCCAAGGTGATTGGGATCGAAACATTCCTGCTTGTGCTACCTGTCATGGACCAAGTGGTATGGGCGTAGACAAATTTCCTCGCCTAGCGAGTCAGCATGCCGACTACATTCAGACTCAGCTCAACGCTTGGAAAAACGGCACTCGTAAGGGTGATGATTTAAACATGATGGGCAATATCGCCGGCAAGTTGACCGACGATGAGATCAAAAACCTCTCTTACTATTTCGCATCTTTCCGATACTAAAGGGCTCGCATGAAAACATTACTTCTAATTACCGCAACCCTTGCCTCTGGAATCGCTTATGCCGAAGGTGAGTTGCCCGATCGCCAAACCGAACTGCCCGCCGTTGAAAAACCACAAGATAATAAATATCTGGTGCCACGCGACTTGGTAGATATTCCTGATGGGGAATTTGGTGACAAAGTAAAACTGGGCTATTCCCTGTTTGTCGATTCACAACAGATGCGTGGTACGTTCGTCGGCAATGAACAAAACTGTGTCAACTGCCACATGCAAGCGGGCATGAAGCCTAACGCTGCCCCTCTTTGGGGTGCGTACATGGCCTACCCTGCGTACCGTTCTAAGAATGACAAGGTAAACAGCTACGCAGAACGTATCCAAGGTTGCTTCACCTACTCAATGAATGGTCTGCCACCGGCTGAGGGTTCAAAAGAGATGGTCGCACTGACGGCGTATTCATACTGGCTGGCGATGGGCGGCATCTTAGACAAGAACGGCATGCAAGATACACCCGTTCCTGAGATTAGCGATGCCGACTTACAAGTCGGTGGTAAAGCGGAAAGCTTCCCTCTCCCTGAAGAGCTGTTAAGCAAATACCCAATCGATGGCCGCAGTAAGTTGGCAGGGCGTGGCTATCCTAAGATTGATAATCCTGAACAAGAGCCATCGATAGCGCGTGGTGAAAAGGTTTACCAAACCAACTGCCAAACCTGTCATGGTCAAAATGGTGAAGGTATTAAAGGGGCTGACGGACGTTCATACTTTCCACCATTGTGGGGCGAAAACGCGTATAACTGGGGCGCGGGTATGCACCGGGTGAACACCGCTGCCTATTTCATCTATGAAAACATGCCGCTAGGGAAGAGCCAGCAACTTTCAATTCAGGATGCATGGGATGTAGCCGCATTTGTGAACAGTCATGAACGCCCACAAGACCCACGATACAAGGGTGATGTTGCAGGTAATGCTAAGCGTTACCACAACCACCAAGGTTATTATGGTAAAGAAGTCGACGGTGATGTGCTGGGTTCCAAAGCCTACCCAAGTGGTAAAGAAGTGATTCATGAGCATTGATAGGCATTAGTGCACAAGAGCCGTTCACGTCAGCTATAGCTAAGCTTTACATTGTAAATCAGTTATAGCTGGAAGAATAAAAAGGAGCCAGAGCGTTCGACGTTCTGGCTCCTTTTTTATGTTTGAACGATTAGAGATCCAGCTAACCTTGCTGCATCTTCTCCCAAATGGTTGGAGAGCCGATATAGTCTTGAACCGTGGTAATGAACTCTTTGACCAGTTTGGTCTGTTTACGGTGCGGATACACAGCGTAGATTGCGGTATCAATCGTAGAGATCGGATAATCCGGCAGTAAAGTGACCAAGCCAAGTTCTTTCATTGAGGCATACAGGTTTGATTGATCAAGCAAGCCATAACCTAGACCATCTTTCACACAAGACACCATAGTACGAACATCACTCACCTTATAGTTGCCACGAATCGTTAGGCTCTGGAAGGTATTACCTCCCGGCTCTTCACTAATGCGCAGATGGTCGACCGTCATATCACCATTGGTATAAATCACCGCAGGTAGAGCGAGTAGATCTTGTGGCGTTTTCGGTTCACCGTGCTGCTTCACAAAATCGTTTGACGCGACCAACATGAAATTACTGTCGGCAATCTTCTTCGCAATCAAATTCGATTCAACAAGCTTACTGAAGCGAAACGCGATATCAAACTGCCCTGCAATGATATTGGCGATCTTATCGTCTAGTGAAAGTACGATCTGAACATCTGGGTACTTTCTCATGAACTGAGTGATGATAGGTTGCAGATATTGCTGCCCAAAATAGATCGGTGAAGTAATTCGTAGCACGCCTTTTGGCTCTGACTGGTATGAATCTGCAATGCCTTGAATCTGATTGATGGTGTCTTTCAGTACATAGGTTTGTGCGAGAATATCTTCCCCTGCCGACGTCAACGAAAACGAGCGTGTAGAGCGGTTCAGCAGCTGAACACCTAAATCTTGCTCGAGCTTTTTGATCTGTTTAGAGAGTGATGAGTTGTCCATATCATGTAAGGTTGCCGCTTTGGTAAACGACCCTTGTTGAACCACATCTAAGAACAATAACAACTGATTGGTATTTGGCACTGCGCCTCTCCTGAAATAAAACTCGACTAGCGTTCGTCTTTAGGGGTGTCCATCACAACCATAGTCGTAATAGATTTCACCTGAGCACATTCCCCAAGCACATCGGCATGAAACTTCTTATAGCCCGGTAGGTCTTTGGTTTCTACCCTTAGCAAGTACTCGTTGGCACCGGTAATGTTGTGACACTCCACCACCTCTTTTTCCATACTGACGTGCTGTTCAAACTCCAGCTGAGCCGCTTTGCTGTGGCTTGATAAACCAATCGAAACATAAGCAATAAAACCTACCCCCATCAGCCCATTATCCAGAACCGCACGGTAACCTTGAATGATACCTTTACGCTCAAGATCCTGGACGCGCCTTAAGGTCGCAGAAGCCGACAAGCCAATCCGTTCTGAAAGCTCAATGTTGGAGATTCTGCCGTCCAATTTAAGCTCTTGCAATATCCTTTCGTCAAATCTATCCATAAGTACTTATTATTGTGCATTAAGTGATAATAGAGGAAATAAAAGCACATAATTGCCTCACTTTCCACCTACTATGTTTCTCAACACGTGAAAGTCATGACCGGTCAGTCACTTCGTTCATTTTTTGCTGGAGAACCATAATGCCTTTAGAACAACTTAGCGCACTTGCCTTGTTTGCGTTCGTCTCGACCTTCACACCAGGTCCAAATAACATCATGCTCATGACATCAGGAGCAAATGTTGGCTTTGCCCGTACTATTCCGCACATGCTTGGCATTGCTCTAGGGTTTGCAGCCATGTTGCTGCTAGTTGGCTTCGGTTTAATGGGCATTTTCAACGCTTATCCGGTTACTCACCAAATCTTGAAATACCTAAGCCTTGCTTACCTCGTGTACCTTGCAATTAAGATAGCATTGAGCGGCAAAGCCAAAAGCACCGAGGCTTATAAGCCAATGACCTTCATCGGCGCGGCAAGTTTTCAGTGGGTGAACCCGAAAGGTTGGTCGATGGCGCTGACGGCAATTTCAGTCTATAGCAGCGGCAGTTCATGGTGGGAGCTTGCGATCATCGCAGGTATCTTCACGCTCGCCAACTTACCATCCGTGACATTCTGGACAGCGGCAGGTAAACAACTGCAACACTGGTTAACAACACCAGTCCGTATCAAAAGCTTCAACTACGGTATGGCAGGCTTGCTTCTAGCATCGACCATTCCGATGCTCTAGTCGAATAACTTCTGTATTTTAACGGTTGGTACTCCTGTGCTAACCGTTATTCTCTTTATAAATAACCCACAAGTTCACTAAGCCAACGACCAAACATCGTCTGCCCGCTCGGCGTTAACGTCCACACAAACGCCGCAACATTCACTGCCACTGTCACCCAATATATGGCTCTGAACGGCTGCTTCTGCGTTTTATGACGCAGCTTATCTTGAGCAATCAACGCCCCTAGCCAGCCACCAGCAACAGAAAAAATATGCAGAGTTTTCTCTGGCACACGCCAATTGCCATTGATCGCTGCTCGCTTGTCCTTCGCGTACACAAAAAACGTCACGAAACCGATAACCAAATACCACACCAACAGCGCTTTAGAACTTTCCGCAAACAACACAGACACCGCCACCAGAACCAAATAAGTGATAACGATTTGAATAGATGAAGACAACATGACTCCTTTTGAGCAACAGCTCACATACTGTAGCAATTACGCCCTGTAGATTTTGATAAGGATGAGTAAGGCATATTGTAATTCGGTTAGCCTGCAAAGAATAAACAAGCCCTTTCATCCCTACATAACATGATGGAAGTTAAAGGAATTATAAATATGTACAACCAAAAGTACGCCATCTACCAAGTTTTTACGCGTTTATTTGGCAATAAAAACACCCAACATGTTCCATGGGGCACAATCGAGCAAAATGGCGTCGGTAAGTTCAGTGATTTTACCGACAAAGCGCTGTCTGAAATCCGCAAACTCGGTATGACTCATATTTGGTATACCGGAGTACCACATCATGCGCTCATCAATGACTACAAGCACCTTGGTATTTCAGACGATCACCCTAGCGTGGTAAAAGGCCGTGCGGGATCACCATATGCCGTCAAAGACTACTATTCCGTAAACCCAGATCTCGCAGACAACCCTGAATGCCGACTAGAGGAGTTCGAGGCACTAATCAAAAGAAGTCACGACAATGGTTTAAAAGTGATTATCGATATCGTACCGAATCACGTTGCGCGTCATTATAAAGGCTTAAACAACCCAGAAGGTGTCAGTGACTTCGGCGCTCAAGATGACACAACGCTGGAATACCACAAAGACAATAACTTCTACTACATTCCCAACAGCACCTTTGAATTGCCAGACATAGAGCCCGCCTTTACGCCGCTAGGTGGTGAACAGCATCCCAACCTAAACTCCCCGTTTATAGAGACGCCCGCCAAATGGACAGGTAACGGCTCACGTTTAGCCAAGCCTAGTTTCGATGATTGGTATGAAACGGTGAAAATCAATTATGGCATGCGACCAGACGGTTCAAAAGACTTCCCTGAACTACCGAGTGACTATGCTCAACGCAATTACATGGATCATTTCCGTTTCTGGGAATCTGTTTATGTGCCTAACTCTTGGGCTAAATTCCGAGATATCGTCTTGTTTTGGTTGAATAAAGGTGTTGATGGGTTTCGCTACGACATGGCTGAAATGGTGCCAGTTGAGTTTTGGAGCTACCTCAACTCATCAATAAAGATGAAAAACCACGATGCCTTTCTGATGGCAGAGGTGTATCAGCCGGACTTGTACCGTGAATACATTCACTTAGGCAAGATGGACTACCTCTATGACAAGGTAGATCTGTACGACGGCCTCAAAGCCATCATGCAAGGCAAGGCTTCAACGGCAATCATCCCTGAAATCCAACATCAAATGCACGACATTGAACATCATATGCTGCATTTTTTGGATAACCATGACGAGCAACGAATCGCCTCACCAGAGTTTGTAGGCAATCCACATATCGCAAAGCCTGCGATGCTAGTTAGCGCTCTATTGAGCAGCTCTCCAACCATGATCTACTTTGGGCAAGAAGTCGGCGAACCCGGTGCGGAGAATGCAGGCTTTGGACAGCCCTCACGAACTTCCATATTTGACTACATCGGAGTCCCACAACACCAAAAGTGGATGAACCACGGCGCATTCGATGGCGGGCTATTAGACGAAAACGAAAAGCAGCTGCGTCACTTCTATCAAAAGGTAATGAACTTTTCGCTAGAGCATACTTCAATGACGGGGCAGTACCTAGACTTACACCAGAGCAATAATTTGAGTGATTCGGTTTACGCATTTCTGCGCTATGACAACCAAGAGTTGACAATAGTTGCTGCGAATTTCAACCAACATGTCACCGAGAATATTCACTTAACCGTTCCAAGTGATGTTATACAAACGCTCACAATCGCTGATGACAGTTACTTGTTAGATGAACATATTGAAGGCATTCAACAACAGGTATTAAAAGTTGAGGAAAGTATTGGCCGTTTTAGTCTTGATCTAAAGCCACTAGCTTCGTTGGTTTGGGTACTAAAAACTGAATAAAAGAAGAAGGGAAACACCCGAAGTTAGCCAAAATCTATAATTGCTTCGGGTGTTAGGGGTCTATTGCTACTTTTTATTAACGGCTTTTACAAATACTTCTTGTGCGCCTTCAATATTAAGAGCTTTAGCTTCTTCTAACAAAGCTAATGCCTTCGGTATATCATTTTTAGCGACGGCTTGTTCAATCGAACTAAAATAGTAAGTTTTGGTATCACTATTTGCTTCAACTGGTTTTAGTTGACTTAGATTTTCTTCTTTGTTTTTTGAATTCAACCCGAAAAAAGAGCCTGATGTATACGGATGGATATCAACCAACAGCTCACCTGTTTTTACATGAGGCACGGGTATATCTTTTGCTTCTGGGAAATAATTCCCTCTAGCTTCTGCATCCAAGCGAGCTGGATGAATAATATCAGTTACTTTTTCTAGCTCGCTGTGGTCCGTATAAACCAATAGGTAAGCATTTTCTATATTACTTGGCGGGAAAAAAGAGAACTCTGAAATTAAGCGATTTCCTTGCCCTAAATGCGGCTTTTCATAGTTAAAGCTAGAAGCCGGAACTGTAAGTATTTCATGCCCTTCTCCATCAACAATCTTAGCTAGAGGAGAGAAAACACTCTCCTCAATATAGCTGGTCAATTCAACGCTCAGAGGTCCTTGATAAATTGGTAACTCAATTTTAATTGTTGGACTTTTTATATCATTCGTATCTAGGTTCTGAGTTGAATCAGAGATAATAATCTTTGTTGAACTAGGCAAGTTTAATTTTTGAGATTGCAGTTGTTCGATACTGCTAACAGTCATCATATCAGGCTGTGAAAAATCTACTACTTGGGTACTTTGACAGCCAGTTACCAATAAGCTGCATAGTAATGCGATACTATTAATCTTCATGAACACTCCAATCGAAATATGGAAAAGCCGACACTTACGCGTCGGCTATAAATTAATTTTCTAACTTAGGTTATACATTACCACCAAGCTTCGAATTGTGCGCCAATACTAACTTCAGAATCTTCACCAGAAAAAGCTGTACCTTCATGGTCTACGAAGTAAGAAGCAAACAAGCGAATCTCAGGACGAGCCCAGAAGCTTGAGCCAGCACCCCATGCTTGTGCAACTGTATATTTAGAAGCTGCATAGTCTACGTTATCTTTTTCTTCAGCGTAGTAACCAACTTCAAATATAGTTTTCATGTTGTTGTCCCATTTGTACTCAGGACGAACAACGATATTAGCTAAAGTGTGGTCAAACTTAGTTCCAGCCACTGTTGTTGTATCAACATATGCGCCAGTAGCAGAGTCGTAGTTATTCTTGAATGAGTCAGAAGTACCTACATCAGATGCTGATGCAAACATGATTTGGTGGCCAACTTCCCAGTTAGCCCCCATTCCAACTACACCCCAGTTGATAATACGGAAACCGTCTGCATCATTATTAGCACCAGAACGGTCGTAGTTATTACCACCACCTAAACCTGGCATTTGGGCTGCGTAAGAATTTGTACCATATTGGAATACAGTTTGGTTAAAGCCGTTATCTAAGCCTTGATGAACGATTGCAGAAAGTAATGCGCCATCGTCACCAACAGCATTTTGGTCTTTCTTCTCGTGAGCGAAGTTATACGCAGCTGCTAGTTCCAAACTCGCGTCACTCCAAAGATCGATCCCAGCATAGCGAACGTCTAAAATATATGCACTTACATCTTCAGATCCGTAGCCAGTTTGAGCCCAAACCTGACCAGGGTCTTGGTCTGGATTAACTTTGTCATTTCCAGCGACGTAACCATAAGTTGCCGCACCAGCTTGAGAGCCTTCATCAGTAATTAAAGCTGTCGATAGTTTACCACCACCTAAAGATAAATTTTCGACACCAACACCTGCACCACTTGAAGTATTCAAGTAGTAGAAATCCGTAATATGGACATCACGACGTTGGTAGTAGCGCTTACCAACCCACATAGTAGCGTCAGCATCAGACTTAATTAAGCCTTTTGCTTGAACATTGATCACACGAAGTGCAGAGTCACTTGCTTCCCAATCGTTATCACCATCGACTGCGTGTGCAATTAGAGAATCTAGATAAAAGCTCACACCATCTTCGTTGTATAGCTCTTGACCTAGGCCTACTTCGAAAAATGTATCATTCTCGTTACCCAAACGACCTAATTTACTTTTTTCGTAACCTAGGTTTTCCCCATCATTACCACTAAGACCAATACCAGAACGTACGTAGCCACTAAAATCAACAGCGAACGCAGAACCAGCAGCTAGCGAAGTTGCCACTGCTGCAGCAATCAAACTTACTTTTTTCATTCTTAACTCCATTAAGGACGATTTATTTTAGGTTTTTATATTTTTGCTCTCTTGCGGCAACCAAAGGCAGTAATGGTAGTCGTAAGATAGAGAGGTTTAGGGTTTCCCCTGATTCGTTTCAACGGGGTCAATATTAAGAGGGGATGACAAGTTTGACTTCCTCCGCCCCTAAGTTAATTAAGGGGGACTAGAGGGGAGTAGAAAATATACAGAATGGTGTTTTAAAGAGGTAGATCACTTAATATAGGAGGAGTAGACAGCACACAGATCTAATTATTCAACATAAGTGAGATCTAGCTCAAATATATAATTTGAACTTCATCGATGAATTATTTTTTTTACCGTAATTAATCTGTGAAGTTGCTTGACCTTACTGTGACAAAGCTTTTTACTTATAGTTCACTGATGTCGATAAACGAACAAGAAATCAAGCAATGACTAGAACGCTCGCTCGCCCTTATCCGCTAGGCGCAACGCTAGGTAACACTGGCTGCAACTTCTCTATTTATTCTCCTGACTGTAAATCTCTTTCACTCGCTCTTTTTGACGAGAACGACGAATTCACCACTTATAAATTGGAAAATGAATACGCTGATATCAGATATGTCTTTATTGATGGTATTAAAGCGGGGCAAAAATACGGCTTCATTGCCGAAACGGACAATGGCCCTATCCTGCTTTCAGACCCGTATGCCAAAGCAATAAGCGAACTGCTCGATTACGTCACGCCATATACCAATGAAAAAAGCTTTGCTATGGCGAAATGTGTCGTTGTTGATGACACCTTCGATTGGCAAGATGTAGAAAAGCCACGCATTAGCCGCGAAGATACCGTTCTTTTTGAAACGCATGTAAAAGGTCTATCTCAACTGCACCCAGAAGTGGCTGCCAATACTAAAGGACGCTACTTAGGGTTAGTGAGCCCTGAAATGCTTGCGTTCTACAAACAGCAAAATATCAACTCTCTACAGCTTTTGCCCATTGCCGCATGTATGCATGAGCCTCATCTCTTGGACATGGATAAAGTGAACTATTGGGGTTACAACCCATATTTGTTCATGGTGCCAGACCCTCGCTACGCAGAAAAAGACGCTGTTAATGAACTCAAAACTGCAATTCGTGAGCTGCATCGCAATGGCATCGAAGTCATTCTAGATGTCGTGTACAACCACACAGCAGAAGGTGGGGAAGGCGGAACCACCTTCAACCTAAAAGCACTCGATAGCCGCTACTACATTAAACATGGCTGCCATTATGCGAATTTCACGGGTTGTGGAAACACAGTAGATCTCACCCACCAGCCCGCACTCAACTTAGTGATGGATACGCTTCGTTACTGGGTGAGTGAATTCAAAGTCGACGGCTTCCGTTTTGATTTGGCCGCGACGCTGGGACGTGAAGGCGATAATTACAACCCTGAAGCTGCTTTTTTCAAAGCCGTTGCTCAAGATCCTGTGCTCAAAGAGACCAAGTTGATTGCAGAACCGTGGGATATTGGCCCTAACGGTTATCAAGTAGGTAACTTTCCACTAGGCTGGAATGAATGTAACGACAAACTGCGTGATATCACACGTAGCTTCTGGCGCGGTGATCAAGGCTATCTAAAAGAGTTTGCGACGCGCTTAATGGGATCTCGCGATATCTACAGTGCAGCGCACTGGCCTTACAAACTCACCGTCAACTACATCACTTACCATGATGGCTTCACCATGCAGGACCTTGTCTCGTACAAACACAAGCACAATGAAGAAAATGGTGAGAATAACCGCGATGGGCATGGTGATAACCGTTCTGAAAACTACGGTGTTGAAGGTGAAACCGAAAACCTGTTAGTTATCGCAACACGTGAAAAGCAGAAACGCAACTTCATGGCGAGCCTGCTGTTTGCTTTTGGTATTCCTCATATTTTGACGGCCGATGTGTTATCTCATACTCAAAAAGGTAACAACAACGCTTACTGCCAAGATGGCGTGACCAGCTGGCTTAACTGGGAAGATTCAGAGCGCAAGACTTACTTCAAGACTTGGTTATCTGAAATGATCTCTGCTCGTCAGCAATACATGGTGCCGTTTATTAAGGCATTCAGTGGCGAAAAGCGTAACTCTAACCGCATCTTCTGGAGCCGTGTCGATGGCACACTTATGGAGCATGACGACTGGAACCGCTTAAGCTCAGTCGCTTTGCATTTAGGTATTGGTAAAGATGGCGACGAGTTAATTTATCTTATCAACCAAACCAATGCGCCAGCACGTTTCTCGTTACCGAATGACCGTGAACAAAACTGGGTAACCATCTGTGATACCAACTCGCGAAACGTTAAACTCGGTCATGCAGAAGGTGAAATGTTGTTGTCGCCAACTTCGATGGCAATTTTGCACTATTCGCCAGATCAGGCTGATTTGATTAAAGCAAAAGCTTAGTCAGCTTAATAAAACACCGAAAACCATAGAAGCCAGTTATATTTACAGCTGGTTTTTTTATTAGCTGAATATCACATAAATCATTCTTTTATATGGAATCATTTGCATTGATGTGATGGATGAAACTGTTTAGTATTGCCGTACTATAAAAATGAATCTATAACGTCTTGGATATCATGGCTTTACCTAAAACACTTATTCGGCTTTTCAAACCATACATACTCTTACTAACCGGAGGAATGCTTTATTTAGCTATCGCTCAACTAGAGAAAGTTGAAACTACAGCAACTAACCAATCATCATCAAATATTCGTATCGCTAGTTCCACTATTCGCTCAAATATCGAAGCCGTTTTCGGCAAGCTTTACTTTCTTGAGACCAGTTTAGGCTTACCTAAGGCATCCAGCTTTGATGACAAAAAATTTCGCGAAATCAGTGATAATATCCTAAAAAGAACACCCAATTTCTCAGATATCGTTCGATACAAACCGCAATCTCAAAATTATATTTCCACTCGAGGTCTTCCACTTTCGAGCGAACAAATCGCCGTAATACAATGGCATTCAATAGACAACGTCGTTGAGGATTTCTACATTTCTTCCGTTTATCAAAAGCCTGATGGGCGTTGGGTATTTGCGGTAAAACACACGGTAGAAAGATTGAACGAGGAAATATGGATTGAATTTGACTTGTTGCACACCACGCAGGGTTTAAGAGATTTAAAAACGCTTAATAATGGCTATGTATTTGTTGTAGACAGAGCAACAGAGCGACTGGTATTCCACCCGGATCCACAGCGTATCGGTTCTAAATCCATCAGCTTCCATGCAGGGATCAGCCACCAACTCTCACAAGGTGAAACCGTTGGTAAGCACGAATATTACTATCAAGATAACTTCAAAATATCGGTATTTGACGCAGACAACAGCTTAAATTGGGTGTTCATTGCGGGCACTGACCGCCATGACATCTTAACCAGCTCACATCAATTTACGTTGACGGGCTTAGTACTGGGCTCACTCCTGCTATTGTGGATTGGTGCCAACTATCTGGCTTATCGTTTGAACGTGTCCTTGTCGCAACTGAATAAAGTCGATGACCTTGTAAGCTTTAAGCGAGAGTTAAAATCCATACTGGATAGTTTCACCTACCAAAAAGGCATTCAATTCTGTCTCTATCAGCTTGAGAACCACGCATTCAGTACCATCGACTATCACGGAAACAAATCCACGGTACATTGTGACAAAGCCCTTGCAGAGCGATTTACACCGGACACTATGGCTTACCGAAGTGGTAAGTACGCCGATCCACTGGCGTGTAAACTCAAAATACACCAACGTCATTACTGTATTCCTTTGCACTCTCGTCAGCAGTTGATCGCAGTGTTGTACGTAAACGTAAACTTACCGATCAGCCAGAGTATTCTACGAATGATCCGTGATTACACTGAAGTCTCTTTGTCTAACTTACTGCTTCAACATCAATTGAGCAGCAAAGATCTGATGACGCAGTTAGACAATAAGAGCAGTTTCAGCATCGCCATCGAAAACTACGTGAGCGAGCCCGATACCTATGTCGCTCTGCTTGATATCGATAACTTCGACCACGTAAACCGAGCCTACGGTGAAGCGGTGGGCGACAAGATGATCAAGCTGACTGCAGAATCGATACGCAGTTACTTCCCCAAGCCAAAGGGACTTTGCTTGGCTCGTGTTGGAGGAAAGGAGTTCGCAGTATTATTCAAAGCCAATGATGTGAAAGATGCCAAATTCCAGCTAGACCAGTGCAGAGTCGCAATCGCGGAGAAAACCATCGTCACTCCAGATATCACCTTATCGCTAGGGGTTAGCGTGGGATACTCGCAAATAGAGGGTGAAACAGACTCAGCTTTAGCGCTGGCGGAACAAGCGAAACTTATCGCGCAACAACTTGGTAAGAACCGAGTGGAAGGCCATATCAGAGCCGTTGCCAAAGCATCGTAAACCTATACTTACATTTCTGTAGCCACTACAAAGCACCTAGGATTCACACCCTAGGTGCTTTTGTTTTTCTAGAAAGTCATTACAATGCGCCTTCGATAAGACAACATCCCTTTTCTAACGACACGAGCCTTATGAAGCTAAGTAACCGACTGCAAACTCTCCATTCCCTTGTCAGCAATGACTACCAACATATTTGGGACTGTTGTTGTGATCACGGCTTCTTGGGTGTTCAACTGTTGTCGGATAACAAAGCACCTCAGCTTCACTTTGTCGATATTGTCCCGTCTCTTATGAGCGATTTGGAAAGCAAACTTACGCGTTACTTTCCGCAAGGTGCAATAGCAGAACAGAAAGTGACTAGCCAATGGCAAGTCTACTGTATGGATGTCGCCGCTATCCCGCTTGAGAAACATACTGGCAAACACCTGGTGATTATTGCGGGCGTCGGTGGCGATCTTACTCAAAAGCTCGTCGATGATATTCATCGTCAACACCCAGACAAAGCGATCGATTTCTTGCTTTGTCCGGTGCATCAGCAATTCGAGTTGAGAAGCCATTTAAAGGCGATCCATTTTGGTCTTATTGATGAAGTGTTGATTGAAGAGAACCGTCGTTACTACGAGATTTTATTGGTGAGTAATAGTCGCGGTGATTCAGAAAAGAGCCAAACCGTTAGCGAGATATCAAACGTCGGTGACAAGATCTGGACACCAAGTTGTGATGAACAAGTGAAGGTATCACAGCAATACAAAGCCAAAACATTGCAGCACTACTTACGTATCCATCAAGGACAAGAGAAGCAAGGCAAACCTAGCCAAGTAAAGCATATTATTGATGCTTACCAGGCGGTTAAGCCATAGTAAGTACTAACTTAATGGTTTGAATATTAAGAAAGTCAAATTAATAAAAAAGCCGATAGTTCAATGAGCTATCGGCTTTATTAATGCTATCGATTCAGTTTTAGCTTACTGTTCTTGTTTCTTATAAGCCACATCAGGCTCGTCAACTGTCTCTACCTCAGAAGGCTTATCAACCCCATAAACCGTATCAAGGTAGACGTCTTTCTCTTTCCACGTGCTGTTCAACCAATTGTGGAAGCGACGTTTAAAAGCCTTATCTTCAAAGTAATTACCGTTCACGTTCTCATCCATTGGATGCAATTTAATACGCACAACGACCTTAGTCATTTTGCCCTTCAGCATATCTTCAAACGGAGAGGTTTGGTTTTCAGGGTAAGCTAAGGTCACATCCACGATGCCATCCAAAATTGGGCCCATTGCAGATAAAGCAAATGCCACGCCCCCAGTTTTCGGCTTCAATAAGTGGCGATAAGGGGTCTTTGCTGACGCCAGTTTCTCGTGGTTTGCACGAGTCCCTTCAACAAAATTAACCAATGTTGTCGGTGCTAATTTGAACTTAGTACACGCTTTATTGATTGCATTAAAATCATCATTACGGCGTTCTGGGTTGCGTAATAGGAACTCACGAGAGTGGCGTCTCATGAATGGCATATCTAAGCCCCAGCAGGCCAAGCCAACAAATGGTACGTACAACAATTCATGTTTCAAGAAGTACTTCGTCATCGGCATTTTGTCTTTTAGGATTGAAGACAAAATCACAATATCTGCCCAGCTTAGGTGGTTAGACATCATCAAATACCACTGCTTGGTCGAAATATCTTCCCCCCCTTCCACTTGCCATTCGATATCGTTATTGGCGTTCAACATCCATAAATTAAGAGAAGCCCAACACCAGAATGTGAAGTTAGCTAAGCGAGTGCATGATTTTTGAACGACAGAAATTGGCAAAATAAGTTTGATTAGGGCAAACAGGCTCACAGCCAATGCGGTGAATGCAGTATTAATGGTCACGAACAATACGTTCAAGGCCATACGAAGATTATCAAGCATAAAACACAGTTATATTGAGAACGAAAGCCGCCATTATACGCATCTATAAATTATTCTCTTCAGTAATTGATTGAATATCCTAGGGGTCAAACCACTCAACCTATGTTAACGATGTTCAACCAGCTAAAGTCTATTAAAACGAAACCAAAAACACATGTACGAGTCATTTGGACTCAAATAGTATATTGTCTTTTTGACAACATTCGACCCAATAATTAACCTCCAATCAGTATTGATAAGCATTCTCATTATTGGCGTGGTACATGCAACTCTAAAGTGTAAATAGTTGAGTATCCTTAATGAGATAACTTCTCTTCTTAAAGGTGGATGATATGACAGATATTCCTCATGGTTTAGTTACAGGCAAAGTCCTAAACAAAACAGAATGGACAGATCAATTGTTCTCACTCCAGGTTAGTGCACCTGTCTCTTCTTATCAGGCAGGTCAGTTTACTAAGCTTGGCTTGCTCAATAACGAAGGTGAGTTTGTGAGACGCGCTTATTCTATGGTGAATGCACCAGAGCATGAGCAAGGACATCAGCATCTAGAGTTTTTGATTATTAAGGATCAGAACGGTCAGCTCTCGCCTCAACTTCACGAATTGCAAGCTGGTGATGACATCTTTGTCGGGAAAGACCCAAGTGGCTTTATGACCTTAGATGAGATCCCAGAGATCGCCGACGATCTATGGATGCTTTCAACCGGAACCGCGGTAGGCCCATTTATCTCAATACTTGAGAGCATGCAGATACAGCAAAATGAGTTGGCTTCAGACAAAGCCTCTTCATTCAAGAATCTGGTTCTAGTGCATGCCGTAAGAACAGAACAAGACCTGACTTATCGAGACCGTATCGCTCAACTCGTTCATCACTTCCAAGGGAAACTACAATATGTGCCAATTATTTCTAGAGAATCAGTCACCGGAACTTTGCGCGGACGAATCCCAAGCTTGTTACTTGGAGGCGACCTTGAGCAAACCGCGTCTGTCGCTTTCAATCAAACCCGCAGTTTTTTCTACCTTTGCGGCAATCCGCAAATGGTTCGCGACACAAGTGAAGCGCTAACTAGCTTAGGTTTCGAAAAGCACTTACGCAGAAAACCCGGTCAATTCAGCAGTGAGAACTACTGGTAAATAACAACCGCCACTCGTTAGACAGAAGCACAACTTTCAAAGAACAGTTAGAGAAGAGGTTTTATATGAGTCATTTACGTATTCCGTCACACTGGAAAATTCAACGTTCCACACCCGAAAGTAATATTCATTCAATATTGATGAACTTATAAGCAAGCAACCTCGTAATGTGATTTTTAATGTTCAATAAGTGAAGACAAAAGATCAAATAACCATAGTAATTACAATGACTAATGGTGATAGACAAGAGAAAAAAACTCTAGCACACTGAACAGAGTTGTAGGGCATGTTGACCTATCGAGCTGATTTTTGCAGCCGTTTGTGGGTTATTTATACAAGGCAGAGAATTCGACGTGTAGCTCGCCTACATGAGAATTCGATAACGCTGTAGAAAGGAACCACAAACACTGCCCGAAGGGTTCGGCTAAAATCGTTTTACTCTTTGTTGAGAGGGTTTTGCTTAGAATGACTAGGCGGCAAACCTCTCGTCGCGATTAAAACGATTTTATCTCGAACAAAACTTAACCGCGAAAGGTCAACATGCCCTTGTTTTAATCCCGTTTCAGAGAATGAATCAGTGGGTTATTTATATTTTAGGTAAGAGAGGAAGCCATGCTCAACATTGCTTTTTTTAGCTCAAAATCATACGACGAAAAATCATTCGAACTGGCAAAAGGCGAACTCAACGCTGAGTTTCATTTTCACGATTTTCGACTCACCACAACAACAGCAAAAATGGCGCACGACAACGAAGTGGTTTGTGCGTTTGTAAACGATGACCTATCGCGAGACGTGTTAGAGATTCTTGCTCAAGGCCGCACCAAGTTAATCGCGATGCGCTGTGCGGGCTTTGACAAGGTCGACCTAGACGCAGCCAAAGAGTTTGGTCTGCAAGTGGTTCGCGTTCCGGCTTACTCACCAGAATCGGTAGCAGAACACACGGTTGGCATGATGATGTGTTTGAACCGTAAACTACACAAGGCATACCAACGCACTCGTGATGCGAACTTCTCTCTTGAGGGGTTAGTTGGCTTTAACTTCCACGGTAAAACGGTCGGTGTGATTGGCTCGGGTAAGATTGGCCTAGCGACGATGCGAATTCTGAAGGGTTTAGGCATGAATATCCTATGCTATGACCCATATCCAAACCCGTTAGCTGTTGAGTTAGGCGCTAAATACGTTGAACTCGACGAACTTTACCAAGAGTCTGATGTGATTTCTCTACACTGCCCAATGAGTAAAGAGAACTACCACCTATTAGATGCGACTGCGTTTGAGAAGATGAAAGACGGCGTGATGATTGTCAACACCAGCCGTGGTGAACTACTGGATTCCACAGCTGCTATCGAAGCGCTTAAACAGAGTAAGATTGGCGCACTTGGTCTTGATGTGTATGACAACGAGAAAGAGCTGTTCTTCCAAGACAAATCAAATGACGTGATTGTCGATGATGTGTTCCGCCGTCTATCTGCTTGTCACAACGTGCTGTTCACAGGTCACCAAGCTTTTTTAACCAAAGATGCTCTGTTCAATATCGCGAACACAACACTCACCAGTGTTGATGCTTTCTTTGCTGGCAACACCAGCGGCAACGAACTCGTTTAATAACAGATTGAGTTAACAGCAGGCTGAGTTAAAAACAAACTAGGTCTACAGATACAAAGCCACGCTATTCTGAAGTGAACAGCGTGGCTTTGTCGTTTATCCAGTATCCTAAAAACGTTCCTAGACGCAGAAATGACAATCTTCGGTGTCTAAACCATACACGCCTTTTCGAATGGCAAGGTGCTCTTCACCCGCTTTAATGCCCATCTCATAACCTGCATTAAGAGTACTTTGATCCATAGTTAAACGCTTTACTGCGAACGCTTCTGGCGGCGCTATCACTTTAATGGTCGCATCTTTGGGTGGGTTACGAATGAACTCCAGAGACTGGTTGTAGTTTTCAGCACGTACCGCCATCGACTCAGCAATATTCGGGAATTTCTTTAATAGTTTCTTCAGCATCCATTGGTGCTTTTGAGGCTTCATTCGGTAGCTCAATGGGTGAGACAGAATCACGGTAATATCGCGTGCGCCACGGCGATATGCTTCACGAACCGGAATCGAATCGGCTACACCGCCATCGGTATAACAGCCACCAGAGAAACACGGAGTTTCACGGTAAGCGATAGGTAAAGCCGTTGTTGCTTCAACAACATTAGAAAGGTTTTCTGGCTTAATATGGTAGTAGTCTGCACTGCCCGTATCGACATTTGTGACAGCAGCAATGAGTGGGATACTTGAAAACAACTCACCACAATCGAGCGGATAACGTTGATTGGATTCGTTCCATAACCATTTAACATCTACCAAGTTACCGCCTTTGGCAAAGCGAGCAGGATTAAAGAAAGTTTTATCCGTCGCCATCGTGGTGATCACATCATAACTGCGTTTTGGTGCATGAGATAAGTAGCCAACCAGATTCGACACACCTGCAGATACGCCGATGGCAAAATCATAAGGACGGAAATCGTCTTGCATGAAGGCGTCTAAAACTCCAGCAGCAAAAATACCTCTCATTGCTCCACCTTCAACGATTAATGCGCTCTTATTCATCTCAAACTCTTCTACTTTATAAACTGATAGTCGTAGAATAATCCCATCACTCTTACAAAGATAATGGGATAGATTTATCAATTCGATAGGTAAAAACTATCAATGTGGATTATTAAATTTTTCAATGATTTAGGGTTGCTTAATAAACAGCGAGATCAAAAAAGGCCGTTGAGTGATTCACTCAACGGCCTTTCAATTAACGAATCAAGATGATTGATTACGACTTAAATTCGCTCACGTCGATTTCAAGCAGTTTACCAATGCCTTCACCGTATGCAGGGTCAGCTTTGTAACAGTGTCTTAGGTGACGCAATTGAATCTCTTTTGGCACGCCGCCTAGGTTGCGAGCAGTGTTATCAAAAAGAATCGCTTGCTTCTCTGGTGTCATTAGGCGGAACAAGTCACCCGGTTGCGAGAAGTAATCTTCATCTTCGCGGTGATCCCAGTGTGCTGCTGCGCCATCTAGGTTCAGTGCTGGTTCAGCGAAATCTGGTTGCTCAGCCCATTGACCTTCGTTGTTTGGCTCATAACCTAATGTGCCACCGAAGTTACCATCGACACGCATCGCGCCATCACGGTGGTAGCTGTGTACTGGGCAACGAGGCGCATTCACTGGAATGTGCTGATGGTTTACACCCAAACGGTAACGTTGTGCATCACCGTAAGCAAACAGACGACCTTGCAGCATCTTGTCTGGCGAGAAGCTGATACCTGGAACTACGTTCGCAGGATTGAATGCCGACTGCTCTACTTCTGCGAAGAAGTTTTGCGGGTTACGATTTAGCTCAAATTCGCCCACTTCGATCAACGGGTAATCTGCATGAGGCCAGATCTTAGTCAAATCGAACGGGTTGTATGGAACCTTCGCTGCATCCGCTTCTGGCATCACTTGTACTTTCAACGTCCATTTCGGGAAATCTTGGTTATCGATGCTGTCTAGCAAATCACGTTGGTGGCTTTCGCGATCATCACCGATCACTTGTGCCGCTTCTGCATCAGAAAGGTTCTTAATACCTTGCTGAGATTTGAAGTGGAATTTCACCCAGAAACGTTCGTTATCAGCGTTGATGAAGCTGAACGTGTGGCTACCAAAGCCGTGCATGTGACGGTAAGTCGCAGGGATACCACGGTCACTCATTACGATAGTAATTTGGTGCAGAGCTTCCGGCAAAGAAGTCCAGAAATCCCAGTTGTTTTTCGCGCTACGCATGTTGGTGCGTGGGTCACGTTTCACCGCGTGGTTTAAGTCAGGGAACTTAAGAGGATCACGAAGGAAGAATACTGGCGTGTTGTTGCCCACCATATCCCAGTTGCCTTCTTCAGTATAAAACTTCAATGCAAAGCCACGAATATCACGTTCAGCATCGGCAGCACCGCGCTCACCCGCAACTGTTGTGAAACGTGCAAACAAGTCGGTTTTTTTACCTATTTCAGAGAACAATTTTGCCTTGGTGTATTTTGTGATGTCGTGTGTAACGGTAAATGTGCCGTAAGCACCTGAGCCTTTCGCGTGCATACGACGCTCTGGAATCACTTCACGATCAAAATGGGCCAATTTCTCCAAAAACCAAACGTCTTGAAGAAGTTGTGGACCGCGTTTACCCGCAGTTTGAACATTCTGGTTATGAGCAACAGGACAACCCGCAGCTGTAGTTAGTTTTTTACTCATGATCTATTCCTTAAGGTCCAAAGGTGCAGCAATAGTGAGTGCACCTTGATATTTATACTGGATCCCTTTCAAAAGCCCCTAAAATACTATGGATATAGAATAGACCTCTAATGGCATAAAATATAATCGTTTGTATTTATCGTTATAATCTATAAAACCTATTAAACGACTGATTTAGGAATCATATTCTAAGGCACTGACTAATCGAGCATTTTCCTTCCTAGTTTAAGCGTCGCTGCAATATTCCTAGCCGTTCTGGTTAGATTTTTTTCCGCCTCCTGCAGAACTTGGTCAAGTGACTGAGGAGAACGAACAGTCCCGAACAAGCTGCTCATTTCTCCATAGAGAGCTTCTACTTCAGTTCCCAATGAGCCAGCAATACCTATGGTTGGAATACCTTGTAAACTCGCACGTTTAGCAATGCCGTAAGGTGTTTTGCCTTGCAGAGTTTGGTTGTCCATTTGCCCTTCGCCAGTAATCACAAGGTCAGCACCTTTCAGTACTTCATCGGCTTGGAGAACATCAAGCACCATCTCAATACCCGGTTTGATCTGCATATTAAATAGCAAACCAAGTCCCATCGGCGTGCCACCAGCCGCGCCATAACCAGCACGCTCTTGAACGGGTTCATCGCTGCCAACACAACCTTGCGATTCAGCGATTTGAGCAAAATTCGCTAGCGCCTTATCAAGCATCAAGACTTGTTCGGGTGTCGCCCCTTTTTGTGGGCCGAATACGTGGCTAGCACCGTTGTCACCACACAGTGGATTATCAACATCGCATGCCACAATCAGTTCGACATCTGCGCAGCGCGAATCTAAGCCGGTAAGATCTATTGATGCAAGTTCTGCAAGTGCAGCACCACCTCGGTTAAGCTCGTGTCCTTTGCCATCTTGCCCGTTACTATCTAACAAGCGCCCACCTAGAGCTTGAACGATACCCGCGCCACCATCATTGGTCGCACTGCCACCCAATCCAAGAATGATGGTTTGAGCCCCCTGCTCTATCGCTTCCAAAATCAATTGCCCTGTGCCAAATGAAGAAGCAATCAACGGATCACGCTGCTCTGGTTTCAATAAATCCAAGCCCGATGCTGCAGCTATTTCAATCAATGCCGTTTTGTTCGGGTTGCTATCGGATGGCTCAAGCATCGCCCATTCAGCATTAACCAATGCGCCCAATGGCCCTTCCACTTGATGGATTCGCTTTTGTCCTGCTAGACCTTGTAGCAATACATCTACCGTACCTTCGCCACCATCAGCCAAAGGCAAGGTCACGTAGTCAGCGTCAGGGAAGATTTCACGAAAGCCCTTTTCAATACAAGCCGCCACAGATACAGCCGATAGAGATTCTTTAAACGAGTCTGGTGCAATAACAATTTTCATACTGAGAGATCCAAAAGATTAGTAATTTTGATGAGTGCCCGATCCAAAAATGCCCCTATTGAAGATCAGCAAGCTAATCACTTAATAGGGGCAGTATATAAAGGTAAGTAGTATTAGTTAGTAACGGCTGTCTTTACTTGTGATTTCTCTTTGCTTTTTAGCCACACGAATACAGCACCTAGAACCGCAATTGGAATCAGTGGGTCGATCAACGTACCGCCTTTACCAAACACTAAGTTTAGAATCATGATGATGCTTGCACCAATCGCCCATGCGATAGTTGAAGACACAGACCAGATCTTAATTTGATCAGCAAGTTCAGTAATACCTAACGTACGGTTAATGATGTGGAAGTATGAATCGTTCAAATGAGAGAAGCCAACCGGACCTACCGCACATGCAAGTGCTACGAATACTGGGTCTAGACCTAACGTTTCAACCAATGGCAGCGTCATCGTTGCTGCAACCATCATTGATGCCGTTGCTGAACCTTGGATTAGACGAAGCATTGAAGCAATTGCTAGTGGTACAAGTAGAGGTGGAATACCGCTGCTCGCGATAGCTTCGGCTACTTGAGGGCCAGCACCTGATGCTTTAAGTACTGCACCCATTGCGCCACCACAGCCAGTTACCACAAGAATTAGACCTGTAGTAGACAGAGCATCATCCATAGAGCTAACCATGTCTTTGCGCTCAATATGACGAGTAAGACCGTATAGCGCCATAAGAACACCGATACCAACAGCAACCACTGGGTTACCAATCAACGAAATAACGTTGTGCATTGCAGTGTCACCTTGACCAACAAGCGTGTTGATTAGGATGAATGCGATTGGCAGCAGAATTGGACCGAATGATAAAAAGTTACTTGGTAGCTCTCTGTCATCTGTTTCTTTTACTTTCTCAAGGTTTGCCCAATCAGCTTGGTTAGTAATCCATGTCTCACCGTTTGGTACGCGGTAGTACTCGTTACCTACTCGGCGAATATAAATCATAGAAAGAAGCATCATAGGGATAGAAACCATCAAACCCCATAACATGTATTCACCTAGATCTACACCCAGAATTCCAGCCACAGCAACTGGACCCGGTGTTGGTGGCACAAGCGCATGAGTGATCAGTAGGCCAAGCGCCAGAGTCACACCTAAGCCAACCGCTGATTTACCTGTGTCACGTGAAATTGCGCGAACAAGAGAGTGTAAAATAATGTACGCAGAGTCACAGAAAACTGGGATAGCGACAAGTACACCTGTAAAACCTAGTGCTAAGTCTTCACGACCTTTACCACACAGCTTTACAAACGTTTTTGCCATTCTAACAGCCGCACCAGAACGCTCGAAACACGCGCCCATGATAACGCCGAACGCGATAATCAAACCAATACCACCAAGCACGCCACCAAAGCCGGCTTTAATTGCGTTGATCAGCTCTGTTGGTGCCATACCAGCGAATAGCCCCATGATGATACTTGCAATAATCATCGCAAGCGCCACTGGGATTCTTGTTTTAATGATCATGCCCATCATGGCTAAAATGCCAATTACGATGCCTATCAGTGCTCCATCCATTTTTATATTCCTTTTGTCTCTTTCTTCATTTTTAGAAAATTTGTAGGGTGGTGCATATGGGTGATACCGGGTCACCCATTGCACTTTATCGTTATGTGTTGGCTTACCTGTAAGCCGTGTTATCTAAATCAGTTTTTACTTTTATGATTCGTTACATATAAACGCCATTCACACCGCGCTATAAATAACTTTTTACCCAGCTAAGCCCCTCTTCTGTCGTGCTTCTTGGGTTATATTCACAGCCAATCCAACCTTGGTAACCTGAATCATCCAAAACACTAAATAAATGTGGGTAGTTCAGTTCGCCTTCCGATGGTTCATGCCTCTCTGGTACAGAAGCAATTTGGATATGACCGGTATAAGCAGCAACTTCACGAATCAAAGTACTTAAATCACCATCCATGATTTGCGCGTGATAAAGGTCGAGTTGAAGTTTCACATTTGGTCTATCGACCAACTTAATCAGTTCGACAGCTTCACGTTGATGCGCCACAAAATAGTTCGGAACATCACGGCTATTAAGAGGTTCAATCATCAATTCGATGCCTTGCTCAGCAAACTTATCAGCCGCAAAACGAATGTTTGAGATGAAGGTTTCAACGTGTTGTTGCTTAGTAAAGTTCTCATTCAATATGCCTGACATTGCATGGACTTTTTTACAGCCCAGAGCTGTCGCGTACATAAGCGCCGTATCAACACTAGCTTTAAATTCCTCTTCACGATCTGGAATAGCGGCAAAACCACGCTCACCCGCATCCCAATTACCTGGAGGCATGTTAAAAAGCGCCTGCTCAAAACCAAATCTCTGCATTTTTGCTGCAAGCTCTTCGGCCTCAAATGCATAAGGGAATAGGTATTCAACAGCTTTGAAACCGGCTTGGTGTGCTTTTTCAAAACGCTCTAGAAATGGTACTTCTGTGAATAACATCGTTAAGTTTGCTGCGAACTTAGCCATTATTTGCCTCTCCCTTTTAAATCCATCACTTCTTCGTCCGTTAGGTAACGGATATCATTCCCTTTCAATAAGAATGCTAATTTGGCGGTCTCTTCTAGCTCTTCAGCGTTATCAACGGCATCAACAAAGTCAGTGCCTGTTACTACTGGGCCGTGGTTTGCTAACAAAAATGCTCGATAATCACCTGCTCGTTTTGCCAACTCTTCAGCGATTTGTGGGTCACCCGGACGTAGGTAAGGAATCACTGGTAACTCACCAATTCGCATCACGAAATACGGTGTGAAAGCCTTAATCGCGTTATTACGATCCAACCCTTCAAGGCAAGACAACGCGGTAAGGTAAGTAGAATGCAAATGAACAATCGCATTGCATTCTGCATTATTTCTATAAATCGCTAAGTGGAATGCCGCTTCTTTAGAAGGCTTCTTACCTGAGATGTGGTTGCCATCGATATCAACAACCGACAATTCCTCAGCGACAAGGCGACCAAATGAAGAGCCTGTTGGTGTTGCTAGAAAATGCCCATTAGGTAATTTGATAGACAGGTTACCTGCACCACCAGTGGCGTAACCTCGTTCGAACATTGAACGAGCGAGCGTGACCATTTGCTCTCTTAACTGCTGCTCGTTCATCAAAACTTTACTCATTTGAATCTCGCTTATGAAAAGAATGATTGAGCTTTAGCGAAGAAGTTTTTATCACCAAAATTGCCCGATTTTAGCGCTAGTGATAGCTCACCTTCGACCGATTTAACCCAAGGCACACCTGGTGCGATTTGAGGGCCAATATGAAAACCTTTCACGGCTAGACTTTGCGTCACTACGCCTGATGTTTCACCACCAGCAACAATGAAGTTTTTCACACCATGTTGGTGCAGTTTGATAGCGAGTTGACTAAAAAACTGTTCAACGACGTGGCTTGAAGCTTGTGCGCCGTATTCTTCTTGAATGGCTTTCAGTGCGGCGGCATCTGCGGTTGCATAAACCAAAGGAGCAAACTCGCCTTGGTTATTGGTCATCACCCAATCGAACACATCATTGGCGTATTGATCATTGGTTAAGCAAGCCTTCACATCGATAGCAAAGTGAGGAGCAAGCTGCTTGTATACCGCAACTTGTTGGTTAGTCATCACTGAACAAGAACCAGAGAACACAACGGTTGGTGCTTTGACTGGGCTGCCGGCATGTTTTGCATCACTTTGGTCAGCAAGATGTCCTGTCCAATTTTTAGCGATACCAGCAGCTAGGCCTGAGCCACCTGTGATTAGTTTCAGAGATTTAGCCGCTTGACCTAACGTCACCAAGTGCTCTGCATTAAATGCGTCTACCACGGCGTAGCGACTACCTTGAGCTTTGAGTTCGTTAAAACGAGCGGTAACCGCATCAGCGCCCTGTTCAATCGTTTGAAAGTTAACTAAACCGGAAACACCTTCTGATTGTGCGTCCATCATTCGAACCACACTTGAATCCGTCATTGGTGTAACAGGGTGATTACGCATACCTGAATCACTGAGCAACTCACCAAAAACAAACAAGTGACCGTTGTAAACCGTGCGACCATTTACTGGCAATGCAGGGCAAACCATAGTGAAAGATTCTCCAAGTTCCGCCAAAAGTGCATCTGTTACGGGACCAATATTGCCCTCAGCGGTACTGTCGAACGTTGAGCAGTATTTAAAGTAAAACTGTTGGCAACCTTGAGATTGAAGCCATTTAAGCGCAGTAACCGAATCCGTCACCGCTTGGTCAACTGGGCAAGAGCGAGATTTAAGGCTGATCACCACAGCATCTGCTGATGTGTCAAACTCTCCCGTTGGAATCCCATTCAGTTGAACAGTGCGCATACCGTTTTCAACCAAGAAACCAGCAATGTCTGTTGCACCTGTAAAGTCGTCTGCAATAACACCTAATAACATGATTATTTCTCCGCCTTTGACGTGTTTACACCCGGCAGGTCAATACCTTGGAAGACTTTTATCACTGCACTGTCGTCTTCTTGACCAAATCCAGCATTACTCGCGCTAACGAACATGTTCAGTGCAGCACTTGATAATGGGAGTGGGAATTTCAGGTTTTGAGCGGTATCTGATACCAAGTTCAAATCCTTCACAAAGATATCAACCATAGATTTTGGAGAGTAATCACCATCGACTACGTGCTTCATGCGGTTCTCGAACATCCAAGAGTTGCCCGCTGCATTCGTAACAACGTCGTACATCAAATCAAGCGGAATGTTTGCGCGTGCGGCTAGTGCCATCGCTTCAGCGCCCGCAGCAATATGAACACCTGCTAGTAACTGGTGGATAATCTTAACGGTCGCACCAAGGCCAATGGTCTCGCCGATGTTGTAGACTTTAGCTGCAGTTGCATCAAGTACCGGAGCCAGTGCTTCAAATGTGGTCACCGCACCTGAAGCCATAATCGTCATTTCACCCGCTTCTGCTTTTACTGCACCGCCGGACACTGGCGCATCCAGCATCACAAGATCATGTTCAGCAAGCTGAGCTTCGATTTGTTTCGCGTCTTCTGCTGAGATCGTTGCCGAGACCATAACTGGCGTGTTAGGTCTCAGTGCCGCCGCAAGACCAGTCTTAAACAGTACCGTGTTAACTTGAGCTGCATTCACAACCAATACCAAAACTGAATCAAGTTTGTCGGCAAACTCAACCGCGCTTGTAGAGACCGCTTTTGCGCCATATTCACCCAAGTTTTCAATCGCTTGCGGATTCAAATCGAAACCATATACATCAAGGCCTGCACGCACGCATGACTTCGCTGCGCCCATGCCCATAGAACCTAAACCGATAACACCAACAGATTGAACTTCTTTCATAGCAAGATGCCTTTCACGTAATTATTGAATTCTAGATTTGTTAATTATTGTTTATATTTGTGATTATATGTGAAGCAATCGAATGCGACTTAGTGACAAGTCACACATTTAACAAAAATTAACATTAATGAGTAATTTAACCCTTTAGAGGCATTAGATAAGGGTAATTTCGGCAGCAATCACAGTTCTAATTGCTATTTCACAACAGATATTCACAGATATTCACAAAACAACCAAAGATTGATAGGATGATGAAAAATAAGAACATAGAAGAAGAATCATGATTCCAGCGGAACGTCAGAGAACCATTTTGTCACTATTATCACACCAAGAAGTGATCAGTATTTCTGAGCTTGTTGAGCACTTAGAGGTGTCTCATATGACTATTCGTCGAGATATCGTAAAGCTAGAGACATCAGGGAAAGTGATTTCAGTTTCGGGTGGCGTTCAGCTGACTAAAGCACTTCACAGCGAATTGTCACACGACATCAAGGTAGAACAGCAAGCAAGCGAAAAAGCTCAAATAGGTCAACTAGCTGCTCAATTGGTTCCTGAGTATTCGACTATCTACTTAGACGCTGGAACAACCTCTTTGGAGATCGCTCACCAACTTGCAGGGCGAGATGATCTGCTTATCATCACCAATGACTTCGCGATTGCCGCATACCTAATGAACAGCACACAATCTGAGATTTACCATACTGGTGGCAAGATTGACCGTGAAAATCAATCGAGTATTGGGGGAAAAGTAGCTGAGTTCTTGGCAGGGATGAATATTGATATTGCGTTTATCTCTTCTTCATCTTGGAATCTAAAAGGGCTCTCGACACCTTGTGAAAATAAGGTATTAGTCAAACAAGCCATTGTTCAAGCAGCTCATTCAAACTATCTGATTTCAGACTCAACCAAATACGGACGTATCGCTACTTTCCACGCCTTAGATTTAAGTGCGCTTGATGGCGTGATCACCGACATTGATCTTTCGAGTAGTGTGATTGATGAGCTTCAAGACAAAGGCATCAAGGTCATTAATTCGTAACGGATCCCTCATCAAATTTCAGGCTCACCAACCAAACATTCAGAGCCTGAATACCACAACTCCAAAATCATCTATTTATCCACTCGATAAAAATAATTCTTACAATTAAGCGTGTTTATTCGTTAATAATATTGTTACTCAACGGCATAATAGTCATGAATCCATTCAAAGAGTTAGGTTATGTTCTACAAGCGTCTTTTGGTATTGGCTTTACCGCTTACTTTTGTGTTTTCCACCCATGCTGAAACGTTTGGTGAACGAATGGCGCGCATCGAACAAGAGAATGTACTGGCGAAAACCATGAGTGAAGAACAAGTTGAATTGATACAAAAAGTCGTACAGACCAATCACTGCGCTAAAGTGGCGTTAACCCATCACCAACGCATTTTGGGCCAATATAAGGTTGAGACATCTTCTTCTGAGTTATTCGTAAAATGGCGTCAACTCGGTAAGCAGTTAGACGCTCAATACGAGATGGATTACCCCGGCTACCCTAAGCACGCTTTTCAAGAATATCCTGCGGCTTCAGGCAAAGTCGATGGCTACCTTTTTGCTCTAATCGACAATGGTTTAAACGAGCAATCGTGGATCGCCAAAGAATTTAAGCAGTGTAAAAAGAATAAGCTCATATCCCGAACCTAAGCTCTAGTCTGCTCTGGTTCGAGAGTGCTCACTCGCATTAGTTCTAATAAAGTAAGAACAGCCCTTCATAACCGCCAATTTCTATTTCACTCACATAGTCACCAACGTTACCGTTAGCATCAACAGGTTTCATTGGAACATCCAGCGCGATGGTGAGTTTTGCCGCGTCATAAAAGCTCGGATTCTTACCGTGGAAATCCGTGCGATACAACACACGACCATTGCTGAACTCTCTCGCTAACACCATGTCCTCAGGGCCACCAGCAACCACCTGATTTTCAGATTGATACATAAAGTACGTGAACGTCGGTAGAACGTGAGTGATACCATTGGGCAGATCAGCATGCACCATTTCGTTCATCGAGGAATCGCCAACGATGGTGTAGTCAGCAGGCTGAGGTGTCGTTGTCGAAAGCATCAAAGGAATCGGCGCAAAGCCATGTGGGATTTGATGACTCGGCTCTCCCAAGTCAACGGCCAATAACGAACTGGGTTGGTAGGCGATGTTTTTAGGGACACCACTTTGCCAGAAAGTGTCAGCCGTCGTATTGCCACTTCCATAGACGTAACCATTGTTCCACTGATTAAAGTAGCTATGTTGAGCGTGTCGATTGAGGTGGTAGATCGCTAGGGTCGAGTATTGGTCTTGCTTCCAATTATCTTCACTATTTCCAAGAAACTGAACTCGCCCATAACGCGTTGTCGCCTGAAAAATAACACTTTGCCCATTGTAGGCGAGCGCAGAATTATCCCAGAATTTTGAGATCCCCGAGTAACCACTAAACCCAGTAGACGGAAAAATGTAGTGCTCGCGTAAATACAGAGATCCCGCCTCGCTAAGATGAGACTGTCCATTTCGACCCAGCAAGTTCGCAGTTCCGATATTCAACCCAATCGACGCATCACTTTCTAAAGCAGATAGATTTTTGAGAAACTCTGAAAATTGTTGTTTGTAGAGATCATCCGCTTGATTCGAACCCACAACAGCTCCTAATTCTTGAACATGCCCGCCAGAGTGAACATAGAACTGGTTCGAACCAATGAGTTTATTTGTGTCGTCGTTGTACGCACCATTCAAACCTTGGCTTGCCCAACTTTGCTTGTAGTAGCGATGAATGGCAGATAGATAATCCGCGTTTGCGACGTTCGTTAGCGACCAAGATGAGTTAGCGCTCCACATTCGACCAAATGGCACAACTCTTGATTCCCAACGAAAACGCGCTGTCGCGTTCTTATTGGTTCGATTTCTATACTCACTTGGCGACAAGTAGTTATCGCCATCTAGGTCTGCAGACACATCAAAGCCGCGGATTTTTCGCCATTGGCTGATAGCATTGCCGTCCGGGGTTGAAGTCGGAGCATCGGTTAACTTGACGGTTGGAAAACTGTTTTTGAGTTTTACTTCTTTTAAACGCGGCCTGTCGTCGGCGTTCTCACTTTGCCAACGAACTCTCACAACGTATAAGCGCCCACCATCTCTCAAAAAGGTTGAACCAAAATACTGGCCGCCACCATAGTTCGCACCGCTCCCATCATGAGTTGTGGCTCTTACCCAATCATTAGGAAGGTTCCAGATCACCGATTGGTTTTTGGTCATGCTGAGCGTTTTGTCTTTCTTTACATCGAGTCTTTCCCACTGTGAAACCCTTCCCTGAGAATCAATAGCCGTTGGGTATTCAATCCAAAACTCACCGCTGCCAGCAAACTGTGAGAACTTAAAGGTCAGCCGTTCGAACTGTTCAGCATGATAGACATACAAAGCCCCACCCTGTTCGAAATTCTCAAACACATCGGCATCCCACGGAGGCTCTTGATACAGCCAAAAGCCAGCATGGTCTTCATTGGCTGTATAACCCAAGATCATAGGTTTTCGGTTTAAAAGGGTCTTTTCGCCGTGAGTTTTATCAACTTCGGCAATGACAGTATCTTCAGAAAAGTGCAGGAAATAGTCTTCGAAATTGAGGCCTTCTAACTCAGCTTGGTTACGGAGATCGTTCTCCAACCAACCCGAGTTCATCGCCATGACTTGGTTGTACATATAACCAATTGTCGTGGCCCGCTCATTGTCGGCTTTGTCGGCATACGCTCCGAACACAATGTCACTGTTGGTAATTTCCCAATCAATGACAGCATTCGCAGATAGTGGGGAGCCCGAAAGATCAACACCCGCTTCATGTTGCCCTGGCAGCACAACTGCTGTACCAACAGCAAAAGCGTAGCCAGCGATTAAACATGACGGTATGAGTGCGAGCAGCCCAGAAATGTAGGTTTTCATGATTCAAATTTCCTAATCGATACTGTCATGCCTTAAATCACAAGACGAAAAGTCAGCCAACTTACGTGTCAATTTAGGAATCAAAATACGAAAAAAGTATCGACTACATGGCTCTATTGTTCAAGTGCTCGTCTGTCTTGTTTCATCGGTGGCAAGTAAAACGAGCAAATGCCGATTCAAAATCAATGCATTAAGGAAAATATAAGTTTTTGTGATTTTAATTTTATTTGGAAACCAAGTATCTCCGGCTAACGAGAAATCAGCTCAGATTTTCTCAAAATGAGAATAATACGGTTTGGAAGATGAGAAGTTATCAGAGCCTAGAACTCAGAATAGGACTTGGATTTGCTGTATCGAATCTCAGTTTGAGCGCCACACTATTGAAACTCAATTTGGATAGGCTGTCTAAACAAGAACGATGACAACGCACCTTAAAGCCTCTTGTTCCACTTCCCTTGGTGGTCACGGTCGCAATTTTCTTGTGTATCGTAACTAACATGCTTATCGATATTCTTCAGTTGAATCCCAACTTGATTGAACGCGTGTTGGATAGCCCCAGAGGCACTCTGTTGACCTTCGCCATTTAAGAAATTCGCTCTATCCTGATTGGTATCGAATACACAGACGATTTTCAAACTTTGCGGAAATGAAGAGAAGTTGACCGAGTGAGTCACCCACAAAAAACCATCGAAGCCTTTCAGCGTGTCTTCACAAACGTCAGTTAACACGTCTCTGATTTGATTCTCGATTTTCTTATCTGATTTACGCATGCGGCAAAGGTCCTATTTAACACCTTAAAAAATAAGGTTTTTCGGTCAGTTTCGTACTACCTGATATTGGACACTGTGGCGGTTTCAAATGCAAAGTATTTATTGGGGAGAGTCGACTGGAAGATATAGAGGAAACGCCTCATGTTTGATAGCTTACGAGGCGATCAAACATGAGACGAGTATAGAATTTACTAAAACATTAGCTCGCCGCTTGTTCCCAATCAGTTAATAACTTCATGATTACGCGAGAGTCTTGGTGGGTTGCCATTGGCGCAGCAAGTTGTGTATCACCTTGCTCAACCGCTTGGCGGATATTGCGCACTTGATAATGGAAACCATCACCTTGCGCTTCGACTTTCACTTCACGTGTCGACGTTTCATAGATCTCTACCGTAAACGTGTTTTCTGCCGTCGGTAGCCATGGATTAGTATCTAGCGTGATACAGCCTTTGCTGCCTAGGATCGTAAAACCATGCTTTAAACCGTGGTCTTCAGCAGTGTGGATTTGTGCGGTAAAACGGTCGTTGAAATGCATCATCGCCGACGATTCACAGATATTGCCATCTTCGCCTCGTCGACCGATTGCTGAGATCTGCACGTCATCGAACACGCTCTCACCAAATTGCTGCTGCGCAACAGAGTGAATCAGCGACATTGGGTAACAGCCAAGGTTGTATAGCGCGCCTTTGCTCGCAGGATTCACGAACTGATCAATCGCCGCAACGTAGGAACCTTGAATTGAACGCACTTCGCCAATCTCACCAGTTGCCAGTTCTTGATGAAGCTTGGTGATAAGTGGATGGTTTAAATACATCAAACCTTCAGCAAAGAATACGCCCGCTTCTTTCACGGCTAGTAAAGCTTGCTCGGTTTTTTCCATATCAACCGATAACGATTTTTCACACAAGATCGCTTTGGCTTTGATCATAGGTTGCAATTGCTTGTAGGCAGCCCGGTTCGCTTTGCATGTCTAAACAAAACTGTTCGATAGCTTCGAGCGCAGCTGCTCGTTCTATGTTGGTTTTGATCTTAAGTTCGGCAGTAACAAAGATAGTTTCATTCGTTTGAGGCATTGCACACTCTTATTTTAGTTAATTATCGGTTTGCCATTAATATAATTAACCCCTAATAATTGATAAACTCACGTTTTGTTTATTGTTTATCAACCAAAAGTGTTCAATGGATAAGTTAACCAGCATGAAAGTCTTCGTCTATGTGGTGGAACAAGGTAGCTTTCGCAGCGCCGCAAACCACTTCAACCTGTCGGCGACTATGATAAGCAAACATGTCCATTCCTTAGAAGCCAGTTTGAAGTCTCAGCTGATCCACCGCACCACGCGTAAGCAATCGTTAACCGATTCAGGACAACTTTACTATCGTGAGTGTAAGCGAATTCACGAAGACATCAGCAATGCAGAGAACCTGATTCAAACCTTGGAAAATCAACCACAAGGCACGGTAAAAATAAACTGCCCTGTCACCTATGGAAACAAGGTACTCGCCCCTATCGTAGCTAAGTTTCTCGCGCATCACCCAACCATTAACGTTGAGCTGATGTTGAATAATGACCTTGTTGATCCTTATTCATCTGACATTGACCTGATTGTGCGAATTGGTGACCTATCCGATTCAAGCTTGGTCGCAAGGTATTTAGGGGATTATGAGATGTGTTACTGCGCGGCGCCCGCTTACCTAAACCAACATGCTGAAATCAGAGTATTGGAAGACTTGGCGCAGCACCCATCGCTTGGATTCAGTTACAGCAGCCAAGCTCCTCACGCCACACCGAATAAAGAACGTGTGCGCTTGATGTCGAATAATGGTGATGTGTTGCGGTATGCCGCCCTGCAGGGTGTGGGCGTGTTGTTGCAACCGACTATCTTAGTCGCAGAAGAGATTGATCGTGGAGCGCTGTTGGAAATCCTACCCGGCATGGCGCCGTTACCAAAGCCGATTCACTTGCTCTACAAAACCAAGCAACTGTCGTTGAAGAACAGAACCTTTGTCGAGTTCTTGTTAGCTGCGTTTGCTGAGTAACTAAGCGCTTTCTAAACAACAAAGACCGCTAGACTGTTTGCCATTGGCTCATCAAGCGCTTGCCAAGATCAGAGGGCGTGGTGTTATGGACGATCATCTCATCACATTGGTTGAACACCATGAAGTGTTTTAGTTCATCGCATAAAGCATGAACCAACAACTCATGGTTTTTAATTCGCTCTTCCACAACCAAGTTACGGATATTGAGCAAACCACTCTTCCTGTCGACCTTGCAATCCATTCGTGCCACCAGCTCACCTTGCCACAGAATCGGTAAGCTAAAATAACCAAACTGACGCTTGGCCTCTGGAACATAGCATTCTAGGAGGTAATCAAAGTTGAACAATGATTGCATTCGCTTTCGTTGAATCAGCAGGTTATCAAACGGAGACAGTATCTTAAGCTTGGTTCTGGAAAGAGGTTGATTCAGCAGTTCAAAAGCACCTGGCAGGACATAGTAATCAGAGCCTTGAATATCTACTTTCAGAACCTGCTTATCTTCAAGCATCTGTTGGAGTGCTCTCTGAATCAAAGGCTTTGTGTTCTTGAGTAGGTAGCTCATTTCCGACGCTATTCCAACTCCGTTAGCCTCTAAATAACGTGTTATCAGATGCTCGATGTACTCTTGTTCTGTCGGCTCAGAGGTATCAATTCCGCTCGGTAAAACTCGCTCGGTTAGGTCATACACCTTATGAAAGTTAACTCGGCTTGGCACCATTAAGTCGCCTTGCATGAACAATGTTTCTAATGCTTGCTTGGCCGGTTTACCGCCCCAACCGCCGGGGTTTGGCCTATCCCCTTCAAAATCTTTCGCCATCAACGGCCCTTCATTCTCAATACGTTTGAGAACATGAGCCATCAGTGCGTCATTCTTTTTATACCAATGCTTGAGCTTACCGCTCGCAAAGCCATTCTTGCGGTGTAGGCTGAATCGGAAGTCACGCATGGGTAAATACGCGGCGGCATGCGACCAATACTCAAATACTTCTCGACGCTCTAACAGCTTATCAAGATGGTTCAGTTGGTAATCTTGATTGCGATTCCAAAGCGTGTGGTGGTGAGCTCGCTGAATCACAGAGATGGTATCAATTTGCACATAGCCAAGGTTTTTAATCGCAGACAACGTGTTCGCCAAAGCGCCCCCATTGCGTTGCTTTTTAGGTGGCAACTTCTTAGGCTGCAGCTTTTGCGAAAGCAATACCAGTTTTTGCGCTTGAGCGAGTGACAGTGATTCCATGAAATTCAGACTCTAATTGATAGCAATGATCCGTTTATGATTCAGCAATAAGCTCTTGAAGAATCTGCTTGTAGGTTTCTACCGTCTGCGCGCCCGTTACTGCACTCTTACGGTTGAACACCACAGTAGGAACCGCAGAGATCCCCATGCGTTGCCATTCAAACTCTTGCGCTTCAATTTGCTTCAAGTTGTCGGTGTTCTTTAGGCGCTTCAGTGCCTTCGTTGAGTCTAAGCCAACCGCTTCAAGCTCTTGTGCAATGACTTCAAGATCGGACAGGTCTTTTTGCTCTGTGAAGTGAGCAGCAAAGAAGCGTAGCTTTAACTCAGTCTGTTTGCCGTGCGCTAGTGCAAAATCGAGAAGTACATGTAGATGACGTGAATTGACCATTCTCATACTGTCATAGAAATTGAAATCGAAACCAACCGCTTGGCCGCGAGCCGAAAGCTGTTCTCGTGAACGTTGGCTCTCTTCTGCGCTAGAACCGTATTTTCTCATGATATGGGCACGCAGGTTTTCGCCCTCTTGCGGCATGTCAGGGTTAAGCTCAAACGGCTGCCATTCAAGTTCAATCTGGTCTTCTAAACCAAGTTCCGCAACGGCTAGCTCTAAGTTTTTGTAACCGACTACGCACCACGGGCACATTACGTCAGAAATAATATCAAGTTGAAGTTTCTTGCTCATAATCATTCCAAATATCGTTACTAAGGCGTATCCAATTCAAAGTGAATACCCATCTTTCTGGTTAGACTACAACAAGCTGAACACTCGTTCAAATTTAACTCAATACAACAGCAGCCAACAAAAAAGCCAACTCATTTTCACGAGTTGGCTTTGATAAAAATCGAATCTAGCTTAAGAGCGTTACGCTAGCAACTTCTCAAGTACTTGGAACACACCCGCGTCAACGTTACTTGGCGCGCCAAAACGCGCGATCTCTTTTAACTTTGGATGCGCGTTTTCCATCGCGTAAGAGTGGTAGCTCTCTTTAAGCATTTCCAAGTCATTTAGGTAATCACCAAAGCTCATGGTCTGCTCGTAAGTGAAACCTAATGTGTTCTGTAGATGTTTAATCGCCGCACCTTTTGACGCTTCAGCGTTCATCACATCTAACCAAATTTTTGCGCTTACAACCACTTGGTAGTTCTCACCGAATTTGGCATCAATAGTTGGGTTCACTTTCTCTTGTGAACCGTCGAAGTGACAGATAGCCACCTTGATGAAATCGTCTTCTACCGCCAGTAAGTCTTCTACTTGCTCACGGCGATGGTAGTACTTAGAGATCTCCGCCAGAGCACGCTCATCTTTGGTTTCGATGTATGCCGATTTCTTACCGCATAGCACCACATGCGCGCCTTCAATAGCTCGAGCTTCTTTAATGATCTCTTTAATGGCATCGGTATCAAGCAAGCAGCTGTAAAGTTCTTGGCCTTTGTGCATCACTAATGTGCCGTTTTCAGCAATAAACATCATGCGATCTTTAAGCGGGGAAAATGTTTCTAGCAAGCTGTAATACTGGCGGCCAGACGCGGCAGCAAAAATAATATCTTGCGCTTCTAAGCGCTCATAAAGATTGAAAAACTCAGGGTCGAGCTTTCCATGCTCATCGAGTAAGGTGCCATCCATATCAGTCGCGATAAATTTGATGTTTTGTTGGGGCATGTCGGGCGTACCTATTATTGGATTATGATCATTCGTTATCTTGAGTAACGGTTCTGGGTTCGATTATATCGCTAGAGTCGCTGGTGAATACAATGCTTATTTTACCGCCTGTCAGTCACTGTTTCACATCTTTCCAAGGCAAACGCTAACAGAAGCGCATTCCAGTTTGAAGGGTTAAGTCCTACATACAAGATGTGCGTTAGGTCACACTCCACTATATTCTTTCCTGTCTCTCCATCACTTTATTCCGACCACAGTCATTATGATTTTAGCTATTATTACGACCTTGCTTTGCATCGTTACCGTCAAGTTTCTAATCACACTTGCGAACTTAGAGCGCCATCGTATTCACATTGAACCTAAAATATCGTTCAAAAGAACTGAGTGGCCGACTGTTTCCGTCATTATTCCTGCGCGAAATGAAGAAGACAATATTGAAATCAGCCTTGGCTCTCTATTGAAGCAGAGCTACCCAAAAGACAAGTTTGAAGTCATTGTTGTTGATGACTTTTCTACTGACTCAACCCGTGCAAAAGTAGAAGCATTGATCAGTAAGTTCGACGTTAACGCGCGCTGTATTTCAGGTAGAACGTTACCGACCGGATGGCTTGGTAAGAGCAATGCATGTATGGCTGGCGCACTCAACGCGAGCGGTGAATATGTGTATTTCATTGATGCAGATACCGATTCAGCACCCGCGATGCTACAGAGCGTTATCGACTTTGCTATCCAACAAAAAACTGATCTCTTATCGTTTAATCCAAAACAAACTTTTGCGTCTGTGGCAGAAAAAGCGACCTTGCCGGGCATCTTTCTATCGATCGCATCTTATATGAACTTTAAAAACTCGAACGACATGACTAAGGAAGAAGCGATTGCTAACGGTCAGGCGATGTTGTTTACCCGAAAATCCTACGACGCAGTCGGTGGACACGCCGCAGTAGCAAACGCGATATCGGAAGACATCGCCTTTGCAAAAGTCATGAAGGTCAATGGATTTAAGATTTTCTGGGCATTTGCAGACAAACTAATGAGTACGCACATGTATTCAGACTTCAACTCAATCTGGGCTGGCTTTTCCAAAAACATGAATCTTATTGTGAATTGTCAATCGCAAGCACAAGCTTTAAAAGTCTTCATCAAAGCCAACATCATCGCATGGGCGGGACCGCTTTTGATGCTGGTATCGGCGAACGCCTTCATCAGTGACATGTCTGCCATTCATGCTTATTCGCTCATTGTCAGCTCTGTGATGCTCTTGGTGTCGATCGTCACCTACTTCATTTTGGTTAAGGAACTGTTTGTTCCCGCAAAATTTGCGTTAACCGTACCCTTCGGTATTTGTGTTCAAAGCCTACTCGTGCTGAACAGTTACCGCTTATCTAAAACCAATAAAATCAGCTGGAAAGGGCGCTCATTAACATGATGAATAAGATTATTACTTTGCTTCTTCTTGCTTGTTCAGTTTCGGTGTTTGCATCAGACACCGATGGCTGGTCACTGGCACGCGATAAAAAAGGCATCGAGGTTTATAACCGTAAAATTGAAGGCAGTCACTTTAAAGAATTTCGAGCAGAAGGCGACATCAACGCGTCCCTCACTTCTATTATCGCACTCTTTATCGATACCTCTGTTGGCACGCAATGGGTAGAAAACATCGATGACATGGAAGAAATAGAGCATTTTAGTGCGGCGCACACGATCACCAAAACCTATACCAAGGCACCTTGGCCAGTTGCCGATCGTGAAGCTATCGTAGAGAACGTCATCACTCAAGATCCAAAGACGATGGTTGTCACCATTGATCAGCATGGTAGGCCTGATTACCTGCCAAACAATAATAAAAAAATCATCAGAGTGGCTGAATTAGAGGCGAGTTGGATCCTGACACCAATCGACGAAAACACCACCCATATCTCTTATCGAGTATTGAGTGATCCAGGTGGCGATATTCCGTATTGGCTCATTAACATGGTGGCCGTTTCTCAGCCTTACAACACGCTTCGCGGGTTATCTAAGATGTTGGATTCTGGTGAGTACACCGATCGTCGCCTTGATTTCATCGAGAACTACACGTCACTTTAACAATGCAATGAATACTCTAGAGGTCTATATTGTGAAATTTCCATTCTCTCCAATCGCAGCGATATTGCTTGTAGCATCAAGTTCAGTATTTGCTAATCAAATTATTGTCGATACTAAAGGTGTTGATGAAACACAGTATCACGCCGATCTGTATGAATGTGAGCAATACGCTCAACAAGTGAAGCCTGAAGAGGTCGATTCTCTTGGCAGCGATATTGTCGGTTCAACCGCTAAGGGTGCAGCGCTGGGTGCGGTTGGTGGAGCCGTCTCTGGCGGGAGTGGTCATGATGGTGCAAAAATTGGTGCTGGCATCGGTATTATCAGCGGCGCTTTAAAGCACGGTGCTCAAAAAAGACAATCCGCCGAGCTATCTGAGCAGCAGAAGTTTCAAGTGAATCGTAACTGTATGATCAACCGAGGCTATACCGTTCTTAACTAGCGGATAACCGAGCAAAATGGCGTTTAATCGATGTTCACGCCATTTTGCGTAGCTGAGTCAAAGCAGAGTTCAACTATAGTTCCTGAATCGCCACCTTAAAGTTCGTTCAAATAGACAGTGAGCATTGACCCCTATTTAAAATAGGCTTATCATTAATCGTCTTTTAACGATTAATGAAAGTGAGACGTCAATATGAACTCAACTTGCTCGACATCTGGTGGCTGTTCTCTGCCCATCGAACACGGTGATGCTAAAGCAGAAAAGCAAATGGCCGCACTGGCGAAAGCGCTCGCTCACCCGGCAAGAGTTCGTATATTGAGTATCCTTTCAACGTTAGAAAAATCGGGCGGCTGTTTGAACAGTGACTTGGTGAGTGAATTAGGTTTGGCTCAATCAACAGTATCAGAGCACCTAAGAATCTTGAAAACCTCAGGCTTCATCACTGCTGAATCGATACCACCGAAGATGTGCTATCGCATTAACCGAGATAATATTCAGCAATTTGAATCGCTTATCGACACCATTTTAAAATAGATTAACCACGCTTAGTTTGTCGAACACAATAAACTAAGCGTATTTTTTGCCTTTAAATATCGCTTTTCGACGATTAACGATATCAACAAAGAGAGATTATCATGAAACCAAAGTTAGGTTTTCTAGATCGCTACTTAACACTGTGGATTTTTATTGCCATGGGCCTTGGTGTACTACTCGGCACCCTATTCCCACAGATCGAACAGTGGAACGATTTAATGTCTGTTGGCACCACTAACATTCCGCTTGCGGTTGGCCTTATCTTAATGATGTACCCACCTCTGGCTAAGGTTAACTACAACCTATTAGGCACTGTGGTAAAAGATAAGAAAGCCATCAAACTATCTTTGATCATGAACTGGCTTGTTGGTCCGATTCTGATGTTTGTATTGGCACTGACTTTCTTGGGTGACCACCCAGGTTACATGGTCGGCGTGATTCTGATTGGTCTTGCTCGTTGTGTGGCAATGGTTCTGGTTTGGAACGACATCGGCGGCGGCAACAAAGAGTACGGCGCGGCATTGGTTGCTCTAAACAGTGCATTCCAAGTGGTGAGCTACAGCTTTATGGCGTGGCTATTCATCAGCGTTCTTCCACCAGTATTTGGTTACGAAGGCATGATGGTTGATATCTCGATGATCGACATTGCACACAGTGTACTTATCTACCTAGGTATCCCATTCCTAGCGGGCTTCCTAAGCCGTAAGATCCTTGTGTCGATGAAAGGCGAGCAGTGGTACAACGACGTATTTATTCCACGCATCTCTCCAATCACACTGATTGCACTACTGGCAACCATCGTTCTGATGTTCAGCCTGAAAGGTGAAATGATTGTTGAACTGCCAATGGACGTTCTATTAATTGCGGTTCCACTGACTATCTACTTCACTGCGATGTTCTTCATCAGTTTCTTCATCGGTAAAAAGATGGGCATCGAGTACGACAAGAACGCATCAATTGCATTTACAGCAACAGGTAACAACTTCGAGCTAGCGATTGCCGTGGCTATCTCAGTATTCGGTATCAACTCAGACCAAGCGTTTGCAGGCGTTATCGGTCCACTGATTGAAGTCCCTGTGCTGATTTACCTTGTGAACGTGGCGCTTAAGATGAAAGACAAGTACTACAACGGTCAGACGGTTAAACCTAGCGTATAGCATCTACGTCTACACCTAGAACTAGAACTAACAAAAAGCAGCATCACTTTGAACAGAAAGGCTCACACGTTAAACGGTGAGCCTTTTCTTTATTCAGTTTCGTCTAATAGGCCTTTCAATGCTTGTTCAAGCCAAAGTAATGCAGGACCTTTTGAGCGTGTTTTAGACAGAACAAGATCAACCGGAGGCGACCAAGTTTTATGGTCAAATGACACATTCACCTCTACCAAGCGCTGTTTAATAAGCTCTTCTTCAACAAGGTGTTTCGGTAAGTATGCCCAACCGATATCGCTACCAAGAATCATCTCTTTAATGACGATAAAGCTGTTTGACCACCATACCTTTCCGGCAATCAGCGGAAACTGATCCATCACCTTACCTTTGTCTCCCCTCAACATTAACTGACGATGCGGGAGTAAGTCAGAGAGTTTCGCCACACCTGTTTTTGCGAGCGCATGACTTGGATGACACACAGCAATAAACGGTAAGTGACCGATAAAGCAAGGCTCAGAACCGACATCAAAAGCCAAGTTGGTAAACATCAATCCAATGTCGGCCCTCTCTTCGATAATTAACGGATTGACCTCTGTCGTGGTACACGCAACCAGTTCCACTTCAGTCGCAGGGAATTGTTGACTGAACTGACTAAGGATCTTAGATAGATTCGGGACCAATAGTGAATCATCTAATGCAATTTTGATGAGCCCCTCTTCACCACTGCCCATCGCACTAACCGTCACATTCAGATCTTCAACCTGAAGCACGATCGCTTTCACCTGTTTAAATAACTGCTCGCCCGCTTTGGTTAGTGAAGGCTTTCGAGTCGAACGATCAAAAAGCTCAACATTAAAATCGATTTCAAGATTACTGATGCCTTGGCTCACCGCCGACTGCACCTTCCCCAAATGACGAGCACTGGCAGAAAATGACCCTAATTCAACGGCATACACAAACATTTTTAGTTGTTCAATGTTGTACATTCGGTGTCTCCCAAAACTTACTATCACCGTATGTGATACTAACCATCTTTATATTATCACTTAAGTGGATATTATCTAGCCAAGTCATTAGCCCATCGGCGGCTATTTAATCGTAAAGAGAGTTAGAAAAATGTCACATAAAGAACGCATGTTGCACATGGTGCTATTTGAATTGGTTGCTTTGGTTTTAATGGCAGGGCTTGCAACCTATGTTACAGGAAATGGCGCAGGTGAAATGGCAGGCTTAGCGCTCGCAATATCATTGATAGCGATGGCTTGGAACTACGTTTACAACTATGGCTACGACAAAATTTACGGAGCAGACCGAAGCAAAAGAACCAAGAAAACACGTGTTCTGCACGGATTAGGTTTTGAGCTTGGCTTAATGACAGTGACTCTACCTGTCTTGATGTGGGTGTTGAAGCTGGATTTCCTAACCGTATTGATTATGGACATCGGCCTAGTTATTTTCTTCGTACTTTACGCGATTGCGTTCAACTGGGCGTATGACTCGGTTCGATATCAATTGGTTGCGAAAGGAAAAGTGGCAGCTCTGGTTTAGAGCGGTAAGTTCGTCTCGTATAACAAGAACATACACCCAAATGAAAACTGCCAAACTACAACATAGTTGGCAGTTTATTCATTTATGCATATAAGCTCATTTGTTAACGCACTTGTTACATAGCAAAAACATCACACAGCCCTCCCTAATTAAGTCTAATAATCCGCCACTCACGAAGTAGCATCACAAATCCAAACATAAACTCCTCGTACCAGTTGCGCATTCATTTACATATAGGTAGTTTGAGCGGCTTCGCAACCTATCAATTCGAGCAATGACGTTCATGCGAGCATCTTTTTCGAGCAAAAGTGTTCGGATTAACATTTTAAGTGACTTTAATTAACAATTTTATGCTCAAACGCTCACTTTTGATGTTCGTTTATTTTCGAGTTCGCAAATATATGCACAATACACGTGCTAGATAAGCAAAACTAAAAAGGACTCGAACATGACAACAAACAAACACCCTTCTTTATTTGGGCAATGCTTGGCTGAATTTATCGGTACAGGATTACTCATATTCTTTGGCGTTGGCTGTGTGGCCGCTCTGGTATTAACTGGTGCGACATTCGGACAATGGGAAATCAGCATCATCTGGGGCTTCGGTGTTGCGATTGCAATTTACTGTACTGCCGGCGTTTCAGGCGCACACATCAACCCAGCCGTAACGATTGCACTGGCCATGTTCCATGGTTTTGATAAAGCGAAAGTGGTGCCTTACATCATTTCGCAACTGCTTGGCGCTTTCTGCTCTGCAGCATTGGTTTACAGCCTGTACAGCAACCTATTTACTGACTACGAAATCGCACATAACTTTGTTCGTAGCAGCCAAGACGCACTATCAACTGCTGGTATCTTCTCGACTTACCCACATGCTTCACTTTCTTTCTTCGGCGCTTTTGCTGTGGAATTCGTGATTACTGCAGTGTTGATGTTTGCCATTTTAGCGTTAGGTGATGAGAACAACGGCGCATCTCGCGGTGCAATGAACCCTCTACTGATCGGTATTCTTATCGCGGTTATCGGTGGTTCTTTAGGTCCACTGACGGGCTTTGCAATGAACCCTGCTCGTGACTTCGGACCAAAACTGTTCGCTTACTTTGCAGGTTGGGATTTCGCACTAAGCGGTGCACGTGATATTCCTTACTTCATCGTTCCAATTCTTGCTCCAATTGCTGGTGCGTGTTTTGGTGGTTGGTTGTACCCACGTGTTATCGGTGCTTACCTACCAGTAGAAGGCCAAGGCTGCACAATTCCAAACCAATGTGAAACAGAAGAAGAAGCTGAACAAGCTCAAGCTTAATCCCTAAGCGACCTTACATTTACTAAAATATAAATAACGAAAGAAAAAGGATTCTTACCATGACCGAGCAAAAATACATTGTTGCCCTAGACCAAGGCACCACAAGTTCTCGCGCTGTAATCCTCGATCACGATGCAAACATCGTTAGTTCTTCTCAACGAGAATTCACTCAGATTTACCCGAAAGCGGGTTGGGTTGAGCATGATCCAATGGAAATCTGGGCGACTCAAAGCTCTACATTGGTTGAAGCTCTTGCTAAAGCAGGCATCCGCAGCGATGAGCTAGCGGGCATTGGTATCACGAACCAACGTGAAACCACCATTGTTTGGAACAAAGAGACAGGCAAGCCTGTTTATAACGCAATCGTATGGCAGTGTCGCCGTACTGCAGACATCTGTGAAGACCTAAAAGCGCGTGGCCTAGAAGACTACGTACGTGACAATACAGGCTTAGTCCTTGACCCGTATTTCTCAGGTACAAAAGTAAAATGGATTCTAGACAACGTTGAAGGCGCTCGCGAAGACGCTGAAGCTGGCAAACTATTGTTCGGTACCGTTGATACTTGGTTGGTTTGGAAGATGACTCAAGGACGTGTACACGTTACGGATTACACCAACGCGTCACGTACTATGTTGTTCAACATCAACGACCTATGCTGGGATCAGAAGCTACTTGATGAAATGGGCATTCCAGCAATCATGATGCCTGAAGTGAAGCGCTCTTCTGAGGTTTACGGTCAAACGAACCTTGGTGGTAAAGGCGGTACTCGTATCCCAATCGCGGGTATTGCAGGTGACCAACAAGCAGCGCTTTACGGTCAAATGTGTGTTGAAGCTGGTCAAGCGAAAAACACATACGGCACGGGCTGTTTCCTACTGATGAACACAGGCCAAGAGAAAGTAACATCGAAGAACGGCCTATTAACGACATTAGCATGTGGTCCTACAGGCGAACCAGCTTATGCACTTGAAGGTGCGGTATTCATGGGTGGCGCATCTATCCAATGGTTACGTGATGAAATGAAGCTACTGGCTGGCGCAGAAGACTCTGAGTACTTCGCAACTAAAGTAGATACGTCAAACGGTGTTTACGTTGTTCCAGCCTTTACTGGTCTGGGCGCACCATACTGGGATGCTTACGCTCGCGGTACGATTGTTGGCTTAACACGTGGCGTTAACTCTAACCACATCATCCGTGCAACACTGGAAGGTATTGCTTACCAAACTCGTGACGTATTGGATGCGATGCAAGCGGACTCTGGCATCAAGCTAGCAAACCTACGTGTTGATGGTGGTGCAGTAGCGAACAACTTCCTAATGCAATTCCAATCAGACGTACTAGATACAGAAGTTCACCGTCCTGAAGTAACTGAAGTAACGGCTCTGGGTGCAGCATACCTTGCTGGTCTAGCAGTTGGTTTCTGGGACAGCATCGATGAGCTTCAAGACAAAGCAGTACTAGACCGTACGTTCTTGCCACACCACGATGAAGAAAAGCGTAACCGCCGTTACAAAGGTTGGAAGCGTGCTATCAAGTGTGCACAAGTTTGGTCTGAACTGCACGATGACGACGAAGAGTAAAATCGAGCGTTCGAATAATCACTCTCTTATCGATTGAATTGTTCGTTCCTCAGTAAACGAAACTAAAAAGAGCACTATTTTGTGCTCTTTTTTGCGTTTGGAGCCAATTTTTCATGTTTTGATCAACGTTTTTGCGGTTTGGACATAATTCCTTACTATCATTACTTCTCTCTCCTCATCAATTCGAGCACAATAGCGCGAGTTAATATTTTCGATTGTGACGCGCTAGAGCCCATAGCGTGCAGGGAGTGGTAAGTTAAGTGAAGCAGATACCAAGACACCAGCAGATTGTAGACCTGGTAAAAACACAAGGATATGTGAGCACCGAAGAGCTCGTAGAGAAGTTCGATGTCAGCCCACAAACCATCAGACGAGACCTCAATGAACTTGCCGATAGAAACAAAATTCGTCGCTATCATGGTGGTGCAACCATTCCTTTAAGCTCGGAAAACACCTCTTACAACACGCGTAAAGCGCTTAACTTCAATGAAAAAGATGTGATTGCCGACGAGCTGGTAAAACACATTCCAGATGGTGCAACCTTGTTCGTTGATATCGGCACTACGCCAGAATCGGTGGCGCGCGCGCTGAACAAGAACCACAAACAACTCAGAGTCGTGACTAACAACATCAACGTTGCCAGTATCCTGCTACCAAACCCAGAGATAAAGGTTATCTTGGCGGGTGGCGAGGTAAGAAACCGTGATGGCGGTATCGTGGGTGAAGCAACACTCGATTTCGTGAAGCAGTTCCGCCTCGACTTCGGCATTCTAGGGATCAGCGGTATCGACTTTGACGGCTCACTGCTTGATTTTGACTACCATGAAGTTCGAGTGAAGCAAGCCATCATCGAAAACAGCCGCAGCATCTTCCTGGCAGTTGACCACAGTAAGTTTGGTCGTAACGCAATGGTTAAGCTGGGTAACATCTCTCAAGCACACATGGTGTTCACCAATAAACAGCCACCAGAAGAGATCCTGAACATCCTTAAAGATTCGGCAATACCATTAGAAGTGATCGATACCGCTCGTCCTATGAGCGAATAACTAAACATAAGAGCTCAGTGACGCCACTTTCTTAAATGGATCACCATTCTTTATAGAAAAGTTAATAAAGTAAAACTTGCTCGCTGTCACTGTCGCTTCTATGCTCGAATTAGTCTTATTTGAACCTCTGCTTTCATAAGCAGAGGTTTTTTTATGCCCAAATCACATAAAACGCGCATAAACGAAAATAATAAATGACCGCAAACGAAAGTTCATATAGGATTCAATTATGTTCTAAAATGCTCGTTCGCTCAGAAAGAGGTCAAAACCATGAGTGCTCAACAAAATAATTCAAACAACAGTACATCTTCCACTTTAGACTTGATCGTGATTGGCGGCGGCATCAATGGTGCAGGCATCGCGGCAGATGCAGCAGGTCGTGGTCTAAACGTTGGCTTATACGAAGCAAATGATTTCGCGTCTGCGACGTCTTCTGCAAGTTCAAAGCTAATCCACGGTGGCCTACGCTACCTTGAACATTACGAATTTCGTTTGGTTTCGGAAGCACTCGCTGAACGTGAAGTCTTGTTAAGAAAAGCACCTCACGTTGCACAACCAATGCGTTTCCGTTTACCGCACCGACCATTTTTACGCCCGGCTTGGATGATCCGCTGTGGCCTATTCCTTTACGATAACTTAGGTAAACGTACGACGCTTCCTGGAAGTAAAACGGTGAACTTGGCTCAATCAGGTTTGCTTAAACCAGAAATGAAAACAGGTTTCGAATACTCAGACTGCTGGGTAGATGATGCGCGTATGGTATTGCTGAACGTGTTGGCGGCGAAAGAAAACAACGCAGAAGTACGCAACTACTGCCGAGTTGAAAAAGCGCACCGCGAAGGCGACATTTGGCATGTAACGATTCTTGATGTGATGACAAACCAACGTTTTGAACGTAAAGCGAAAGCGCTGGTTAACGCGGCTGGCCCTTGGGTTAAGCAGTTCTTTGATGATGGGTTAGAGCAGGCTTCGCCTCGTAATATTCGTCTGATCAAAGGCTCGCACATTGTTGTGCCACGCATTCACGACGAACCACAAGCGTACATTCTGCAAAACAAAGACAATCGTATTGTGTTCATGATCCCTTACCTAGATAAGTTCTCGATCATCGGCACTACCGACCTTGAATACAAAGGCGACCCACGTAACGTCGCAATTGATGATGTCGAAGTAGATTACTTGATTGATATCGTTAACCAGCACTTTGTTAAGCAACTAGAGCGTGACGATGTTGTGTGGACATACAGTGGCGTAAGACCGCTTTGTGATGATGAATCTGACTCGCCACAAGCGATCACTCGTGACTACACACTGGAGCTGGATGCAGAAATGGATCAAGCACCACTGCTATCTATCTTTGGTGGCAAGTTAACCACTTATCGTAAACTCGGTGAAGCGGCACTGAACAAGCTAGAACCTTACCTGAAACACATGGGCGCACCTTGGACAGCTAACGACACGCTACCGGGTGGCAACTTTAGCTGTAGCCGCGAACAGCTTGCAGCAATGATGCACACGAAATACCCTTGGGCATCTGAAGCTCTGCTACTTCGTTACGTGACCCAATTTGGTACTTACACATGGGACCTGCTTGAAGGCGCTACATGTGAGGCGGACCTTGGCATCCAGTTCTCAAGCGAAGCACACGGTGTTTACCAAGCTGAGATTGATTACTTGATCAACCAAGAGATGGCAATGACAGACGAAGACATCTTATGGCGCAGAACCAAGCTTGGCTTGTACATGAGTGAATCAGAGCAACAAGCATTGTCTGATTACTTAAAAGAGAAGCTACAACGTAAAGTGGTAAGCTTTTCTCAAGTAGGCTAATCCACCAGCCAACAAGCACAGTTCAACAACCTGATTAATAAACAAGCTTAGCGTCCCCCGTGCTAAGCTTGTTTATTATTTGCCTCCACTATTTGCGTTCAATTCCTTGCACTTCAGTAGTTGTCACTCGACCAAATCGCCCTATTACCCTCTTCTATTTTCAACAAAAGCTAAATAGTGTTTTATCAAATGGGTTAATTATCAATTTTACGAAAGGTTGCTATTCTTTATCTCAACGAAACAACACATTTAAAAACGCTCACCATGTCAGCGCTTTAATAACGTTTGTCTCTATGTTTTCTCCCAATACGGCGGATTACCATAATATTCAGAGAAGTAGTCAATGAAGGCTCTCACCTTTGGTGCAAGTAACCTTGTGCTTGGGTACACAGCCCAAATTGCAGGCTCTGATGTTAATGGGTAATCTTCTAATATTTGAACCAGCTGACCGCTTTTCAGTTGTTCATAGGCACACCAATTCGATGTCACCGTGATCCCCATACCACCTGAGGCTGCGTCACGCAGTGCTTCCCCGTTATCTGCCCTGAACGACCCAGATGCCTTAATCGTCTTAGGCCCGCTTTCAGCATTGAAGGTCCAGTTTTCTAAACCAATTAAGCTAATACATTGATGATCGTTAAGATCTCGAGGTGTGGCTGGCTTACCATATTTGATTAAGTAATCAGGCGATGCACACACAATACGCTTGTCTGTCGCAAGTTTTCGGGCAATCAGAGTCGAGTCTTTCAGATCCGAGATACGAATCGCGATATCAAAGCCACCCTCAACAACATCCACCATCGAATCTGATAGCCTGAGATCGACTTTTAACCCAGAGTAGCGCTCTAAGAATCCAGGTAAGGCAGGAACAAGATGCAAACGTCCAAAAGACGCAGATGCGGTAACTCGCAACGTTCCGGTTGGAGAATCACAACCCACACCGACCGCCGATTTGGCAGCATCCACGCTCGATAGCACTTCTTCAGCATGAGGTAAGAATGCTTCCCCCTCTTCGGTTAAAGAGACCTTACGAGTGGTTCGGTGGACCAAGCGAACGCCTAAATTGTCTTCCAGTTTACTGATGTGCGAGCTTGCAACAGCAGGAGACAAACCAAGCTCTTGCCCAGCCATGCTGATGTTATGTGTGGAAGCTAAACGAACAAACAATTTGAGGTGTTCAATATTCATGAGATTACCAATAAAATCTTAAAAATCGTGTACCAGTAACCCTCATTATGCGTCATTCACATAACAATACAACGTATTAACTCAGTTGAATTGTGAAGATGTTATTGTGCCAAAACGAAAAAACTCCCAAAGGAGTTTTTTTGTCTAAGTCTGCAATTCGCCATTTAGCTAATCAGCAAAATTACTAGCTCACTAGCCAGTTAAACGTGCATGCAGTGCATCTTTCAGTACAGAACGATCATGTTTCAGTTGGTGCATCGAGCCGTCATCAATGGGTGAATCTTTCAGCTCTAGTTTACGAATCTCTTTATCAAGGTTGTCGTATGTCTTCATATCTGCTGCAAAGCCATCGTCAGTTTTAGCAAGCTCAGCAATTTTGTCTTTCATTTCAGGAAATTCGTGAACAAGAGAGTGATTTTCACCTAGCATAGAAACCTCTTAAGTTGAGTAAAGTGATTGGTAGTACACATTCATTATTTACCTTAGCAAGGGACTCAAATAACAAATGAGATCCAGTACACAGCCTAGAATATAGACAGTTCAGATTCACAAATTTACAACATCCACCTAGAAAAATAAGATGCTTTACATAGAAGAAAGCCTTGTAAGAACACAAGGCTTTATAAGGTAGATCTATATACAAGTAGAGTTAACAATCGTTATCGAAGCAGCTGAAAAATGTTTCTACAAAGAGATTAGCTACTGCACCCGCTTGTATCTACTTTATTCATTTGATCATGTGAAGATGTTTCAGAGCCTGTTGATTGGCATCCCGCCACAAACAATAGCGTTACAGATAAGACAAGCCATTTCATAATTAATCCTCTTTTAGTCATGACTAAAGCATAGTGCTTAAAAGCGCGAATACCTCAGTCATTAACTAAAACCTTACCTACCGATAAGGCCTTGGTTAATGAACAAAGCATCGCTTCTTTAACTAACGACCTGCTTTTGTACAAAAAACTTTCACTTCAACGAATGAAAATCGTACAAGAGCGAAAATAGGACAGCTATGGAACTAAGAATAAGAACTAGAAGTTAGTCACTCGTCGCCAAACGTACAGCCGCTTCTGCATGAATGGCTGTGGTATCAAACAAGGGAACATCAGTGTGTTGCTGCTGAATCAGGAGGGCGATTTCAGTACAGCCCAGAATAACGGCTTCTGCACCTTGTTGGCCTAGCTTCTCAATGATTTGACGGTATACATCTCGAGATTCTTCTTTTACTTGGCCTCGACACAGCTCTTGATAAATGATGTTGTGGACTTTCTCTCGGTCACTCTCATCAGGAATCACCACATCGATACCGAATTTGTTAGTCAGACGGCCTTTATAGAAATCTTGTTCCATGGTGAAAGCGGTACCGAGTAATCCAACTTTCTTTACACCCTGTTCAAGCAACTTCTGCGCTGTGGTATCAGCGATGTGCAAGATAGGAATCGTGACCTTCTCTTCGATCTCAGGAACGACCTTATGCATGGTATTGGTACAAATCAGAATGAAATCAGCCCCGCCCTTCTCTACCGATAAAGCCGCGTCCGATAAGATATCCGCCGTCTCAGCCCAGCGACCTTGATGTTGAAGCTTTTCTATCTCATCGAAGTTCACGCTGTACATACAAACCTTTGCAGAATTGAGCCCGCCGAGTGTGGCTTTAACGCCCTCGTTGATGGATTTGTAGTAGCTCACTGTCGACTCCCAACTCATACCGCCGAGCAAACCGATCGTTTTCATTTTTCTATTCCTTTAATTTCCGACTAACTCGATTAAACCGTCATGCATTGAAAATTTATAGTACGTTCTTGCTTAAAGCGAACCCATAACACCTTATTCCTTTCAAACGATTGCTTTCAAACCGTTCATTCCCAAAACCTCCGCTCACAAAAAAGGCTCGAATTTAAAATCCGAGCCTTTGAAGTTTTGACCAAGGGTATACTTGGCGTTAGTACACCTCACACCAATCGGATTTCATGTCGATCAGTGTCCAATCCTCTCTGGAATTCGCCTCATCTAGCGCTTTATCAAGCTTGCCAACGTGAGACTCACGATCGTACTGCCACTCGCGCTCAGCGTCAGTGTGATGAACAATCATCGCCATTGAATTGGGTTGGCTCGTTGCCCATTGCATCATCGCTTGGTCACCGTCTGAGTTGCCGACCGCTAGAATAGGTTTCTTGCCGATAATATGCTGAATGTTAGTGACCTTTCCGGCTTTGTCATCAATGGTCAAAATCAACGAATCTTTGGTCACCGTTGGTTTGCCATCGTTGTAGCTGTAGTTGTATTTAAGCGCACTACCGATGATTTGCTCTGTAGGAATATTGTAAGCTTGTGGAGCCCACGCCCTCATGAAGTTAACGCCTCCGCCCGACACAATATAAGTCTTAAAGTCATGATCTTGCAGGTAAGTCAGCATCTCTTTCATTGGCTGATAAGTAAGGTCTGTGTAGGCTTTGTTGAAGCGTTTATCTTTTGTTACCGTCAGCCATTGCTCAACGTCTTGCTGGTATTGCTCAACAGTCATACCAGAATGTGTCGCCATGATGATTTTCAATAGCCCTTCTTCACCGCTGCCCAGAACGCTCTCAATATCATCTTCGAGTACAAACTTAAACGGTGCTTCGGTTTTCCATTCAGGGTGATCAGGCGCCATCTCTTTTACACGATCTAGTGCAAAGGCTAATTGGAAGTAATAAGGCTTTTCCGACCAAAGCGTACCGTCGTTATCGAACACGGCAATGCGATCTTCAATTGCCACGAACGTATCAGACTCAGCTTTAGTGGCTTGCCCAACAAAGTCGACGATAGCGGATTTGCTCTCGCTGTCCTTCCAAGAAGGCAGCAAGTTGGGATCACAATCCTTTGCAAAAGATGAGAAAGAGATGCTAGATAAAATCGCAACTGACAAAAGGGTTATTTTCTTCATAGCACTACCATGTTGTTGAATTAATTGTAGGGTTTAATTCAATTCATCCTAGTTGGTCTACTCTGATTTTCCACTTATGGACACTATAACCAATGCTCATGTTGGTATTAGATTAGTACCACAGCTAAGCTGGCTGAGGGTGCTCTGCGATGTATTTATCGAGAACTTAAAAGGAGACAAACAAAAAAGCAGAACTTCAATTCCTCAAAGTTCTGCTTTATCAATCCATGACTGCTTACACTCTGCGCTTTTTGAAAGCGTGCCAGCCAGCGCTGAGAATTGTTTTTACCACCACGCTTAATGCGCTAAGTTTAGGGTCAGCATTCTTGCCAGAGGCAATGCGCCACATTTGATGTTCATACCAAACCAGCCCGACCATCGCCATCTTGTCTAATGCGGGCTTTCCTGTGGTTGGCACGGTTAGTGGCATGCCGTGGCTAGGGTCTTCAATTAACTTGTTAGGGAAATCAGGATCAACCGCCATTGTGCGTGCAATACCAATAAAATCGGTCGCCGAGGTGTTTAATGCTTCATTCATTGCTTGCGCGGTTCGAAAACCACCCGTGACCACCAGCGGTGTGCTGACGAGTTTTCTCGCCTTCACCATGTAATCCATAAAATACGCTTCACGCTTTACCGTGCTGGCCTTGATTGGTTCAGCTTTGCTTTTCGAACCCATCATTGATGGACTTTCATAGGTGCCGCCGGAGATCTCAATCAGGTCGATACCGTTATCACTCAGTGTTTGCACAACCTGCATCGACTCTTCTTCAGTGAAGCCACCTTTCATGAAATCAGCACTATTGAGCTTAATTCCGACAGGGAAATCGTCACCGACCTCTTTTCGAATCGCGCGATAAACCTCAAGCACGAAACGAAGTCTGTTTTCGAGTGAGCCACCCCATTTGTCTTGGCGTTGATTATGTCTTGAAGACAAAAACTGACTCACGAGATAACCATGAGCACCGTGGATCTGCACACCGGTAAAACCCGCTTGTTTTGATAGCTTTGCACTCAGCGCAAATTTATCAATGATTGCGATTATTTCCTTCTCAGTCAGAGCTCGTGGCGTATTAAAGCCTTTTTCTAATCCACGCTCTAAAGAGATAGCCGAAGGAGCAACCGGGCTATCACATAAGAATTTAGGAATTTGCTTACCTGGGTGATTCAGCTGCATCCATATCTGCGAACCATTCTGTGTTCCGGCACTCGCCCACTCACGAAATACGCTTAAATCACTGTGCTCATCCAACACCACGTTTTTAGGTTCACCAAGCGCACCTCTATCGACCATCACGTTACCCGTCATGGATAGACCAATTCCTCCTTGAGCCCAACGCTGGTAAAGCGTGACTAAACCTTGCTTAGGGTTATGATGTTTATCACCTAGCTGTTCACTCATTGCCGATTTGAACAGGCGATTTTTGATCACTTGGCCATTAGGAAGAAAAAAAGGGTCGTTGAGGCAGATTGGATTCATGCGCGTGGTTACTTTCTTGGGTTTATATATTGAGTCCAGTATGCCCTATTTTATCCGACAGTTCTGAGCATTTGGTGCCTATTTCGAAGCAAGTTTCACTCAATAATAAAATGCCAGCGGCATAGCAGCTGGCATTAATCGATTATAAATAGAATCTCAAAAACTGGGCTGACGCTGCTGAAATATGTCAACCAGAAAGGCTCTAATGCCCTTTACGCTCATGGTAATTGTCGTTATTGTGATTCTCTACGCCATCATCACAAGGACTGTCTGAGAGTTATGAACAGCACGATTGAAACTATTCTGGGGCACCGCTCCATTCGTCAATATACAAATCAACCGATTGAAAAAGCACAACTTGATGTGATTATTCAGGCTGGTCTCGCGGCTTCGTCATCGAGCTTACTGCAGGCTGTTTCTATCGTGAGAGTGACAAACAAAGAGAAGCGTAAACTGCTAGCCGAATACGCAGGCAATCAAGCTTACGTGGAGAACGCGGCTGAGTTTTTGGTGTTCTGTATCGACTATCAACGCCACGCTCAAATCAACCCTGAAGTGAAAACCGACTTTACTGAACTGACCCTGATTGGCGCTGTCGATTCTGGCATCATGGCGCAAAACTGCATGTTGGCTGCTGAGTCTCTAGGTTTAGGTGGCGTGTACATTGGCGGGCTGCGTAACAGCGCACAACAAGTCGATGAACTGTTAGAACTACCACAACATACCGCCGTGTTGTTTGGGATGTGCTTAGGTCATCCGGCACAGCAACCAGAGGTCAAGCCTCGCCTTCCAGCTCACGTGGTGATGCACGAAAACCAATACCAACCGCTGAGCCTAGATGACATTGCCAGCTACGATGATTCGATGCAAAGCTACTACGCAAGCCGTTCAAGCAACCAAAAACAGAGCAGTTGGTCACAGCAGATCACGCAAAAGCTGTCTGGCGAATCTCGCCCGCATATCCTGCCTTACTTGAACAGCAAGCAGCTGACCAAGCGTTAAGCCGTTAAGCCGTTAAGAGCTTGCAACAAACCACAGCAAACAGCAGTACAAACAAAAATGTCAGCGTAATATACGCTGACATTTTTATTTATCCGGAGGCGGCTAGCTTACAGATATTTCTCAATCGGTAACAACTGTAGGAAACCTGATTGCATGCGTTCCCACTTACCCGTTTCTGGTTCGCTGTCCCAGCTTTGATCGCCTGAATACCAATACACATCACCGTCTTCCAGTTCCAAACGCCAGCTATTGTCGTCACTCATTGCTTGCTCAATAGTTTTTGCTAACGTTTCAGCAATCTCTTTATTCTCGATGATCAAAACCGATTCAGTATTGAGGTAGGTAGAACGCAAGTTGAAGTTAAATGAACCGATGCTCGCGATGCTGCGGTCGAATACGACTGATTTTGCGTGCAAGCCATAGGCCGTCTCAGGTGCACATTTCGACAAGTCCTGAGTCGATGCTTCACAAAGCTTAGATTCTGGTTTTAGCTCAAACAGGTCGATACCATGCTCCAACATATCGTAACGTCTGCCCGCATAAGCGGAGTGATTGGTCACCAGATCATTAGACGCCATAGAGTTCGTTAGCGCTTTTATCTCAACGCCCTTGTTGTTCAATACCTGCCACTCTTCAAGCTGACCATCATCGAATACAAGGTAAGCCGATTCCAATAAGATCTCTTGTTTCGATTCGCTCGCTAACTTACCTAGAAGAATCGCGGTCGCTTTTGGTTCATCAGTATTATCGGAGTCATCAGGGACGGGTTGATCATAAACAAAACGCGCATTCACCCAAGTCATCTCACCAACCACCTCTTTCAGTAAACTATCAGCAGCCTTACGATCTAATGGTAATTCAGGATAATTTTGATAATGCGGAACGACAATATTATCTATCTTCGAGAGATCAGGTTGTTCGTCATCACCCAGCATATCGACAGGGTAAGACCAACGGCTGTTCCAGTATTCAACAAAACTGGTTTGGATGGTGTTAACTACCGAGCCCATAACTAATACATCGCGGTCTCGGAAATTGATTTCATCAGAAAGGTCAAAGTATTCATCACCGATATTACGGCCACCCACCACAGACAAGGTACCATCTACGGTAAACGACTTATTGTGCATACGGCGATTTAAACGAGAAAAGTCACCGACAAAGCTCAACCATTTACTGAAACCACGGCGTGTTGGCGTTGGATTGAAGATACGAATCTCGACATTAGGGTGCGCATCCAGTGCCGACAACAAACCTTCACGTTCGTTGAGGTTGATATCATCCAGCATTACGCGAACCTTCACTCCGCGCTCAGCCGCGGCTAACAAACGGCTGGCTAGGTAGCTGCCCGATTCATCAGAGTTCCAGATGTAGTATTGAATGTCGATGGTGTGCTCAGCACTTTCGACCAGTGCTAATCGCTGTGCCAAGGCATCCCAACCAGACTCTTGCAGACGAACCGCGGTGGTGCCTTGATCTAAAGCTTCAGGCTGAAATTCATTGGTTAGAACCGATAAAGTGCTGGGTGCAGGAGAGGTTGGCGGTTCTGTTGGGTGGTCGATGCCTTCAGGAAGTGAAGAACACCCACCTAAAACGGCGATTAAGATTAGCGTTAAACTGATGCGTTGGAGCACAGGCATGTATCTGACTTCCTTTTCACGATGACGTCTTTAGAAACTTTTCGTACAGCTTTTCAATGAACAAGCTATTCCGATCTATTCATTGATTATTACTGCTAAATCCTGAAATTTATAGGTAATTATCCAGTATAAATTTAAAGGTCAGTAAATTGCCTACAGATCACTTAAGTTGAGTGAGCGCCAAACAGTATAAACTCAGCGGCTTTTCGACCATGTCAATGGTGAGCTCTATTCGGTCTGGGTGATGCTTCACCATTGTTTGGAGATCTAGTTTCACCGCTTGATTTCACACTAACAGGCGTGTCGACTTACTTATATGAGATTGTGCAAACGCATTACTTACGTAAGCGCTAAAGCTGTTGTTGATCTAAGGGCATGTAAGGATCAACACCGAAAACATTGTTCACGCTACGTACCCTTTATCGTCTCTCATTCTTGATGGTAGCTGGATATTATGAAGCTCTTGGTCGATCGCACTGGTGAACAGCTTTTAGAAATTCTGGAAGAGTCAGGAGATAAACTAACAGTTCAATTCATTAGTAATGAAGGCAATCGAATAGGTAAACCATTCCAAGATAGCTTGAGTGGATTATTCCTCGCGGGTTGGAAGCCTCGCACGACCTCAACTGCAAGACCCTAAAGTCAGCTTTGCGCTACACCAACTCTACCCGCTCGGCCGAGATGTAAAATTACCCTCTGGAGATATTGCGACAGTCGCAAGTTACGCCAATACTCACGCTGATGGTTACTATATGTTTGTACGCCTCAACGATGAGTTAACACGACTCAAGATTACACCCGATTGGGAACTGCAACCTTCCGCTCAAAGGTTAGCACTGCCTTATTACCCAGCCCCAAGAACTAAAGAAGAGCTCGACAACATTGACGATTTTGATGCATGGGCGGGCGGCTTCTAAACAGTAAAAGTTGGTAAACAATATTGAGATCACATCCACCTATCGAATCTCAATACAACAATATGTGCTCTCTAAACATTGATACGAATACCCGCTCTCAAACGATTCAAATAACGGTTTGGCTGTGTGCTGCTAAAGAGTATTTCATTCTTCCCTACAAGCTCAAACGGGGCTGAATAAAGTCGATAAACGCCGAGATACGTTTAGAGACCGATGACGACTTGTAGTAAACCGCATTCACTCGCTCTCGGTCTGTGTTGGCAAGTTTGTCTTGTTCCAGAATAGGGATTAGGCGACCCGCAGCCATATCTTCCTGCACCATAAACCCCGATAAACAAGCAATCCCATTTCCAGCTAAGACTAGTTGACGCACGGTTTCACCATTACTGGCTGTCACAGTAGGCGCGACATCACTTTGATTTGGTAAAGGCCAATGGTTAAGCACTTTGTTACCCGCAAACCCCACAATTTGATGCGAACTCAAATCTTCAGGTTTGGTGGGCAACCCACGCTTAGCGAGATAACCAGGTGACGCCACAATATGGAGTAAGCTTTTACCTAACGGTCGAGCGTGCAGTGTTGAATCGGACAGCTTACCGATTCGAATCGCAACATCAGTTCTCTTTTCGAGAAGATCAACGAAGCCTTCGTTGGAAGTGAGTTCCAACTCAATGTCTGGGTAAGCCTCTTTGAATGACTGCACCAACGGCACTAGCTGATGGAATACGAATGGACTGGCGGCATCGACTCTTAAACGACCTTTTGGCAACTCTCCGCGCGACACGATTTCTTCTTCCGCGCTCTGAATCATCTGTAATCCCACCCTGACTGAATCGACAAACTGCCGTCCTTCCTCCGTCAATTCCACGCGTCTCGTTGTTCGGTTGAATATTGAGACGCCGAGTTGCGACTCAACCTTACTCACCGAACGAGACACCTTGGCGACCTGCACATCCAGCGCCTCTGCCGCCGCAGAAAAACCACCAGCATCGACAACGGTGAGTACCATTTCTAAATCATCTGAACGGGTTAACATGAGGCTCCTTCGCTATCTTCATTTTGTTTAATGTCATCTCGCTTGTGCTCATCACAGCTCAAATCATCTATGTCTTTTCGATCTCATCAGCTTAACCCTATGATCGGTTAACTCTTCAATTATTGCAAATTTAACAAAGGTTATTTGTTAATAAGGGCATTTTTCACAAATATATTTTGCTAGATAATCCTCGCCATCAAACGAAGCGCACCTATTGCAGTCACAAGCTGCCCCATTTTATCGCGCTCGGTATTTAACAAAGAACAGTAAGAGAGATGATTATGCCACTAGCATTACTTGCATTGACGCTCAGCGCCTTTGCCATCGGAACCACAGAATTTGTCATCGTAGGCTTGATTCCTACCATGGCGAGCGACTTGAATGTATCTCTGCCATCGGCGGGCCTATTAGTCAGTTTATATGCGCTTGGCGTTGCTATTGGTGCGCCAGTGTTAACGGCATTAACCGGTAAATGGAATCGTAAAGCGGTGTTACTGACTGTGATGGCATTGTTTGTCATTGGTAACTTATTGGCGTGGCAAGCTCCAGGCTATAACACGCTGATCGCCGCACGAATTTTGACCGGCCTTGCCCATGGTGTGTTCTTCTCGATTGGATCGACCATCGCGACAGGTTTGGTTTCAAAAGATAAAGCAGCCAGTGCCATTGCGATCATGTTTACGGGTTTAACGGTTGCATTGGTGACCGGCGTACCACTGGGCACTTACATCGGCCAAACCTTTGGCTGGCAAGCAACCTTCTTGATCGTTGCCTTGCTTGGTCTTATTGCTCTTATCGGTAGCGCTATCTTGGTTCCAAGCAACCTTAAGCAACCACCAGCGGCGAAGATTTCGGCACAGCTAAAGGTTCTAACTCAACCACGCTTACTGCTGGTTTACGCTATCACGGCACTAGGTTATGGCGGCACATTCACAGCCTTTACCTTCCTTGCTCCAATACTGGAAAACGTATCAGGGTTTGATTCGAGCTCAATCAGCTTAATCATGTTGGTTTACGGTGTGTCAGTTGCGGTCGGTAACATCTGGGGCGGAAAAATGGCCGACAAGATGGGCCCAATTAAAGCATTGACCGTTATCTTCTCTGGTTTAGCCGTGGTACTGGTGGTGTTCAACTTTACCGCAGTAAACCCTTACGCAGCTGTTGCTACCATTTTGGTTTGGGGTGCATTTGCATTCGGTAACGTTCCGGGGCTACAAGTGTATGTTGTGAAACTGGCTGAGAAATACACACCAGACGCCGTCGATGTCGCTTCTGGGTTGAACATTGCCGCCTTCAACGTCGGTATTGCATTGGGCTCATGGGGCGGTGGTTTGATTGTCGCGAAATCTGGATTAATGAACACCCCTTGGGTAGGTGCTGTGATTGTTTTGATCGCTCTTGTTCTGACTCGATTCAGTGGTGCGTTAGATAAGAAGCAAGCACAACAAGCTGTTCCATCTAGCATCTAGCATCTAGCATCTAGCATCTAGCATCTAGCATCTAGCAAGGATAGAAAAAACAAAGCCCGAACCTAGGTTCGGGCTTCGTCATTTAAATCTGATTATTGTCCGTTATCGATCGCTTTCAGCACTTTACATGGGTTACCGACTGCAACCACATTGGCTGGGATGTCTTTAGTTACCACACTGCCTGCGCCAATCACGCTGTTTTCGCCAATGGTGACACCGGGGCAAATGATTACACCGCCGCCAAGCCAAACATTGTTGCCGACGTTAATCGGTGTGCCAAACTCAACGCCTTCTTCTACACGGCCTTTCACATCGAGTGGATGACCTGCGGTCAGGATTTGAACGTTCGGACCAAGCAGCACATTGTCGCCAATGGTCACTTCAGCCACATCCAAAATCACGCAGTTAAAGTTAGCGTAGAAGTTCTTGCCCAGCTTGATGTTCGAGCCGTAATCACAACGAAATGGGGGCTCTAGGTGCGCGTTCTCACAACCCGGAATAAGCTCTTGCGTCGCCGCTTCCCACTCATGTGTGTCAGGAATACTATTGTTGAGTTTTTGAAGTACCTTACGACACTCGATACGAGCGGCATAAAGTTCTTTATCCCAAGCCTGATAAGGTTCGCCTGCTAGCATTTTTTGTTTTTCTGTTTTCACGTTACTTACCTGTTCTCACATCACTTGGCTATTTTCATATTACTTATCTAGCTTCACATTACTTAACTAATGGTGGTCAATTCATCGACCAAAAACGCAATATCGCACATCTAAATAACAGTGAATAAGGAGTGTTTGAGCTTGGTTTAAGAGATGCGCAGCTCGTCACTTTTTGTAGGTAAAATATGAAATTCGAACAGTGCTAATTTAGCTTCGCTATCGAATCACGTAACACCAAACTACCAGTGGTATTGATGGTGGTCGCTTGCTCTGTTTCACCGACAATTTGCAGGATCGCCTTTTGCGTCATTTGCTCTAATGGCACACTCACAGACGTTAAGCTTGGCGTTAAAAACGCCCCCACTTTGCTGTTATCAAAGCCGACGATCGAAACATCTTGAGGCAATGAGTACCCAAGTTCGGTTAACGCCTTAATCGCACCAATCGCCATATCATCGTTTTCAGACAAGATAGCAGTGAATGTGGTTCTGCTTTTTGCCAAAGCCTGAGCCGCGTGATAACCGCTCTCCATCGTCCAATCACCTTGAACAACGTTGGACTCATCCAATGCAACACCATGTTTAGTTAACACATCTTGATAGGCTTGGTAACGCAGCTCATCGGTCGAAGAACCGGCTTTACCACGAATCACTGCAATATCGGTATGACCCTGCTCGATGATGTGTTCAACCATCAAACAAGCGCTCTGATAATGGTCGGTGGTAATAGCATGATTGGGCTTCGACGGCATTTCTCGGTTGAGTACCAGAATCGGAGTGTCAGTGCTTTCGATGATCTGAGCTATCTCGCTTTCGGTTAAACATTGCGGATAGATGATGATGCCCGCGCACTTCATATCCAGCAGGAAATTGATCGCCTTTCTTTCGTCTTCAGCGCTGTGTTTGCCATCGGTGATCACCAATTGGTGATTCGACTTTTCGCTATAAGAAGCCGCGTGATACATCAAGGAAGAGAAGTAAGGGCCATTGAACAACTCATTGGTAATTACAAAGCCGATGAAATTGGTCTTCTTGGTCGCCAATTGCTGAGCCAACAAGTTCGGTCGATAACCTGTTTCTTGAATCGCATCAAATACCTTTTTCACCACATCTGGGCGCACGATGTTCTTGCCATTTAAGACACGAGAAACGGTCGATTTAGATACGCCTGCGCGGTTTGCGACATCAAGCATGGTTACCATTCGCTTCTTTTCCTTTATAAAAAATTAGCCGACATAGGCCGACTAATTCATTGCAAAATGACAGCTCACAGTTCACATAACTGCGCTGGGGAATGCATTCTAAATAGTGGCACCGTTAGATGCAATCACACCTTTATACCACTCGAAAGACTTCTTGCGCTTGCGTTCTAGTGAGCCAGATTGATCGTTGTGCTTATCTACGTAAATGAATCCGTAGCGTTTTTTCATCTCGCCCGTGGTGAACGAAACTAAGTCGATACAGCCCCAAGGGGTGTAACCCATCAAGTCAACGCCATCAATCGCAACAGCTTTTTTCATCTCTTTGATGTGATCTCCAAGGTAAGCAATACGATAGTCATCATTAATGCTGCCATCTTCTTCGATGGTATCAACTGCGCCAAAACCATTTTCAACGATGAACAACGGCACTTCATAGCGCTCATAAAGAGATGCTAAACAGTAACGTAGGCCTGTTGGGTCAATCGGCCAGCCCCAATCGCTCGACTTGATGAACGGGTTCTCGACCGAATTTTCATGACCACCGTCCATTGCTTCTTCAGTCGACTGATGCGAAGAAGAATCCAAGGTATTCGACATGTAGTAGCTAAAACCAAGGTAGTCCGCTTTGCCTTCTTTTAGGATTTGCTCATCTTCAGGCTGTATTTCGATATTGAAGCCTTTGATTGCCCAGTCACGCGTAGCGTAATTTGGGTAATGACCGCGAACCATCACATCTGAGAAGAAGTAACGGTCACGCATCGCTTGTTGTGCCACCATAATGTCTTCCGGTTTAGAAGAACGAGGATAGAAAGGCACCATCGCACACATTGCGCCGATTTGAAGATCTGGATTGATCTCGTGACCTTTCTTAACCACCAAAGCACTTGCAACAAACTGATGGTGAACCGCTTGATACATCGCCTCTTGCGGCTTTTCGCATTGTGGAAACTTCACGCCTGAGCATAACCAACCGAAAATATCTGCCGAGGTGTTCATCTGGTTGTTGATCTCGTTAAACGTCATCCAGTATTTCACTTTGTGTTGGTATCGTTCCATCACTGCAGTTGAATACTTAACGAAGAAGTCGATCACTTTGCGGTTCATCCAGCCGCCATATTCCTTAGCTAGATGGTAAGGCATTTCAAAGTGGCTCAGTGTTACCACAGGCTGAATGTCGTATTTCAACAGCTCGTCAAACAGATCATCGTAAAACGCTAAACCCGCTTCAGCTTCATCGCCATTTGGGAAGATACGCGTCCACGCGATACTGGTACGGAAACACTTAAAGCCCATCTCAGCGAATAACTTAATGTCTTCTTTGTAGCGATGGTAGAAATCCACTGCGACTTGGTTAGGATAGTTTTCGCCATCAATCACGCCATCGGTGATTCGACGTTGTACACCATGAGCGCCCGCTGTTAATACATCAACAACACTGACACCTTTACCATTCGCATCCCAGCCGCCTTCTAGTTGATGCGCTGCTACTGCACCGCCCCATAAAAAATCGTTCGAAAATTCGTTGTTCATACCATTACTCACTACAAGTTATTCGTGAAAAAGATCAGAATTTGAGCTGCAATTACAACTCTGAAATCGATTTCAATAAAAGCAAAGATACAGATTGAAACCGGTTTCAGCAACAGTTAAAAGATCTTTTTTGATCGATCTAAAGACTAATCAACAGTCAGCATTACGATCAATGCTGTTCAAAATACTGATCATGCAGTGATTTGCCGGATAGGTCTTGAGTTCCCGGGTAGAACTGGACGAGTGTCTGATCGGCTAAAGTGAGGTGAATCCAACCCTCTTTGACTTTCAACCAGTTGGTGCCGTTGGTCTCATAGACGGCAGGAAACTTGCCCCAGCCAGACTCTGATACCTGCAGCTCTTGAAATAGGTTAATCGGGGCTAGCTTATTGCTGTCGAAGTTTGCGTCGGCATAGACAGATAAAGGCTCGATGGCATCGTTTGGCTTAAACGTATAACAGCTCACAGAGGCTGAAGTGCGATCAAACCACTGGTAAGGTTGTGCACCGATTAAATCGTAGACCGTGCAATCATTGAATTGAATCGCCCACTCTTGGTGAGCTTTAAAACCGAGGTAACCTATGGGTTGTGATGGTTCAAGCTTTGAGTCCGCCTCCTGCTCATACACCGGTTCTGAGGTAGCACATCCCATAAGCCCAAGACTAAAAAGGAAAGTCACAGCAAGCTTCATCATTGTCATACCTCAGTTCCGTTAGTAGATGAGTAACTCAATTAAGTCTCTACATTAAACGGTAAGTTCCAAGCGATTACCATCCGGATCGAGTACACAGCTCTCATAATAGCCATCACCTGTTCTTCTTGGGCCATCTAAGCGCTCATAGCCATCTTCGACCAAACTTTGAGTCAGTGAATCGACCGCTTGTTCAGACCCTAGTGAAATCGCCATATGAATGAAGCCTGTGAACTGATCATAGATGTCGTCTTTCGATTCAGGGACAGAATCCATTTCCATAATCTCTAAACGACTTCCAGTTTCAAATGAGAGGAAGTAGGAAGAAAACCCTTTAGTTGGGTTGTGATATTTTGAGTTCGATGTCGCGCCGAAATAATCTTCATAAAATAGCTTCAGAACTTCAAGTTGTTTGGTCCAAATTGCGATGTGTTCAATCTTCATTTTGTTTGCCTAAGTTTGATGTCTAACGCTAGATTACTCATCAAATAAGGAACTATAAACAGAACGAAATTCATCGAAATTGTTCCTGATTAACGGGCTCGATTTTATGTCCATAACTGCACAGTATTGGCATCTATGTTTGTGTAATAGTTATCTTTCCTCCATAGTCAGGTTTTACACAATCTGAGATTCAAACTGTGAGCTTTTTAAAACTGATACTACTTGCGGCTATATGGGGAGGCTCGTTTCTTTTCATGAGAATGGCCGCCAATCCATTAGGGCCCGCAGTCTTAATTGAAGCGCGAGTTCTGTTTGCAGCACTTACTCTGCTTTTAGTTTCTTTCTATTTAAAAAAGAAGCTCTCTTTTCATGATCACGCAAAACACTTCTTCATTCTCGGCCTGTTTAACACCACACTTCCTTTTTTGCTTTTCGCTTATGCCGCGCAGACACTTAACGCCTCGACACTCGCCATCTTGAACTCTACCGCGCCAATATGGGCGGCAATCATTGGTGCAATATGGACCAAAACAGCACTCGAGGCGAAAGTTCTATTGGGACTTGGGATTGGGGTAACAGGAGTTGGCGTGTTAGTCGGTTGGGATGCGATGAACATTGGCCGTGAGGCTATGCTTCCTATCTTTGCAGCAGTGATGGCGGCCTTTAGCTACGGAATAGCGTCAAACTATACCAAACAAGCCCCTAAAGTTGAGGCATTCAACAATGCTCATGGCAGCATGTGGGCTGCGGTATTGCTGGTTTTGCCGTTTGTATTCTTTATTCCGATGAGAGAAACACCCGACGTTACGATCACTACATCGGTTGTCTTATTAGGCGCGGTATGTACTGGGTTAGCGTATCTACTTTACTTCAATCTCGTCTCTGAACTCGGCGCACCTTCAGCCCTGTCCGTGACCTTCATCATTCCGGTATTTGGTATTCTATGGGGTAACTTATTCTTAGATGAAGCAATTGGCATCAATACGATTGTTGGTTCAATTCTGGTTATCACCGGCACCATGTTGGTGACAGGAATGACGCCTTCTAAGATGATAGAGAGCGCCAAACAGAAACGAGCAGCAAGAGCGGCTCGTTAATCAGCCATATATTGCTGAATCTTGTTTCTCAGCCACTGATGAGCAGGGTTCAAATCGGTTCTTTTATGCCAAATCATGTATTGCTGCATAGGTAAGATTTCAAACGGCTGATCAAGGACTTGAAGCTGGAAGGATTCGGAAAATTGATTGGCAAAATCACGCGATGTACTGCCGACACAATCTGAGCCCGATACCAGCACACACATGGTCATCAGCGAGTCACACTCGGCACTCACTTTTCTCTGTTTCAGTGGCGACTTGGTAAAATAATCTGCCGTGTATAAACGGGTTCGACGCATTCTAAAAGTAACATGCTTTTCGTTGTAATATTGCTCTTGCGTCACAGAGCCATTGATTCTCGGATGCCCCTTTCGAGCTATCAGCACCAACTCATCTTCAATCATCGGCTGCTTCATGTAGCCGTTAACTTGCGGGTAATGGATATCAATCGCTAAATCAGCTTGTTGCATGCTCAAGCCTTGCAATAATTCTTCTTCGTTGTTCGGCACCATATTGAATTCAATCGAGATATTGCCCAACGTCTCATCTTGCTCGACGAGAGGTTGAAGCTTGGTTAATCCAATCTCATTCACCAGGATACGAAACACATGATGCTGCTGATTATCAAATGTCTTTAAAGTGCTTACTGCGCTGCTTATCCCTTCTAGAGCAGGCTCTACTCGGTCTGCCAATTGCACCGCAGCGTTAGTCGGAATAATCCCACGCCCTTCACGAATAAACAGGTCGGTATCAAGCTGAGATTGCAATCGCTTCAATGCCCCGCTAACCCCAGGCTGAGTCATACCAAGCGATTCTGATGCAAGCGTGATCGACTTTAATCGATACACTTCTAAGAACACGCTCAATAGATTTAAATCCAACTTTTCCACGTCGCTCACCGTTACTCTCCCTGTCAATGTGGTCTTAATCAATCATAGGTCAGGATTCGCCTTCGTTCCCCAACCATTGCATGACTCAATACATAGCCAATCGTGATGTATTAAATAAAGCTTACTTTATTTTTTGCTATATGTCTTATTCCTATAATCGCCTCAACGAAACAAAATTCTGAAATGAAGAGGCTCTTATGACGACTTCACGCACGTTCAAAAATGCATCACTGTTCCTAGCTATCTCGCTCGCATTCCCTGCAGTTGCAGCTAACCATGACCACGCACACTTCAGCGAAATTGGCGACCAAGGTGGCAAAAGCGCAACCGAGATGACGACTAAGGCAAACCAAGAGTTCGCAAAAACACTTAACTTTGCCGACACTCGCGCTTTCGACAATAACAACAAGGGTCTTATTGCTAGCTTCGACCAAGAGACGGGCGACATCATTCGCAATAGCTTTAACTTTATCGACCCAAGTGTGACGAATGCAGACCAAGCACCAGATTCAGTAAACCCTTCACTGTGGCGCCAAGCGGTACTGAACCAAGCAGCAGAAGGCTTATATGAAGTTGTTCCGGGTAAAGTTTACCAAGTTCGAGGTGCTGACTTAGCGTCTATCTCTTTCATTCGTAGTGACAACGGTTGGATCGCTTACGACGTTCTTCTTACCAAAGAAGCGGCCGCTAAATCACTCAAATTCTTCAAGAGCAATGTGCCTGATGGCGGCGAACTTCCCGTCGTTGCTATGATTTACTCTCACTCGCACGCTGATCACTTTGGTGGCGCAAGAGCAATCAAAGACGCATACCCAGATGTAAAAGTGTACGGTTCGAAAAACATTACTAAAGAGATCGTCGACGAAAACGTATTGGCGGGTAATGCAATGTCTCGTCGTACCGCTTATCAGTATGGTGCAACCCTGAACCGACACGAGCACGGTATTGTTGATGCTGCACTGTCGAAAGGCCTATCAACCGGTAGCATTACTTACGTACTGCCAGACTACGAGCTGAACCATAACGAAGAGATTGAAACTCTGGTTATTGACGGCCTAGAAATGCAATTCATGGATGCTTCAGGTACCGAAGCGGCCTCTGAAATGGTGACGTATATTCCAAGCATGAAAGCACTTTGGACTGGCGAGCTGACTTACCAAGGCATGCATAACCTGTACACGCTGCGTGGCGCTAAAGTACGTGACGGCTTGAAATGGTCTAAGAAGATCAACGAGATGTTAGTCACTTGGGGCGAAGAAACAGAGGTGTTGTTTGCGTCTCACTCATCGCCAATCTGGGGCGAACAAGAGATCTCTGATTACCTAAAAATGCAGCGTGACGCTTACGGTTTTACTCATAACCAAACGCTTCGCTTAGCCAATAACGGCGTGGTTCTGCAAGACATCGGTGACGAGATTTACAAGGTCATGCCAGACAGCATCCAACAGTCTTGGCACACCAACGGTTACCACGGTACTTACTCTCACAACGCTCGCGCTGTGTACAACATGTATCTTGGTTACTTCGACATGAACCCAGCTAATCTTAATCCATTACCAATCGAGTCAGAATCGGTGAAGTTTGTTGAGTACATGGGCGGCAGCGATGCTGTGATTGAAAAAGCGCAGCAAGATTTCCAAGAAGGTGAATACCGCTTCGTTGCAACAGCACTGAATAAGGTGATTCAAGCTGAGCCAGAGAACAAAGTTGCACGTGGCTTATTGGCAGATACATACGAGCAGTTGGGTTATCAATCAGAAGGTGCAGGTTGGAGAAACATCTACCTAACCGGCGCTCAAGAGCTTCGTATTGGCACACAACCGGGCGCACCGAAAACTGCATCTCCGGATGTGTTAGCGAACATGACGATTGAAAACCTACTCGATTACTTAGCCGTAAAAGTGGATTCGCTAAAAGCACAAGAAACACCATTTACATTGAATATTCAGTTGCCTGATGTAAAAGAGTTCTACTACGTTGAGATGTCTAACGGCAACCTGAACAACATCCAAGTATCAGAGCTGCAAGATGCGGATACGACACTGATCATCAATAAGTCTGACGTGTCTGACATCGTGCTTAAGAAAACAAGCCTTGGAAAACTGTTAGAAGACGGACAAGCAGGCGTGAAAGGTGATAAGACATCACTTAACAAACTGCTGTCTTCACTGACAGAAGCTGACACCTCTTTTGAGATTGTACCGCGCCCAAGTAAAGGCGAAGAAGTTGATGCAGAGCTATACCAAGATTCAGCGGTACACGCTCATTAAACGCCGGATACACTAAATAAAAACAACAGCAGTTAGCTAGAAAAACGTTCTATAAAGAACATAAAAACAAGCCCCTCCCTTTTGGTTGGGGCTTTCTTATTTGTTCTCAATATATGCTTCTGAATCGCTATTGAGTTTGCCCGTTTACGTCGCAATCCCAATAAGAAGGTGAACCATAATATTGAACAAAGTAATCGATAAATACGCGCACCTTTGGTGCAAGTAACTGAGCACTCGGGTATACCGCCCAGATAGCCGCCTCATCCTTTAAAGGGTAATCCGGCAACACCTCAACCAGCGAACCTTCCGCGAGCTGCTTGTATGCTATCCAACTCGCGCACATGGCAATGCCCAAGCCATCGACACATACATCCCTTACCGCTTCACCGTGATCGACGCGGATAGCACCTAGGCTCTCTTCGAGTTTTCCGATATGAATACTGGCTACCGGAGGTGACAACCCAAGCTCTTGTCCTGCTTGACCTATATTGTGCGTAGACGCGAGTCGCACAAACAATTTTAGATGTTCAATGTTCATCAATAATGGCTAGCCTGCGCTGAGTACACGCTGCTTATTGGCCGCAGCGGCACGGGGAATAATGTGAGTTTTAATATAGGCATTAAGCTTAAACCATGCAAAAGCGCCCGCTAAAACATTGGCGACTGTCGCAGCAATAACCGCATTGACCATGTCTCCGGTTATCGAGCCGATCCATAAAGCGGGAATGTAGAAAACAAACAAGCGTAGGAAAGAGACATTCAAAGCTTTACGCGGCACACCCAAGGCATTAAAGACCGACGCAACCAACATGCAAAGCCCAAGCGGCCCATAGCTGAACGGTATAAATAACAAGGTCACTTCAAACCAGCTGCGTATGCTTTGTTCTTCCGAGATAACAGGAATAATCCAGCCACTAAACAGCGCCAACAATGTTGCCATCACGGTGTGGAAAACCAATAAGAACTTCGCTGTTGTATTCAATAGCTCAGGGATTTTGCATCGCTGCTGCGCCCCTAGGTAACGACCAATCATAGGCGGGATAGACATCGTCAGAGCAAGAGAAAACACCAGCATAAAACTTTCAACACGGGCGAGTAAGCTCCAAAAAGCCATCTCATCGGTTCCGATTCTCGCAATCAATAGCATTGAGAAGAACGCGCTGACCGCAGGTAATATCTGATTCGCAGTGGTTGGCATTACCGTCTTGAATAACTCAAAACTGTAGCCTTTGATTCGGTTACTGCACGCGCCATTGAAGCCAAACCAACCTTTGCCGCGAGACTTGATTAGCATGTAGATTGCGCCGAAAGCGTAGCCAATGCTCGATGCGATCGCCGCCCCTGCGATGCCCATATCCAATCCAAAGATCAGAATAGGGTCGAGAATTAGGTTAATCACGCTAGCAGCCAAGAACATGCTTCCGGTTGTTTTGGTATCGCCATTGGCACGATAAACGCAGGTGGCCAGATAAAGCACCGCCACCATCAATGCACTGAACAACCACAGTGGCCAGTACACATTAAAAATAGACAGCATGGATTGGTATTGAGCGTCAGAGACATCATTCACAAACGACGCAAAAACAGAATCGCTAAAAACAATCAGCCCTATGCAGATCAAAGCAATCACCAACACTCCAAATCCAACCGACAGCGTCGCAATTGAAGTAGATTTACGTTGTTCTTTTGCCCCTACCGCTTGAGAAATAATGGACGTTGCCGCCACACCGATGCCCACTTGAACACCGGTAAACGCTGCTTGAAATGGCAAGGTGATACCGTGAACCGCCAATTCATTCACCCCTAGCTGACCAATAAAGATCGAATCGACCAATTGAACCATCATGATCGCAAACACACCCAGCGTCAGTGGCAGCGTTTTCTCAATAATGGTTTTCAAAGTCGCGGATCTCATCTGCATAAGTCGGTTCACTCTTGTCTGTACCTTGGGGCTAATTACCTAGTTGAGCAGTATACGAAGCTAAATGAAAAGGATAAGAGCGCCAGACAAGGAATGAGTTTTTAGATTTCGTTGACAATCGAATTAGCAAGATACCTTCAACGTTAAAATATCCATCTAAGACACTGAATAAATTGAAATTATCAAACGCGCCAACACTCTTAATAATTCGTTAATAGTGTTTCGTTTAATGGTTAATTGTTGGTTCGAACATTCCTCGCTAGCCTGAATTTAGGTCGCATTCACACTGAATAGGCTGAAATGAAATCTCTCAGAAGGAATATGGAAATGGTATATCAAGGTTATACAACGTTTAAAGCTCAAGCCGAGGATGGAATTCTTACCGTCACTTTTGACTTCGGTACTGTGAATGTTCAAGGGCAAGAGACTTTGATGCTGACGAAGCCGAAGCACTCAAAGCGGAAGCTTATTGGTTGTATCAAGCTACGAGCAAAACCCCTGCGGTTAAGCGCTTCCAAATTGCCGATGAGCAAGGCCTAGAGCACGATATGGAAAACCAACGTAACTGGGAAACTCTGGTTATGAACGTTCAAGACATCAAATAACTCGGTCACTTCTCTTAATTTGGGTCAGTCACAAACTGACCCATTGTCTTACTTAATCGTTAAACGCCAACGGTTAACCACCAAGTGTTAAAATGGTCATTATTTGCCCCATAGACTCACATTTGAGTCTTCAGCTTGTGAGCCAAATGCAACTATGTGTCATTAATCTTTGTTATAACGTTGTTCAAACTATTTTTTGAAGGACGGAATATGCAAAAAATAATTCTGATCACAGGTGCCACGGATGGCATTGGTTTAGAGACCGCAAAAGCACTAACGCAGCAAGGGCACCATGTTCTAATTCATGGCCGCAACCCAGCTAAGGTCAATAAAGTCGTGACCGCTCTGTCTCGCCTGTCTAAGAATGCAATCATCGAAAGCTACATCGCAGACCTATCGACGCTCTCTGAAGTTGAGGCGCTCGCAACCCAAATCAAAAGCGATCACAAACGACTCGATATACTCATTAACAACGCAGGTGTGTATAAGGTGTCGGACATCACCACTCCAGACAATCTTGATGTGCGTTTTGTCGTAAACACCATTGCGCCGTATCTACTGACACAAAAGCTGCTTCCTCTTTTTGATGCGACAGGTCGTATCGTCAACCTATCTTCAGCAGCCCAAGCACCCGTAGATCTAGATGCATTAATCAGTCCGAATGCGGGCGAACTTGATGGTCCGGTTTACGCGCAAAGTAAGCTGGCGCTAACGATGTGGTCCATCGAATTAGCCAATACTCTTTTAGACAAAGGCACCGCAATTATCCCTGTAAACCCAGCTTCTTTCCTTGGTAGTAAATTAGTGAAAGATGCTTATGGCGTTGATGGCAACGACCTTGCGATTGGAGCCGATATTCTTTGTCGTGCTGCGCTCAGTGATGAGTTTGCCAACGCTTCTGGTCAATATTTTGATAATGATTCTGGGTTGTTCAAAGACCCGCACGCCGACGCATTAGACAACACTAAGAACCACAAGCTGGTGACAGTGCTTAATCAATTACTCGAAGAAAAGCTGTGCGTTACGCACTGATCATTCATTAGTAAAAAACGACCACTAACACTCCCCCCCACCACCACACACACAATCCAAGCCGCAGTTCTATCTATACAGACAAAGAACTGCGCGCTCTTTCGATTATTAAGATTTCTTTAATACTGATTCCCCGCTTTGCCCAATTATCACCCAAGATGCAGATTGCTAAACTTGCCCCCGTCGAAACAACACAGGCTACGGCCGAGGAGCATTTATGCGTTTTGAAGGTAAAGTTTATCGTCCTTGGATGGAAGCAGAGAGCGTACTCATCCAGACAACATTGGGGTGCAGTAATAACCAGTGTACCTTCTGCACGATGTTTGATGATAAGCGTTTCAAAGTAAGAGACATCAAAGACATCTTTTAAGATATTGATGCGGCGAGAAAAATCTACCCGCATGTTGAATCTATCTTTTTGGTCGATGGTAATGTGATGGCGATTAGAACCGAGATGCTGATTTCGATTCTGGATTACATCAAGATCACCTTCCCAGAGATCAAGAACATCTCTCTGTATTCAGGGTTCAATGACTTCCGTCGTAAGAGCTTGTCTGAATTAAAAGAGATTAAGTCGGCAGGTTTAAGCATGGCCTATTCAGGCTTGGAGTCCGGTGACCCAATTTTGCTTGAACGCATTCAAAAGCGCATGACGCGTGAGCATGCGATTGAAGGAATGAACCTAGCCCGTGAAGCAGACATCAAGGTACTGGCTTCTTTCATCTTTGGCCTTGGCGGCAAAGAGCGTTCTATAGAGCATGCGATTAATACCACCAGCTTGTTGAACATCATGCAGCCAGATGCGATTGCACCGATGGCTTTAGCCGTTCAACCGGGATCGGTATTGGAAAAAGAAGTAAACCGTGGCGAGTTTGTTTTACCAACGCCATTGCAGATTCTGGAAGAAGAAAAATACTTGCTCGAAAACCTAGAAGATTTCGATTGCTACTACTGGGGTGACCACGGCAATAACATCTCACCAATGCGTGGCATGTTGCCTCAGGCTCGTAAGCCGTTTCTTGATAAGATAAATCAAGACATCGCGCATAACCCAATCACTAAGCAAAACGTCATTAAAACCTTTGCTTGGTAACGAGTAACCTCTACATCGTTTGAAGCAGCCACAAAAAGGGCCAGTGTCAGCTGGCCCTTTCATTTTCTAGCTATGTATCTCTCTATCGAACTATCTGGAGCCGACCGCTCGGACTAATTCTGCGATTCCATCCCAATCACCCTTGTCCATTTTGTCTGTCGGTACCATCCAAGTTCCACCGCAGGCAACGACTGATTTCAGTGCTAAGTAAGACTCAACGTTCGCTGGGCTTACACCGCCTGTAGGCATAAAGTTAACCGGGTAAACAGCCGTCAACGCTTTCAACATTGCGACACCGCCAGATGGCTCGGCAGGGAAGAACTTTAGTGTCTTAAGCCCCATTTCCATTGCTTGTTCAACCAAGCTTGGGTTACTCACTCCAGGAACAATCGTAACCCCTCTTTGCTGACAGTATTTGACTGTGGTTGGATTCAAACCTGGGCTGACAATGAAATCAACACCCGCATTAATGGCAGTATCCACCTGCTCTGTAGTCAGCACAGTACCTGCGCCAATCAGTAACTCAGGGTAAGCTTCACGCATCAAACGAATCGACTCTGCTGCCGCTTCTGTACGAAATGTCACTTCAGCACAAGGCAAGCCATTTTCAACCAGTACTTTCGCAAGCGGCACAGCCTGAGCAACGTCATTAATGGCGATCACCGGAACGATGCGAATATCTCTGAGTCGCTGTTCAATTGTTTTCATTGTTCATTTCTCTCATTATCAAACAGACAAATTAAGCCAAGTCGCTGCCGTTGCTTGCGATCACTTTTTTGTACCAGTGGAATGACTTTTTAGGAATACGATTTAACGTACCATTGCCTAGGTTGTCTCTGTCCACGTAGATAAACCCATAGCGCTTGCTCATCTCTCCGGTCGACGCCGCAACAAGATCGATACAACCCCAAGGTGTGTAACCCATCAATGGTACACCGTCTTCCATTGCTTCATGCATCGCAACAATGTGCTGACGAAGGTAATCAATGCGGTAATCATCGTTCACTTCTCCAGTGTCATCCAAGGTATCACGAGCACCTAAGCCATTTTCTACCAAGAAAAGTGGTTTCTGGTAACGGTCATAGAGTGTGTTCATCGTAATTCGAAGACCTGTAGGGTCAATGACCCAGCCCCAATCACTTGCTGGAAGATGAGGGTTTTTGATGGACTTAACGACGTTCGCTGCACTCGTATTTCCTGCATTCATATCAGCGGAAGCACAGCGTGAAGCGTAATAACTGAAAGAAATGAAATCGACAGTATTTTTCAGAATCTCGAAATCTTCTTCTTGTGTTTCAAGCACCACACCTTTGTTATCAAACACTTTTTGAGCATAAGATGGGTAGTAACCACGCGATTGAACATCGATAAAGAACAGGTTCTCGCGGTCTTTTTCCATAGCCATCAGCACATCTTCTGGCTTACATGAATATGGATAGAAGTTACCGCCCGCCAGCATACAACCCACTTGGTTTTGCTCATCAACTTCATGGGCAATCTTGGTTACCAAAGCGCTTGCTACTAGCTCATGGTGAGCTGCTTGGTACTTCACTTGATCGTGATTTTCGCCTTCCTGAAACAACAATCCAGCACCAGAAAACGGGCTCGCTAGTAAAATATTGATTTCGTTGAAAGTTAACCAGTATTTCACCAAGCCTTTGTAGTTTTCGAAACAGGTTCTCGCGTAACGGCTAAAGAACTCAATCATCTTACGATTACGCCACGAACCATACTCGTTGACCAAGTGCATAGGCACATCGAAATGGCACAAGGTAACGAGCGGCTCAATACCGTATTTCTTACACTCTTCAAAAACATCACGGTAAAAATCTAAGCCAGCTTGGTTCGGCTCTAGCTCGTCACCTTTTGGAAAGATTCGGCTCCAAGCGATGGATACGCGGAAGACTTTAAATCCCATCTCTGCCAGCAAGGCGATGTCTTCTTTGTAACGGTGATAAAAGTCTATCGCGTTATGGCTTGGGTAGAACTCGTCTTCGCTGAGCGTCACCTTATCAACCTGACCAAGCTTAATTGGCATGCGGTTCTCACCATAAGGGATCATATCTACGGTTGTTAGGCCTTTACCACCCGCTAAGTGAGCGCCTTCAGACTGGTTTGCAGCAATAGCGCCGCCCCATAAGAAATCTTCGGGAAATTGAATGTTTGACATCGAATACCTCGGAAACAATAAAAGTCACCTTACGCTGAAGTAAGGTGACTGAATAAATTAATCAATTCTAATTAAGACGCGGACACTACTGTCGGCTTGTCTTCTGCCTTACCAGCTTCTTTGTTTGCTGACTCTGAAGTTGCTTTCTCATCGGCATCATCTTCTGGAACATCTTCAAAGCCTAAAACTAGGGTTAGAACAAATGACAGAACAATAGACAATGCGATCAGACCGAACACCCAAACGATACTCATTGGGTCATTCACATCGAAGAACTGAACACTCGTAAACAAGCTTGGTGCTGCCATCGAGTGACTCGCAAGGCCACCCATGCCCGCTAATGCACCTACGATAAAACCAGTAATCATTGTTGCGATAAGTGGACGTTTCAGACGAACAAGCACGCCGTACAATGCAGGCTCAGAGATACCGGCGAAGATAGCTGAAGCACCTGCGGCTAATGATGTCTGCTTTAGTGCGCTGTTTTTGGTTTTGTAAGCAACAGCCAGGCACGCACCACCCATACCGAGGTTGGCACCGATTTCTGAAGGCATAACCATACCTTCACGACCCGTCTCAGCAATGGTTTGAATAATCGTTGGAGTAAATACACGGTGCATACCAGTAAGAACAAGTAGAGGCCACAGTGCGCCCATGATAGCAACCGACAACCAACCTAATGTGTCATGAATTGTGTAAACAAGCGCTGAAAGTGCAGTACCAACCCAAATACCAAATGGACCGATAAGTACGATAGCAACCGGAGCTGCAATCAATACGATAAGCATAGGTTTCAGGAAGTTTTTAGTCACAGCAGGGGTAATGCTATCTACCCAACGTTCTATGTAAGAAAGAGCCCAAGTCATCACAAGTACAGGAATAACCGTGTAGGTGTATTTCACTGACGTGATTGGGATACCGAAGAAATCAACGTGCTTGCCTTCTGCTGCTTGCGCCATCAATTCCATAAAGTTCGGGTGGATTAAGACACCGGCAATCGCAATGGAAAGAGACATATTGGTCTTGAATTTGATCGATGCGGAAGCGGCAACCATAACCGGTAGGAAGAAGAAGGCGCCATCGCCAATCGCTTTCAAGATAATCAAGGTAGGTGCATTTGGCTCAACCCAGCCCAGCATCTCAAGTACCATGGCGAGCAGTTTGACCATTGAAGCGCCAATGATTGCTGGGATAAGAGGCGACATGGTACCAACCAGTGCGTCCAACATTTTCGCACCAATTGACTTAGCCGTTAGCTTCTCTTTTTTAGCAGGAACCTCTGACTCAGATACAGTGGATAGCTCACAAAGCGCCATCACTTCTTTGTATGCATACGATACCTCGTTACCAATGATAACTTGTACTTTGTCTCCATTATCAACAACACCCATCACACCTTTCAGTGCTTTTAGCTTGTTAATATCGACGCCATCTTGGCTGTGTAAAACGAATCGTAGTCGAGTCATACAGTGTGTTAGGGCAGCCACATTTGTCTTGCCCCCAAGATGCTCAACAACAGATTTCGCAATTGCGCGGTAATCGTTGGCCATTTTATCCCCCAAAGATCTCTTTCCAGTGATTTTTAAACGCGAATATAGTGAGATGTGACTAATTTTCCGTCAGTAGGATGCAAAAACAATCACAATTGTTGTGAATTGTTGTTTTGTGTCCTTCATCACACTTCCTTAAGTTACCGGTAACATGTTACCGGTAACGCTTATAAGATAAAGCCATATTTACAAGCGATGTTCAAAATTGAGATCACGCGCAAATTTGTTAAGAGGATTGAGTTATGGCTGGTAGTAGTGTCATCGTCATGGGTGTCAGTGCTTGTGGGAAAAGCACGATAGGCGAGCAGTTGGCAAAAAAACTTGGGCGTAAGTTCATTGATGGTGACGACCTTCATCCTCGAGCAAACATTCAAAAAATGGCGTCAGGCCAACCTCTTAATGATGATGATCGCATTCCATGGCTGGAACGCGTTCGTGATGCAGCGTACAGCCTAGAAAGTAAAAATGAGCACGGCATTATTGTGTGTTCTGCGTTGAAGAAGAAGTACCGCGACCAAATTCGCGAAGGGAACAAAAACCTCACCTTTCTCTTTTTAGATGGCAACATTGACCTGATCTTGCATCGAATGCGTCAGCGCCAAGGCCACTTCATGAAAGAGAACATGATTAAAAGCCAGTTCGAAACATTAGAAAGACCCGATCACGAGCCAGATACGGTTGTCATCAGCATTGATGGCGATATTGATGACGTTGTGGACTGTGCTGCGATTGTGCTTTCAATGACTGATGAGGCAGAAACAGCATGACCCTTCCAACCATCCAAGCGGTGACTCAACGATTAATTGAACGAAGCAAAGAGACTCATGAAGCGTTTCTAAACCGAACCCAACACCAAGCCTCTGCTGGCAAAGGTGGTAAAGGGCTTTCTTGCGGCAACTTGGCTCATGCTGTCGCAGCTTCTTGCTCCGATGAGAAACGCTCGATTCTTGATCTCACTAAATCCAATGTGGCGTTAATCAGCTCTTACAACGATATGTTAAGCGCTCACCAGCCGTATCAACACTATCCAGATCAGATCAAAAAGGCGTTAGCTAAGTTCGGCCACACCTCTCAAGTAGCGGGCTGTGTTCCCGCGATGTGCGATGGGGTAACTCAAGGCCAACCAGGCATGGATATGTCTTTGTTTTCAAGGGACTTGATTGCTCAATCGACCGCTCTTTCACTGAGTCACAACGTGTTTGATTCAACCCTATTACTTGGTATTTGCGACAAGATAGCTCCAGGACAACTGATGGGCGCGCTCTCTTTTGCACATCTACCCACCGCTTTTGTTCCGGCGGGCTTGATGGCAACGGGCATCAGCAATGATGAGAAAGTACATATTCGCCAAGAATACGCGGCTGGTAAGGTAGGAAAAAGTGCCTTACTGGATATGGAGTGCAACGCTTATCACTCAGCGGGCACCTGCACTTTTTACGGCACAGCCAATACCAATCAGCTGGTATTTGAAGCGATGGGGCTGATGCTTCCGGGCTCAGCGTTTATTCACCCTGACTCTGAATTGCGCGCATCACTCACTCAGCATGCCGCCATTGAAATTGCTTCAATGACACCACAAGCCGCAAACTTCCGCCCACTTTCTGAAGTCTTTACCGCTAAAAGCTTAATCAATGGCATTGTTGCCCTACTCGCATCAGGTGGCAGTACCAACCACAGCATTCACATGGTCGCGGTAGCACGCGCAGCAGGATTTATTCTGACTTGGCAAGACATCAGCGATCTATCCTATGTGGTGCCTTTACTTGCTCGAGTTTATCCCAACGGTCCAGCAGATATGAATGCGTTCCAAGCGGCAGGAGGAGTTCCCGCGCTGTTACGCCGTTTAGATCAAGCCAACTTACTGCACCGAGATGTCACACCTACCTTTGGCTCGTTTGAAGATCAAATGAGTATTCCAGAACTTGAAAATGGAAAGCTAACGTGGAAAAAGTGCAAACAGTCGGCAGATGCAGAGGTAATTGCAGGCCAAGAACAGGTATTCCAAAGCACAGGCGGAACGCGAGTCCTTTCAGGGAACCTTGGCAACGCAGTGATTAAAGTGTCAGCGGTTGCAGAAGAGCAACGTGTAATAGAAGCACCTGCGGTAGTTTTTGATTGCCAACATAAGGTAGAAGCTGCGTATCAACGAGGTGAACTCAACAAAGATTGCATTGTTGTGGTAATAAACAATGGCCCAGCTGCGAACGGTATGCCTGAACTGCACAAGCTTATGCCGATTCTAGGTAATGTTCAGAAACAAGGGTTTAAAGTGGCTCTGGTTACTGATGGGCGCCTTTCTGGAGCCTCAGGAAAGATCCCATCCGCGATTCATGTCTCACCAGAGGCCATTCGAGGAGGAACTATTGGGCTTGTTCGCGAAGGCGATATCCTGCGCTTAGATTGCGCGAGTGGCGAACTCAATAACCTCAACGACATGCAGTCTCGCCAAGCGAAGGTGTTTGAGGTAGACGCTAACCAGCAAACCATGGGGCGCAACCTATTTAGCGTGATGCGCCAAAGCGTTTCGAGTGCAGAACAAGGGGCGAGTTTTATCGTCTAACTGTGTCATCGCTTAAATGTAAAAGCAAAAGGGGCATCATTTCGATGCCCCTTTCCGTTTCCACCATACTTGGTTAAACGCTTTCGCCATCCGTGATGCGATAGCCCATATCCACTACCGTTTCCGTGACTGGCTCACCTTTCAATCGGGCAAGCAGTAGCTCGGCACTTTTCTTACCTATTTCATAACGTGGCGTATCCACGCTAGTCAGTTTTGGGCGTATGGTTTGACCGATATCTAACGCGTTATAGCCCACCACAGATAGCTGTTGCGGCACTTGGATTCCACGTTGCTGGGCAATGAGCAAGGTACCTATCGCGATGTCATCATTGGTGCAGAACACGCCATCTAGATCTGGGTAATCCGCAAGAGCGCGATCAAGCAGATCTTCAGCCAAAGAGAAGTTAGAGTGCTGTTCAGTCAACACGTGTTTAGGCTCTAATCCAGCCTCATACATCGCTTTGTCATAGCCTTGCAAACGCAACTTGGTTCGCGCATCCAATCGAGCGCCAAAGTAAGCAATAGAGCGTTTACCAGCTTCAATCATTCGCTTCACGACATGGTAAGAAGCATCAATATGGTCCAAGCCAACAACCATATCGATCGGATTGGTTGGGAGTTCCATCGTTTCAACAACAGAAACACCTGAATTCTTGATCATCTGTAACGTGCGGGGGGTGTGGTGGCTTTCCGTCAATATCAACCCATCAACTTGATACGAAAGCAGCGAAGCAATCTTTTCCTCTTCTTCCACAGCATCATAGCTAAAGTGAGCAAGCAACGTCTCGTAGCCATTCTCTTTAGTAACCGTTTCGATACCTTGAACAAACGCGGCAAAGATTTGGTTTGATAACGAAGGGAGCAAGATACCGATCGCTTTACTCGACGATTTAGAGAGCATAGCTGGCGCTTTGTTTTCGATGTATCCCATCTCTTCAATAACCGCTGCAATTTTAACGCGAGTTTTGGCTGCGACTGAATCGGGATTGCGCATGTAACGAGAGACGGTCATCTTTGTGACCCCCACTTTGTCTGCAACATCTTGAAGTGTGGTTCGAGTTTTCTTCTGCTGTTCTGTCATAACTATTTGAACTCTTTATTATGTTACAAGTAACATTATAAAGTTCTCACCGCCTCAAGTTCAACCCATTCGTTGTCATCGACACATAGTATTGAAATCGTTCTACCATCGGCAAATTAGTTTGGCGTTAACGAAAGGTTGGTATCACGCATGCTTGATGAAAGCTTGGCTTAACTGCTGAAAGAGTGAGTCTACGTTGGGTAGAGTTGTCAGATGTGCGGACAACGGAGTATGAACTTGCGCGTCCACCACGGTTGGATTGCCACAAACTTGATTATAAAAATTTACGGGTGCAACGATGTTCTCTAGGTCGACATCCAACAAGATACAAGCTTGCGAAAGTACGATTTGGCCGCCCCCTTGTTTAAGCAAAACACGCTGCGCCGTGCCCACTATTTTTTGTTTATTGATATTGAGGTTGTAGTCACCATCACAATAAGAACCGGGAGTCGCGTGTACATCCACATCGATGCCCAGTTCTTTAAAAAACAGGGTTAAGACATTGCACAGATGTAGATACGCTTTTTGGATGTTGTAGGCTTCATCACGAGGCCAATGGTAAATGTGCGATAAGTTAATGATCCCCGGCAGTTGGGGAACGGGAGCGCCGCCTGTTTTACGTGAGGTGAGTTGCCAACCTTGTGCCGCGAGTTGTTTTCTAGACTCTACGGTCACAGGCCACTTTTTACCTGCGGGCAAAACAAGTGTCGGCGCTTTTGCTTGCCACAACATTAAGGCTTGCCCAATCTCACCCGCCTGAATTTGCTGCAATAATTCAGCTTCTTTTTCAAACGCACGATCAACATCAATGTGCGGATAACGTACGAGTTTATTGGTTAACTTCAATGCACTTTCCTCTACAGATTGTGGTGACCTATCATTTAACGTTCTGCAATGGTTGATGAGATATGGGACTATGTGCGATGAAACATAGCACCAAAAGTTAGTTATTGGCGCCATAGTAGCTTGTCAGTTGCCCATCTCAAAGGTGAGTGCTAACATTTGTACACACACCAATAAAGGAATATATCATGGACACTAGAATTCAATTTCGTGTTGATGAAGAAACAAAACGCCTAGCTCAACAGATGGCTGAGAGCCAAGGTCGCACACTGAGTGGTGCTTGCCGTGAGCTTACTGAGCAACTCGCTGAGCAACAAAGACAGACATTATCTCACGATGCATGGCTAACTGAACAAGTAAACCTAGCATTTGAGAAGTTTGACTCAGGAGAATCCGTTTTCGTTGAACACCAAACTGCTAAATCTCGAATGGAAGAACGCAAAGCCAGAATACGTAATCGAGGTAAGCAATGATTTTATGGGAAGAAGAATCACTCAATGATCGTGAAAGGATCTTTGAGTTTATCTATGACTTCAACCCTGATGCGGCAGAAAACGCTGACAACCTCATTGAAACAAAAGTAGAAAACTTGCTTGAGCAGCCTCTAATGGGTGTACAGAGAGACGGCATTCGTGGGCAATTACTTATAATTCCTGAGATTTCAATGATCGTCTCCTATTGGATCGAAGGCGACATTATCCGAATTATGCGCGTACTCCACCAGAAACAAAAGTTCCCAATGGATTGATTACTTCCTCTGGGCAACTAACTAGCCCAATTAAGGGGTGAACAACGCCTCCACCCAAACCTAACGCATTGTGCCATAAACACTTAACTTGAAGTAGGAGCAAAAGTGCCAAGCGTTGTGAATCCCTCTTAAATTGCTTGTTATAACACAATTGCTACACGTCACTTTCCGTTAGTATCTGACGACAATTTCGTACTGTAAGGACGCGAATTTCATGGCTGAGGCTATATATGATTCGATAGTGACCAAACAAAATTTCACGGTAATTGGTATGAGGCAGCTCAGGAACCATTCGCCCCATGTCAGGCATACTTGAGAGTAAATCAGTTTTATCAAAAACCTCATTAACCCAGTTTTCTGCCGCCACTGGATTATCCAGTGAAATAAACTCGGCTGCATCACCTAACTTTTGTAATGCTAGTGGTGACCAGACTACTTTCATTTCTTAATGCGCCCCAATACTTGAGCACGAGCGTCTTCATTGGAAACACCTAAACCTGAAGCTAATTGTGCTTCAGCAGTACGCATTTCTTCCAGTAACTCGATCTTCTCTTGCATTGCTTCATATTCTGCAACATCAAGGACAACCGCAACACCCTTACCACGTTGTGTGATAACTAGTGGTCTGCGAGTTTCGTTAATCTGTTTAATAAATGACGTCACGCCAGCACGAAATTCAGACAAAGGCTGAATATCTTGATCAAAATGGATGCGGCTCATGTTGAACTCCCTATGGTACAATTTAATGTACAAATAATAGTTCAAATAGCAATTTTGAGCAATAGCCTGATTTTGTGTTATAGCCCTGTTAAGGTGTGAGCAACGCCACCACGAAACCTAACCATACCACCGTAAACACAAAACCCAACGATGGAATAAAAAATGCCATGCGTTGGAAATCTGTCTTAAACAGTTAGCATTATTCTCCAAAGATATCAGAGTGACTTAAAGCTTTATCCCACGGAGCTTTAAATCTAATATCTGAACCAAAAATATTCACCGAACCATCTAAATTACAAGAGCCTTTTTGACGTTCCACGTTGGAGGTTTTAGTAAAGAACAGGTCACCATATATAGAGCGGTAACAAAATGATGGCTTTAAGTAGTTAAAGTAACTCGCTGCAAAACCAACACTATCGTTACTCACATGCTTCTCATCAATGGACAACAATACAAACTCTTCTCCAGCAGAAAGGAGAATTTTTCCCGTCATACCATAAAACATTACTGGATAATCTTTCGTACTATGACCTGTCGATTTTTCAAACGTTGAAGCTACTTGTTTCCAATTCAGTTCATTTCGTTGAGTTAGCATGTCATCATTAAAATGAAAGTCGATGCCAGTGATAATTGCAGGTCCTAACCCATCATTACGAATAGCTAAGGAAACGCTCCCATCCTCATTCAATTCTGGTTGTTCCACAACAATATACGGAACGACACTTCTACGATTGTGCTCTTCTGAAATATCTGCTTGCCAAAATGTCGCTATCATTGCCATTGCCGCTATAAACAATGAGCAGCCTTCGATTATTGATATTTTCTTCAAGTATTTCTCCAATAATGCAACGCCTGCATAACACGTTTACTACTATGCAATTGTACTTAAAAATTGACACCTTAAAACGAGAAACACCCGACAACCTGAGATGCCGAGTGTAGTAAATCGTGTTGATGCGATTGTTAGGTGCGTGCGAAACATTTCGTTGAAAGCTCTCGTGCTAGCATTGACTCTTCTTTTGTTGCTTCAAATTTCAAGTCAAACCGACCTCCTACATAGTACGGCAACTCTTTTTGAGCGTAATAATTAAGTTTATCTGGTGCATAGAGAAAGTATGAAACAAGGTCATTTTCATATAATCCCGTTAACGCTCTAGGCAAAATTAGTTCCATTTCACGTTCTAGATAACTTATCGCATCGTATAACGCCAAAGCTGAAATGTTCGGAATTTCTTTAAGCTTTTTAATATCTTTGAGATTGTCTCTCGCTATATGGACACAAGCATCCTGTAGCGTTTGCACATCGTAACCGATAACATTTATTTCCCTGTTCTTGATAGCTATGGCTAACGGAGGAGTGAGCGTATAATAAACTGATTTTCCGTTATTCCCACAGGATTCTGTCCTATAACCATTTGCTTTTCTTAGCATTTCAATTATTTCAGAAAATTTCTCTTTTGAAAGGAATCGATTTGCTTCTGTAAAGAAATTCACATCAAAAAACTCACTGTACAGCCAAGCTCTACGTTTTCGGATGTTTGAGATTAATAGATACGCCTGTTTAGCCGACCGAAAGTTCTGCTTTACCTCTGGATACAAATTAAAAACAATATAAAAAATACCTGCTGCATTTATTGATATATACAATGAAACCAAAGGATATTGAAGACTTTCGCTGGACATAAAAACTGTAGGAAACAACGAAAACATGATAAGCCAAAATCTTTTTTTTGTTAGGCATATAACACAAGCAGCAACTTCTTGATTGCGAAAAGTATAGCTATGATGATTTTCGTATAACAACTTACTGTATAAATTCAGAAGCCTATCTATAACAACAGGCTTAAATACTTTATATCTCTCGCACGCCATTTGACTAAATTTATTCATCTTTAATAATAACCACTTCAACTTACAACTACCCCTAAAGCACCTAACGAATGACATGGATTCCCCCTACCGAGGATCTGCCACACTTATGTGGTACTTAAATGCATCGGAGGCACCATGTCTGATTATTCTTATTTCTGCGGTATCGACCTAGCTAAAAACCACTTCAGTCTTCATGCCGTAGACCAAAATGGTAAGGTCATACTTCATAAATCGGTAACTCGCTCTAAACTACTGACTACAATAGCAAATATGCCACTCATGCGTATAGGCGTTGAAGCGTGTGGTGGTGCACATTATTGGGCAAGAACACTCAATAAACTTGGGCACGACGCCCGTATCATGGCCGTTAAATACGTGGTTCCTTATCGAACTAAAGGGAAGAACGACCTTAATGATGCAGTCGCTATCTGCGAAGCTGTTCAGCGTCCATCAACTCGCTTTGTGCCCGTAAAATCCCCCGAGCAACAAGCCATCTTATCGGTACATAGAATGAGAGAGCATTGGGTTCGTGAACGCACCGCGCTTATGAATCGCATGCGCGCCCTACTTTCTGAGTTCGGGTTGATCATTCCCGTTGGTCGCTCTTCATTGATGAAACACGTTCCCTTAATGCTTGAAGATGCAGAAAATGAACTGCCACATCTCGCAAGAACGGTGATTGCCGATGCTTATCACCACCTTGGAGAGTTGAATCAACGTATCGCCGATACTGAACAAGTCTTCGACTCTTTTGCTAAGGTCAGCGCTAATGTTCAACGAGTGATGAAAGTTCGAGGTATTGGGCCGCAAACCGCTACTGCGATACTTGCTTCGATAGGCAATGGTTCTCAATTTGATAAAAGCCGTGATTTCTCTGCTTGGCTAGGACTCGTACCAAAGCAATATTCCACAGGAGGAAAACCTCGCTTAGGCCGAATAACCAAACACGGTGATAAATACTTACGAACACTATTAGTTCATGGCGCAAGGACCGTGATTGCCAACCTTGGCGACAAGCAAGATAAGTTAAGTCAGTGGTGTCGCGGCGTTCTAGAACGAAGAGGAATGAACCGAGCAATAGTGGCACTGGCCGCGAAGAACGCACGAATTATATGGTCGCTTTTACACAATCAAACCGAATATGAAAACTATGCTGCTTAAGTAGAAACCTAAGCAGCATAGAGAGTTAAACCCACCGGGTC